>REAB01000072.1 GCA_004293645.1 Cytophagia bacterium | reverse complement strand
ATACTAATTTTTCCGACTACATGTTTAGTGGGCAATATGCTTGTGGACTAATTTCTCAAAAACTGTCAACTACTTTGGAAGCAATATGAAAGATGCCCGTTTTGCCCCATTTTTACCACATGGTTTAGCTCATAGCCCCAGGTTTCGCGCCATTGGGTGGGCGTTGCGTGGTCGTGGTTGCCGCGCGTAACGTAATAGGGAAAGCTCAGCCGCTCAAATTGTTGCTTTACGACGGGCAGAAACTGCACATTGTCGTGAAACAAATCGCCGTTGAAAACCACAAAATCAAGCCCGCGCTCTTGACGTTCGCGTTGGAGATTTTTGATAATATCGTCAAAATAAGCAACGTATTCGGTTTTTGGTTGGCCATAATGCCCGTCGGAAGCTACGGCAAAGCGCAGTATTTTATCGTTTTTTTGGGCGGGGCGTTGGCAAGCGGCGGCTATTGCCCCAAACGAAGTAAACAAAAAATGACGGCGTGTGAGCATGATTATAAGCGTTTTAAACTTTAAGGTCGTATTCAGATTTAGAAACCTACCTCAACATTCGACTGATTCAAAAATGCTTGGAATTTTAAGAAACTCTACCTAAATCCTTTCCAATTAGGTAGGACTTTAACTTTTTGGTAATCAAACGAATAGCGAAATTCAATAACTCGAAAATTTTTACTTGTTAGTCTTTTGGTTTCATGGTTGGGCGAAAAACAGGCTTTGGGCGTGCAGTTGGGGTTTCGGTTTTTACATCAACATCAGGCTTGGCGTTGCTACTTTCAGGTTCTTTTGTAATTGGCTTTTTAGGCACAAAAACAGGCTTTGGGCGTGCAGTTGGGGGTTCGGTTTTTACATCAACATCAGGCTTGGCTTCTAAATCAACGCCAGGCTTGGCGTTGCTACTTTCGGGTTCTTTAAACGCTACACTTTCCACTTTTACCTTTCCACTCAACTCGCCACTTTTCAACGCTTCTTTTTCTTTTACAAATTGCTCGTACAGCATCTTTTTTTCGGTGGCTTGTTCGGGCGTTAAGTTGGCGTAGTGATAGTTCATATCTCTAATATCAAACTCGCTATAATCGAAGGTTTTGGTCATGGTGAGGCATTCGGTGGGGCAAACTGTGGTGCAAAGCCCGCAGTAGCAGCACTTGGCCATGTCAATGTCAAATTTGGCGGCATAAAGCCGAATGGGCGAGCCGTCGGAGGCGCGTCCTACTTCTTCGGTGGCCTTGATGGGTTCGATTTCGATGCAATCTACGGGGCAAACTTTGGCGCATTTATCGCACACAATGCAGTCGTCCATTTCGTTGTGAAGGCGGTAGCGGCCGTTGTCGGGAATGGGCATGGTTTCGAGCGGGTATTGGAGCGTTACCATGCCCGTATTTTCAAAAAAATAGTCGCTCTCGCGGATATTGTGTTCGCGGCGGCGGTAGCGAGCTTGCCACAAGTGTTTGAGGGTGAGTTTCATGCCCACCCAAGTGGTCTTAATGCCTATTTGTATGTTTTTAAAATAAGTATTCATGATGCACAAATATACGGGTATTGGAAAGAAGAAACAGACCAAACAAAAAAATACTAAATTTGCCCAAAAACTAAATCTACTGCCAATAAATGCCCCTTTCTGACGAACTCAAAAAAGCAATTGTGCAAATGCCCCAAAAAGAGAAAGATAAACTCTTGCTACAATTGGTAGGCAAAAACGATAATTTGGTGCTGCGCCTCGAATACGAACTATTGGAACAGGGCGACACGCTGAACCTGCGCCGCGAGGTAATCAAAAAAAGTATTTTGCGAATAGCCCAGATGACCCACCACACACCGGGCTGGATGATGATGGATATGCGCAGCTTGAGCGGCGATATTACCCAGCACGTAAAAACGACCAAAGACAAATACGGAGATATTGAACTGACGCTGTTTTTGCTCAAAACGTTTTTTGACCACCAGCTCGATTTATTGCAGGTTCACAATAGTCGTTCTGACTCTTGTGCTGAGTACATTGCCAAAAAAACCGATGGCATGCTCAAAAAACTAAATAAGTTTGACGAAGACTATTACGTTGATTTTGAGGGAGATGTAACCAAATTGTTGGAATACGTGCATACGTATTGTCCCAAAACCTACGCCCGCGATTTGAAAGTACCCAAGAGCTGGCCGTAGCTTATTTTTTGACGGCCATCACCATTTTGATGTCGAGCTTGGCACCAATGGCCAATACATCTACCAAATCTTGCACCGAAATAGACTGATCTACTTGGAGTAAAACCGTTTTTTCGAGTACATTGGCGAAGGCTATTTCCAGTTTGCTTTGAAGTTCTTCTTTTGAAACGGGCTGACGGTCGAGATAGTAATTTTTTTCGGCATCAACGGCGAGGGTAGTTTGTTTTTTCTGCAATTGCTGCGCGGCAGCTGCCTTTGGAAGCATCAATTTAATGACGTTGGGATTTACCATCGTAGAGATGATCAAGAAAAACAGCATCAAAAAAAACATGATGTCGTTCAACGATTGGGTAAAAACCTCGGGCGCAAACTTATTTTTTCTTCTAATTTTCATTGAATACAATGATTGAATGAGCGAATGACTGAATATCAAGGTACTCGTTCAAGTCTTCCACCGCAAGAACGGCCTACTTTAACTTTTCCCCTTTAACCCTTACACCTTATTTCACTGGTTTCTGCAATACGTCCAAGAAATCGAATGCGCTACCTTGTAGTTTGAGCGCGAAACGGTCGAGTTTCATGTTGAGCAAGTGATAACCCATGTAGGCTATCAAACCCACAATTAAGCCCGCGCCCGACGTAATCATTTTTTCGTACATACCGCCTGCCACCGTGCCGATGTTGAAATCGTTGGACTGGGAAATACTGTAAAAAATATTGATAATGCCCGAAATAGTACCCACAAAACCCAACATGGGTGCAATGCCCGCAATAACGCCGAGGTACGCCAAGTTGCTTTCCATTTTGGCTACTTCAATTTGCCCCGCATTTTCGACGGTACTTTCAATGTCTTTGATAGAATAACCAATGCGGCCCACGGCTTTTTCAAACACGCGGCCAGCGGCACTTTTTTGGTTGCGGCACAGCGACTCCGCCGATTTGATATTGCCTTGTCTGATAAAATCTTTGATGTTATCAACGAAACTTTCGTCAATTTTGCCGTTGCTATTGATGGCCAGCCAACGCTCTACGATGAGAAAAACAGTGGCAAAAAACAAGAAAGCGAGCGGGAACATCACCCAGCCTCCTTTCATTACTAAATCAAAAAACTGGATTCCTTCGGTGGCGGCAGCGGCGGCGGCAGTGGAGTCAATGGCAGTTGAGGCTTGTAATAAAATCATGTTTGTGCGTACGGTTTTTGCTTTGTCAAAAACGGAGAGGTTGGTTAAATATTGTAGCACTATTTGCATAGTGCGCCCATAAAAGCCCAAATATAGGTATTTTTGGGCTTTCTATGCTTCAAAAGGGTGAGTTTATCAATCCAAAACCAGTTTATAATGTCCAATTTTTTTGACTTTCAATTATTGCGAAGCATGCTCGTTGCGTTGCCAATGACTGTAATTATTCTGTTTTGTTGCTACGTAGCTTCCACCGTTCATTTGCCGCTTTTGGCTGTTATGTTGTCGGGGGTGGGCATTGGTTTTCTTGAACCCAAACGTGGTTGGTTGTTAGCGTTGGCAATTATTTTGCTGATGTTTTTGGGGGCATTTTTGATGAAAACCTACTTACCGCTTACCGTCAAACAAGTCGAACACACGCAATTTGTGGCCTACCTTACTTTTTTCCCAGCCTTCACAGGTGGTTTTTTGGGTAGTTTTTTAAAACGCGCCTTGGGCTAAATTGGTAGTTTTTGCGCCCTTGTTACTTTTGCTACAAAAAGTTACCATTTTGTATGACCAACGCCACCACCGCTCACAACCATAATGGCTTTTCTGCTGGTTACCACGCGGGCGAAAAAAGCCTTCTCAACTCCGTAGATTGCGTTATTTTTGGATTTTGGGGCAAAGAACTCCACGTATTACTACACCGTTTTCCGTACGAACCTTACGTGGGCGACTGGGCTTTGTTGGGTGGTTTTGTGCTGCCCAACGTCAGCCTCGACGAAGCTGCCCAGCAAACCGTAGAACGCCTCACGGGTTTAGAAAATGTGTACATGGAGCAAGTTTACACGTTTGGCAATCCTTTCCGCGTACCCACCGACCGCATCATTACCACTTGCTACTATGCCTTGCTCGAAGTAGAACCCACATTGCCCAAACTAAGCACCCAATACGGAGCCACGTGGTTGCCTATTTCGGAAGTGCCCAACCTTGACGTAGTCTATGACCACCCGCTGATGTTTCAGAAAGCCCTTGAGCAGCTTCGCCGCAAAGTGCGCTACCAACCCATTGGTTTTGAACTACTTGCCGAAAAATTTACGATGCTCGAACTCCGCAATCTCTACGAATCTATTCTGGGCCGACCGCTTGACAAGCGCAATTTTAGTAAGAAAATCTTGAAAATGAACCTGCTACAAAAACTGAAAGAAAAACAAAAAGGTACTTCGCGGCGCGGCGCCCATTTTTTTAGGTTCGACGAAAACCGCTACCAAGAACTTGCTGCCGCAGGGTTTTTGTTTGAAGTTTGAGTGAATTGGCTCACAGATCAGATTTGCACAGATTTTTAAGAAAAAGGAGCGAATTATCCGTGAAAATTCCAGTAATCTGTGAGCTAATTTCAAGTTACACAATTAGCTCACAGATTGCGCAGATTTGCACAGATTTTTAAGAAAAAGGAGCGAATTATCTGTGAAAATCCCAGTAATCTGTGAGCTAATTTCAAGTTACACAATTAGCTCACAGATTGTGCAGATTTGCACAGATTTTTAAGAAAAAGGAGCGAATTATCTGTGAAAATTCCAGTAATCTGTGAGCTAATTTCAAGATTACATTCATCAATCTCCTCAAATTACAAATCAAGAAATGTCCAAACCTATTTTAATTCTCAAATTTGGCTCGGCGGCCATCACCAAGCCCAACGGCGATTTGAACCAGCTGGTGATGGTCGAAATGGCCCGGCAGGTGGCGCAGCTGCACGCCAATTATCACTTGGTCATTGTGTCGTCGGGGGCGGTGGCGGCGGGTAGGCCGTTTGTCAAAAACTACGCGGGCGAGCTTACGCAACGCAAAGCCGCCGCTGCCATTGGAAATATATTGTTGCTCAATAAATACGCCCAGTTTTTTGCGCCTTACGATATTCCGATTGCCCAGAGCCTGTGCGAGCGGGGGCATTTTGCCAACCGCGACCAATTTTTGCAGATGAAAGAAACGTTTCAAGAATTGTGGCAAAATGGGGTAGTACCTATTGTAAATGAAAACGACGTGGTAAGCAGCCGCGAACTTACTTTTTCGGACAACGACGAATTGGCCACGCTCATGGCCGTAGGTTTTGGGGCAGAAACGCTCCTGTTGTGTACGTCGGTGGGAGGGCTGATGAACGACAAGGGAGAAATTATCAGGCGAGTAGCGCAGATTAGTTCTGTTTTTCAGTACGTTCGGGCCGATAAATCGGCGGTGGGTTTGGGCGGCATGAGTTCTAAACTTACCTTCGCCAAATTGGCCACGCGCATGGGCATCAAAGTGGTGATTTTTGGCATGAATGAGTCCGACAGCATTTTGAAAGCCACGCGCGAAGAGACGGGGACAGTTTTTGTGCCGCAAGAAAACAGCCTTTCGGCCCGCAACAAGTGGCTGGGAAGTGGGAGCTTAGCGGCAGGACAACTGCGCGTGGACGCGGGTGCGGCTTCGGCTTTGCGCAGTCGAAAAAGTCTGTTAGCGGTTGGTATTCAAGAAGTTGTGGGCGAATTTGAGGCGGGCGAAGTAGTAGAAATTATGGACCAAAATCACGTTCCGATTGCCGTAGCCAAAGCCCGCGAAAACTCGACGGTGATCGCCCAAAATCTAAAAACTCAAAACTTTGAAATAGCCAACGCCAGCGATATTGTGTTACTTTAAAAAATAAAAAGCCGTTGTCCGTGAAGACACGGACAACGGCACAAATTAGGCGATTTCGATGAGGCGTTGCAATGGTTTTGTCTCTTCTTTTTTAGGCAATTCTACTCTCAAAATGCCATTCACGTAGGTTGCTTGAATGTCTGCACTGTTTACCGACTGTGGCAATGTAAAAGAGCGTTGAAATTTGCCAAACGAAAACTCTTTGCGGGTAAATTTCTCCGTTGTTTCTTCCGTTTTTTGCTCCTTTTGGGCCGAAACTGTCAAAACATTGTTTTCGAGATGGAGTTTAAAATCTTCTTTCGATAAGCCAGGGGCGGCCAATTCGAGCCAAAAGCCATTGTTACTTTCGATGATGTTTACCGCTGGTACACCGTATTGATTCAGGGCGGATGGCGTGAAAAAATCGTTCATGACGTTGCCAAAAATAGTTGGAAATGCGTGGTTGGTTCTTACTAATGTTCTCATGATTTTTAAAGTTATTTTTGTTTGCTTTGGATAGTTGCTTATTCAATTGAGCAACGCCATCCATTCTTCAAATTCTGTACCAGTTCGATGCGTTAAAAATAAAAACGGCAACTATTTTTAACTCAAACAATTGATTATCAGTGCTTTATTTAATTTCAAGAAAGTTTTTACAAAAATAAAATAGCGACAAAATGGCATATTTTTTGCTTTTTTGCAAAATAAAATAAGACAAAATGTCATATTTTGATAAATCTACCATGAACGAATTTGTAAACTTAGCCCGCAACGGCAAAAATAGTTTGGGCTATTACGTGGCTTCTTTTGTACTCATCATGCTGGCTTGGAGCTTGGGGTCGCTACCAGGTGGCTGGGCATTGGCCAACCGCGACACCGACGACTATTTCATTCCCACTTATTGGGTTACGGGCCTCATGCTGGCGAGTTTTGGGGTGGGATTGTTGGCATTATGGCTGGTGGTTAAGCATATTCATCAGCGGTCGCCATTTACGCTTATTTCGGGCAGTGCAGTGCGTTGGAGGCGCATTTTGGCCTCGGCGGGTTGGTGGTTGGGGCTTACTATTTTGGTAGAATTGGCCACTTATTTTATCATGCCCAACTATTACCGTTTGAGCTTTAAACCTGCCGACTGGTGGCCAGCGCTTGCCATTGGCTTGGTGCTTATTCCCATTCAAACTTCCTTTGAAGAACTTTTTATTCGGGGTTATTTGATGCAGGCGGTTGGTTCTTGGCACCTGTGGATTGGCGTAGTGGCAAGTACATTATTCTTTGGTTTTTTGCACGGTGCCAACGACGAAGTAGCTGCCGTGGGGCTGGGTATGGCCATGATTTATTACATGGGTGTAGGGCTATTTTTTGCGCTATTGACTGTTTTCGACAAAACCCTCGAACTGCCGTTGGGCATTCATGCGGCCAACAATATTTACGCTTTTTTGTTGGTGGGTTATCCGAGTAACTCGTTGCCAAGTGCTACTATTTGGGAAACCACCACCCTCAATTTTCCGCTCATGATGGCGCAGTGGGTGGTGGTGATGGTGCTATATACGCTGGCCGCGCGGCAATTTTTAGGGTTTGGCAAAATGCCTTACTTACTTCCTACAAATCTTTCAAAAAATTCATAAATACGCAACATACGGTCAATTCTCTGGCGAACGTTGCCCGTGCGCGAAAGCTCGTGCGTTGCCCCAGGCATTCGGACGTATTCTACTTCTTTGCCCAGTATTTTTAGCGATTTGTACATCATTTCGCTCTGAATTATGCCCGTACGAAGGTCGTTTTCGCCGTGTTTAATGAGCAACGGCGTACGAATTTTATCTACAAAAGAATAAGGCGAATTTGAGGTTAAAACGCCTTCTGTTTTGTCGTTCCATGGAAGGTTAAAATAACTCGGAATCAACCGCCAGGCGTTACCTTCGCCCAAAAACGTGGTTAAATCGTACACGCCACGTTGGGCAAAAGCCGCCTTGAAGCGGTGGTCGTGTGCCACAATCCAAGCCGTTAGGTAGCCCGCGTACGAGCCGCCCGTAATTACCTGACGGGCCGTATCAACCCATGCCTGTTTGGCGGCATCGGTTGCGGCGGCAAGTACATCTTCGGCGGGGCCTGTTCCCCAATCTTTGACGTTGGCCCGCAAGAAATCTAAGCCATAACCGCCCGACCCCCGTGGATTGGCGTAAACCACGCCGTATCCCTGCGCGCAAAAATATTGCAATTCGTGCCACATCGAAAACTCGCCTGGCCCCCACATGGCGCTTGGTCCGCCGTGCATATTGAGCAGCAACGGATATTTTTTGCCTGCTTCCAAGTTGCTGGGTTTCATTAACCAATATTCCACTTTTTGGCCTTTGGAGTTGGTATAAACCCTTTTTTCGGGAAAACTCAACGCCTTATTTGTTACCCAATCGTTTACCGAACTGAGTTTTAGGGCGTTTTTCATTTGCAAGTCGGCCACGTAAAGCTCGTTGGGGTTGGCTACTTCGGTTTTGGCGTACACAATTTTGTCGGCCAATACATCAAAGCCAGTAATGCCCGAATCAAAATCGGTTAAT
Source organism: Cytophagia bacterium (assembly GCA_004293645.1). Lineage (GTDB taxonomy): Bacteria > Bacteroidota > Bacteroidia > Cytophagales > Spirosomataceae > REAB01. The sequence goes on along the minus strand of REAB01000072.1, from coordinate 30,033 downwards.
TGCTCCGTTTTCAAGGTTTTGGCATCGAGGCGATAGAGTGGTTGCCCACCATTTGATTGGGCAGTGAAGTAAACAAATTTAGAATCTTTCGACCACATGATTTGTGCAATTGAGCGGTCAAATTTTACCGCTTTTGGGTTGCTTGCATCGGCATTGGCCACAAACAATTCGCCAATGTTTACGCCGTCGGAGGCAGACTTGACAAACAAAACACTTTTGCCGTCGGGCGAAAACAAAACACTGTTGAAAGATTTACCTTTTTCGCTCAAAAATATTTTTTGTGTACCATTGGAGCTGATTAACAGCGTCTTATCGTCTTGTTCGCGGTCGGGGTGTTGCAAAGAATCCAAACTGGTGCTGCTCAAAACCTGCCCATTTTCGAGCCAAGTTCCGCCATTGTAGCTCGAAAAACCTTTGGTAAGCGGCGTTGCTTTGGCACCCTCTTTGGCCTCAATCACAAAAAGATGGCTGAACGACAAATCGGGCTGGGTGGTGGCTTCGCCTTGAAAACGCAAACGATTGAAAACTTTGGCTTTTTTGTCTTCTACGTCTTTGTCTAAGTACGCCCTGATTTCCTCGATGGTGCCGTCAGGATTGGGTTTTAGATTTTTGTTGGGTTTTAAAAATTCGTTGTTGTTGAAGCCAGGCTTTTCTAACGACCAAGCAGGAACATTTTTTGAAGGATTCAAAACCGAATCTTTTAGAAGTTCGCCCAAAGAAAGATTGACGCTAAACAAAATCTTTGAACCGTCTTTCGACCAATTGGGGCTCGACGCGCCGTATTTTGAATCGGTTAGCTGAAAAGCCTCGCCGCCTTCAAGAGGCATTACAAAAATCTGCGACTTGGCTTTGACATTTCTCACAAAAGCAATTTGCTTAGAATCGGGCGACCAAATGGCCCCACTCACGCTTTCTGAACCGCGCGTAATTTGTTTAATACTTTGAAAATCAGTTAAATAAACGTGAACTTTGTACTCGTATTCGAGTTTATTTTCTTCGTTCGGCTCGCTACTTTTGACGGCAAAAATGGCTTTCTTGCCGTCGGGCGATGCCGCAATTGTCCCAATTTGTTTGATTCGGGTCAAGTCTGTTACGGTTACTTTTTGTTTGGCAGTTTGGGCAAATAGGCCGCCTGTGTTTGAGAAGAGCGTTGCAAAAAACAACAATAAAATGAGCGCGGAGCGTTTTTTCATGTTTTTGAAGAATGGGAGTTTTGAATTGCAAAGCTATCCAATTGGTTCAACTTTGCCAATGCTTATTTTCAAAGGTTCAGGTCTAAAAATACACTTTACCAAAGCCAATTTACGGCCAAAAGCAACCTTCAAACGATTCTTGGCTTATATTTACCGTTCTTTGTGAAATCAAAATATTTGACCAAATAATTACAAAATAAGAAGCATACCTTCATCATGAAAAAATTACTGCTGACCCTGCTCATTATCCATTTTTCATTATCCATTATTCATTCCCAAAACACCTCTCCGTGGCAAATTGTGGCCGCCGACATCAATCCAGCTAAATATTTTGGCGTAACAGTGGCCAACGGCATGGTGGGTATTGTGTCGTCGCCGCAGCCCATGCAAGTGCAAGATGTGGTACTGAACGGCGTGTACGACTATTATCAGCGGGGGCGGGTTTCCAACATCTTGAAATCGTTTAACCACGTCAATATGTATTTGGACGTGGACAAGCGGCGCATTGGCATTGCCGATATTAAAAACTACGCCCAAACGCTCGACATGAAACGCGCCGCACTCGTTACTACTTTTGACGTGGGCGATAAACTGAGCGTAAAACACACCGTGATGTCGCTGCGGCAGTTGCCTTTTACGGCGTTGGTAGAAGTAGAACTAACGGCCAAAAAAGACGTGGAAGTAGTGCCAGCGAGCGTGATAGAAGCCCCCGCCCATTTAAACGACATTCGGAATTTATACAGCGAAATAGACCGCCCGCACGTGAGCATTCCGTTGTTGAGTTCGGTGGCCAAAAGCCCCACGGGCAAGGTAACTGTGGCGGCTTCCAACAGTTTTTTGTTTGACGAGCCACACGGCCAAGAACCCCGCCTCATTCACGAAGATTGGGACAACAATATGCACCTTTTGAAGTTTTACAAAAACTTAAAAGCGGGGCAAAAATACCGTTTTTGCGTGGCTGGTTCGGCTATTTCGAGCGTACACAACGAGTTTCCGCTCAACGAAGCCGAGCGTTTGACCATCTTTGCCAAGTTGGAAGGCCGCGACCGTTTGGTTAAATTTCACGAGGCAGCCTGGGAAAAACTCTGGGAGTCGGACATTCAGATTGAGGGCGATTTGCAAGCCCAGCGCGACGTGCGGTTTGCGCTTTATCACTTGTACAGCTTTGTGCGCGAGGGCAGTCGTTTGAGCTTATCGCCCATGGGTTTGTCGGGATTGGGCTACAACGGACACGTATTTTGGGACACCGAGTTGTGGATGTACCCGCCGCTGTTGATACTCCAACCCGACATTGCCCGTTCGATTTTAGATTATCGCTTCGACCGCCTCGAAATGGCCAAACGCAACGCCTACGAACACGGCTACAAAGGCGCGATGTTTCCGTGGGAGTCGGCAGAGAGTGGTGGCGAAGACACGCCCGTTTGGGCATTGACAGGGCCATTTCAGCACCACATTACGGGTTGTATAGGTTGGGCTACTTGGAAATATTACCAAGTAACCAAAGATAAAGTGTGGCTGCGCGAAAAAGGCTTTCCGCTTATGAAAGAAGTAGCCGAATTTTGGTGTAGCCGCGTAGAACGCAATGGGCCAGGGCGTTACGACATCAAAAATGTGATTGGCTCGAACGAATGGCAAGAAAATATCGACAACAATGCCTTTACGAACGGCATGGCCAAAACCGTTTTGAACTTTGCCGCCCAAGCAGCCACGGAGCTGGGTATGACTCCCAACCCCGACTGGAAGCACGTAGCCGACAACATTCCGATTCTGAAATTTGCCGACGGCACAACCAAAGAAAATGCCACTTACGACGGTGTAGTTATCAAGCAAGCCGATGTTAATTTGTTGGCTTACCCGCTCAATATTGTCAAAGACGAGGTTACTATTCGCAAAGACATGGCTTACTATGAGCCGCGCTATTCGCCCGAAGGCCCTGCCATGGGCGTGGCTATTCTCTCCACAATATGGTCGAGATTGGGCGAACCCGAAAAGGCTTATACCTATTTTCAGAAAGGCTACCTACCCAACAAAGTGCCGCCTTTTGGGGTGCTTTCGGAGGCGGCAGGCGGTACAAACCCGTATTTTGCCACGGGCGCGGGCGGAATGTTACAGAGCGTGTTGTCGGGCTTTGGGGGCTTAGATATCACCGATGGGGGTGTTGTTCAGTTAAAAACCAAACTCCCCAAGCAGTGGAAAATCCTAAAAATGACGGGCGTAGGCGTGGAGAAAAAGGCGTTTGAGGTGCGTTAGGGTGGGTATTTTATTTTCATTTTAGCCTTTGTTTTTCTGATAGGCATAAAAATTGCTTAATTTTGTACAAAACAAAGATAATTATTCTTTCTGTGAACCCTTTTAATCAGCTTTTTGATTCCCTTTCGCTATCCGAATCGAATGGACTTTGTATTACCAAATCGGTAAGATGGGAAGGGCTTTTTTCAAAAAAAGTAGAACAGACACTTCAAGTAATCAACCCGTATGCTTTTTTTGTGTTCAACAATGAACCTTTGATTTTGTTTTTTGAAGAATCGCAAAACAAGTCGGAAGTACATAAATTATGTTGGAATTTTAACGTAACGCCAATCATCTTTTTTGTATCAGATACAGATATTGCGATTTACAACGGATTTGAGTTAGAAAATGCTAACTCTGTCAATCCACTTCTCAAAAAAATAGCTAATGGCGAGCAAAAAAAGGCTTTTTCATTTTGGAATATTGTATCTGGCAATACTTTCCAAGAATATCAGAACGAGCTAACAACCGAAAATCGGGTAGATAAAAAATTACTTTCCAACATAAAGGCAACTCGTGAACAACTCATAAAAGGTGGTTTATTGTCCACTTTGGTAAATAATCTCATCGGTCGCTTGATTTTTGTACGTTATCTGATTGACCGTAAAGTGCAAGTAGGTTTTAGATTATCCGATGGACGTTTGTTAGATCAGAACAGTTTTTTAACAATTATTGAGTCCAATAACGAACTCTACGATTTATTTAAGTATTTAAAAACCAAATTTAAAGGTGATTTATTCCCAATCACAACCGACGAAATACAATCGCTCAATTCGACCCATTTGAAAACGCTTTATCATCTTTTCAATGGTGATGAAATCAAAAGCGGTCAAATATCGTTGTTCAATATTTATAATTTTGAAATATTGCCAATCGAATTTATTAGCAATATTTATGAGTATTTCATGGGCGATGATAAGAAAAAAACGCAAAAAGCTTACTACACGCCTTCGTTTTTGGTCAATTATATTTTGGACGAAACTGTATCTACTTATTTTGGTAATCAGCCAGACAAAGACTATTGCAAAGTGATTGACCCGACCTGTGGCTCAGGTATTTTTTTGGTCGAAGCTTTCCGCCGAGTCGTTGGACAATATGAAAAAATACATGGCAAAATCACAAACGGAAATAGTTACAAACTCAAAGAAATTCTGACCAACAATATTTACGGCATCGACAAAGACCCTGATGCTGTTAATGTGGCTATGTTTTCGCTTTATATTACTTTATTAGATTATCAACACCCCAAAGACATTGAGCATTTTGAATTCCCAACGCTACTGAATACCAATTTTTTTGTTCAAGATGTTTTTGATTTTTACGACCCAACGCTATTTAATAATGCCATAGACGAAAATTATGTAACCAAGCTCTACGGTACTGATTTTCAGTTTATTATTGGCAACCCACCTTGGGGTAATTTGCCTGATAGTCCCTATTTGGATTATATTAAAAAGCGGTCAAAAAAAGAAAAAACGGTTATTAAAATAGCTGATAAGCAATTTGCACCCGCCTTTTTACTACGCCTGAGCGATTTTTGTAGTGCTGATACTGTCTGTGCGGTGGTGGTCAATAGCAAAATGCTCTACAATCAGAAAGCATACCATTTTCGGGCTTATTACCTCAAAAACTTCTTTATAGATAGCATTTTTGAGATGTCGCCCGTTCGTAAAGATGTATTTAATGGTAATGACCGTTCGAGTAAAGGGGCTATTGCACCTGCGGCTGTGTTGTTTTATCGTCATGCCAAAGACGGCGAAATCACTAACGACAACGAAGTAACGCACGTATCTGTGAAGTATAACATTTTTTATAATTTACTGAAACAACTCGTCATCGAAAAAAACGATGTCAAAAAATTAAAACAATCCAACTTTATCAACAATGACTGGGTTTGGAAAGTATTGCTCTATGGCAACGTGCTGGACTATTATTTTATCAAGAGGCTCAAAACAGGGTACGAATATTTTATTAGTCACATTTTGAACAATAAAGAGTTATTTCTAATCGGTCAAGGCTTAACTATCGGCAAAGTAGAAAATAGAAACGGTAATTCAAAACATCTAAATGGTAAAGATATTTTGGATATCAATAACAATGGTATTCTACCTTTTAGTGTACAAGTAAATCTTACAAAAAAATGGGATTTAGATTATGTTCAATGGCCAAGAAATTCGCAAATCTATGAACCACCGATGCTGTTAGTCAAAAAGGGTGTTGATGAAAATTTTAGAATAATTGCAGGGCTTTCCTTGAAAAGTATGGTTTTTACAGATACTATTACTTCAATAGCAGATGTCCAAGGAAACCAATTGCATACGTTGCGGAATATTGAAGGTTTATTCAACTCAAATCTTTTTGCATACTTTCAGTTAAACACATCATCAACGATTGGTGTTGAAAGAGAACAAATTTTTCAAGAAGATACATTTGCTTTTCCCTACACTTTCAGCGAAAATTTAAGCCAAATTGCGGAACAAATTGAAGATAAACTCAAAGCGATTGATGGGCCTGTAAACCTGTATAATGTAGTTGAGAATGGTGCAAATTTGTTTGTTTCGGCTGAACAGGCGGACGGAATCAAAAACTTGTATGAGGCATTGAATAGTGAAGTAAATGAGTTGTATGATGTCAATGATGTTGAGGCTGCATTGGTTGATTACGCCGAAAATATTACGATTCCGCTTATCAAAAACGACCAAAAAGTATATCAAAAAGCCAGCCATAAAGTTGGATTTTTAAAGCAATATGCTGCCATATTTTTCAACCACTTTGGTAAAATATTCAATGGTCGCAATGGGCATTATTTTGAGATTGAAGCTCGATACAACCGCTTTTTTGTTTGTATGATTTTCAAAGTAGTAAATCAACGTCCACAAGATACTATCTACATCAACGCCGACGATTCTTTGGATATGAGTTTCTTATCAAAATTGGCCATTCAAGAAGTAAGCAAAAATCTATATGTTCAGAAAGACATCAGGGTATTTAACGAAACAGAATTTTATATCATCAAACCCAATGAAATGAAATGTTGGCACGCAGCCATTGCATACAGCGATTTGTTTGCAATCAGAGAGCAAATGATGAAGCAATCTCAACGTGAACCTGTACTTGTCTAATGAACCTGAGTAATTATAAATACACCGCCGAAGCCGCCGACGGCGATATTAGACTCATTTTGACCCATATTTTGGATTGTCATAAACTGATGATTGTAGAAAATCGAAAAGTCAAAAACGATGAAGACACCATTCGATATATTCTGACAGAAGACTACTTAATGAATCCAAAAGTTCGGAAAAAATTAGGCATTAGTTTAAGTGGCTATCTTTTTCAGCCAGAAGCCCCTATTATAAATGATACCTACAAAGCAGTAGGTTGGATTGATATAAAAGTGTTTTTACCCTCACAAATTGAAGACGACCAAAAAGCTCTTTATTTTATCGAATGTAAACGACTTGATGGGAAGTCGAAACTCAATAAATACTACGTTGAAGGCGGTATATTACGTTTTATAGAAAACAAATACCAAACATTTTTTGGATCAAACGGTATGTTAGCATTTTGTGTAGCACCTTTTAATGTAGAAGCTAACACCTTGAAAATCAATAAATATATCAATAATTTGTGCAAAGAAAATACAGAGAAAGTGCTGGCGAAAAATGATTTCTTGGATGACGAGGCCAATACTTATTTATCTCAGCATTGGCTTGCGGCTACCCCAGTCGAAAAATTCAGTTTGTATCATCTGATGTTAGATTTTTCGCCGATGATTGAAAAATAAATCTCAGTGGAAAAGCCTAAAAATGACGGGCGTAGGCGTGGAGAAAAAGGCGTTTGAGGTGCGGTAAAAATTGCATAAATTTGTTCTAAAATTTCAAAGAAATGGCCTACAACAGATTCAAACTGAAAGATTTAGAAGAAAAATTTGGTATTCAGAACTTCAATAATGCCTTTATCACCCATCAACTACCAACTGTTGAGGTTAGCGACTTTTTGCTAAAAACATTGTCGTTGGCCTCAAAAGAAGCATTGGGTACCGAAAAAGCTAAATCTGAATTAGTTATTAGCCCAGTCATCAAGTATTTTAAAGATTGTAACGCTGATAGCCTAAGCTATTTTTCTGGTTATGAATTTAATGTTGATACAAAACAAGGCTTGAATGGTTTTTGCGATTACATTATTTCGACCGAACCCCACAAATACACCATCGAAGCACCCATTATTTGTTTGGTAGAGGCTAAAAAAGGAGAAATTGAGGAAGGTTTTGGACAATGTGGGGCAGAAATGTACGCTGCGCAACTGTTTAATGAACAAGCTGGGCATCGCAAAAAAGCAATTTATGGTTGTGTTACCAATGCTTTTTCGTGGGCTTTCTTGAAATTAGAAAAGGAGAGCCTATCCATTGACCCCAACTACGTCCCGCTTACCTTCAACGAGCCGCATCGCGTACTGGCGGTTTTACAATGGATTTTAAATTGTAGTTTGTGAATAATGTAAACACCATGCCCAAAATCACCAAAAATACCCTTAAAAAGCACCTCGAAACGCTCGAAAAAGAGGAGCTCATTCATGAAGTTTTGCGGCTTTATGAAAAAATAAAAGCCGTCAAAGATTTCTACGAAATGGATTTGGGAACAGATACCAACGCCGTTTTGAACGAATACAAAGCCAAAATCGAAAAGCAGTATTTCCCGAAGCGAGGCTACGGCAACCCCAAAGCATCGGAAGTGCGAAAGGTGATTTCGGATTTCAAGAAAATTGCCGCTTTCGAGTTTGATGTGGTTGATTTACTAATATTTAGGGTCGAGCAAGCCGTCAGATTTACCAATGCTTACGGCGACATTGACGAGCAGTTTTATACCTCTGCCGAAAACGCTTTTGATGATGCCCTCAAATTGGCAAAAAAAACAGCTTCCTTAGCACACATCAGAGACAGGGCTTTCTGTATCGTTAAAGAAACCGAAAACATTGGTTGGGGTTTTCACGATACTTTGTTTTCGACTTTTACCGAGTATTTTGGTGAAGAACCTTACATACCAAGTTGGCGACGCTGAAAAGGGTGTTTTACAATTCAGAAAAATAAAATGACAGGCGAAATCAAAAGTGGTCAATGTTTAATATTTACAGCTAACTATTGACTTGTATTAAATTTAATCTTAACTCTGCAAAAGTATTCACGCTTTTAAACACGCAATAAATTGAAAGAAAAGTATCAAACATGGTATTCGCCTACGTTAGGGCGTAACATTGATTTGTTGGTTTATGGCGAATGGGGCTATCCTATCTTGTTATTTCCCACTTCGATGGGTAGTTTTTCCCAAAATCGCGACATGGGCCTCACTGAGTCGGCGCGGGGGTTTGTAGAAACGGGTAAAGTAAAATTGTATTGCGTGGACAGTATTGACAAAGATAGTTGGTACGGTAAGCACCTGTCGCCTGCCATGAAGGCCCACAATTACGCGCTGTACGACCGTTTTTTGAGCAACGAACTCGTGCCGTCTATCCAAGCCGAGTGTAATGTCGAAAAAATAGGTGTGGCAGGTTGCAGTTTTGGGGGCTATCACGCGCTCAATTTTGGTTTTAAACACCCCGAAAAAGTGGCCTATTTGTTCAGTATGAGCGGTGCTTTTGATATTCGGAGCTTTGTGGGGGGGCATTTTGACGACAACGTGTATTTCAACAACCCCATTGATTTTATGCAAAATGAGCAAGGCTGGCGCTATAATCACATGAAAATAGTACTCGGCACCTCAGAATGGGACATTTGCTTGAACGACAACGTGCGCATGGGGCAAGTATTAAACGACAAAGGAATTGGCCATTGGCTGGACATTAGGGGTTGGCAAACCCACGATTGGCCGCTCTGGTGCCAAATGTTTCCAGATTATATTTCAAAAATGGGATTATAAAAAAGCCTCCAACCGCAACGGCGGACCGTCCCCGATGGGGGCTTCTAACAAAACAAAAAAACTCCCCCATCGGGGGCTGGGGGGCTTTATCATTATGAAAAAAATAGGAATTTTACACGGCATGGAAAGCACCTTTCCTGCTGCTTTTGTGGAACGTGTGAACCAGTTGGACGGTAAAAAAATAATTGCCGAACCCGTTTCGATTGACCGCGTGGTGCAAGGCGAAGCCACCGATTATGCCGTTATTATTGACCGTATTTCGCAAGATGTACCATTTTACAAGGCGTACTTAAAAAACGCTGCTTTGTGCGGCACGGCGGTTATCAATAACCCTTTTTGGTGGAGCGCCGACGAAAAGTTTTTTAACAATTGCTTGGCCGTCAAATTGGGCGTACCCGTGCCCAACACCATTTTGATGCCTTCCAAAGAGCGGCCCACCGACACCACCGAAACCTCTTTTCGCAACCTTAAACTGCCCATGGCTTGGGGCGAAATGTTTAATTATGTGGGTTTTCCTGCTTACATGAAACCCCACTCGGGCGGCGGCTGGAAGAGCGTTTACCGCATTGACGACCTGGACGACCTTTGGCACAAACACGCCGAAACCGAGCAACTCGTTATGATGCTCCAAAGCGAGGTAACTTTTGAAGATTATTACCGCTGCTACTGTTTGGGAGGCAAATACGTACACATTATGCCTTACGAACCCCGCAACCCGCACCACCTGCGCTACGCTACCCAGCCCAAAACCACGGGCGAAGCCCACAAAAAACTCATGGCCACCATCACCGACTACGTGTTGCGCCTCAACAAAGCCCTGGGTTATGATTTTAACACCGTGGAGTTTGCCGTAAACAATGGCATACCCTACGCCATTGACTTTTGTAATCCTGCGCCCGATGCCGACGTGCACTCGGTAGGACAAGAAAATTTTGAGTGGATTGTGGAACACGCCGCCAAAATGGCCATCGAAAAAGCCAATGAACAACAAGAAGGCAAAACCAACTTGACGTGGGGTAGTTTTGTGCGTACTTCGGCTATGAACCTTCCCCTTGCCAATTTGGCCAAAGGCGACGTAGAAAAAGTTGAAAAACCAAAAGCAGCCGCTCCTAAAAAAGCCGAAGCAAAAGCCGAAAAGCCAAAAGTAGAGAAAGCCGCCAAAGCAGCCGCTCCTAAAAAAGCCGAAGCAAAAGCCGAAAAGCCAAAAGTAGAGAAAGCCGCCAAAGCAGCCGCTCCTAAAAAAGCCGAAGCAAAAGCCAAAAAACCAAAAGCGGAGAAAGCCGCCAAAGTAGCCGCTAAGTCGAAGAAATAGTGCTGATTTACAGAGTTTTGAGTCGTAGTAAGTGGGTATTGTTTATTGCCACAACGCTATGACTCAAAACTTTTTAACTCAACAACTCATCAATTCAATACTTCAAATACGTACTTATGCACCAGTTCACCATCGGAATTGAAGAAGAATTCCAGACCATAGACCCCGAAACCCGCGGCCTGCGCTCCCACATGTCGAAGATTGTGGAAGACGGCAAAATTACGCTCAAAGAGCGCGTAACCGCCGAAATGCACCAGTCGGTGGTGGAGATTGGAACCAACATTTGTACCAATATCCAAGAAGCCCGCTCGGAAATCAATTATCTGCGCAAGATGATAATTGGACTGGCCAAAGACCAAAACCTCCGCATTGCGGCCGCTGGTACACACCCTTTTTCTGATTGGCAAGACGAACTCATCACGCCCAATCCCCGCTACGACAAGCTCATTGACGAAATGCGCGACGTGGCACGTGGCAACCTCATCTTTGGCCTGCACGTCCACGTGGGCATTCCCGACCGCGAAACGGGCATGAAATTGCTCAACTCGCTGACCTATTTTTTGCCGCATATTTACGCTCTTTCTACCAACTCACCCTTTTGGTGTGGGCGCAATACGGGCTTCAAATCGTATCGTTCTAAGGTGTTCGATAAGTTTCCGCGCACGGGCATTCCCGAGTATTTTGAAACTGCCCACGACTACGACGACTACGTAAACCTGCTCGTCAAAACGGGTTGTATTGACAACGGCAAGAAAATTTGGTGGGACATTCGGCTGCACCCATTTTACAACACCATTGAGTTCAGAATTTGTGATATTCCGATGCGCATGGACGAAACCATCTGCTTGGCTGCTCTAATGCAAGCCCTGGTGGTGAAAATCCACAAACTCATGGCCAAAAACATGAACTATCGGCATTACCGCAAAGTATTGGTAAACGAAAACAAGTGGCGGGCTGCGCGTTATGGTATCCAAGGCAAACTCATTGATTTTGGCAAGCAAGAAGAAGTGCCATTTGTGAATTTGGCGCAAGAACTAATGGAGTTTATTGACGACGTGGTAGATGAACTCGGCAGCCGTAAAGAGGTAGAATACATTCACCAAATTTTAAAAAATGGCACGGGTGCCGACCGCCAATTGGCCATCTGGGAGTCCACCAAAGACCTCACCCGCGTGGTAGATTACATTGTACAAGAAACCCAGTACGGTATTTCGTAAGTACTTGGAAATCATTGCTAATAAAAATGTCCGCTTCCTCCACAACTATCTATCTTTGTATTCATGAAACGAGACGATAGCTTATGGAAAGCCATTTTGGAGGATACATTCGACGATTTTTTGCGATTTTTCTTTGAAGATGCTAACAATCTATTCGATTTTAGTAAGCCTTTTGTTTTTTTAGATAAAGAATTAGAACAACTTTTTCCAAGCAATCCAGACGATTTTTCGCCAAAATATGTTGACAAGTTAGTGAAGGTTTTTACTCGTGCAGGAAATGAAGAATGGGTTTTGGTCCATGTTGAGGTGCAAGGTAGTAGCGATGCTGAGTTTGAGCAGCGTATGTTTCACTATTTTTATCGTATTTACGACCGCTACCAACGTCCAATTACGGCTTTTGCTATTTTAACCGACACAAATCGTCGTTTTAAACCCCAAAAGTTTGAACAGCACTGCTTGGGGACTCATCTGTCTTATTATTTCAATACCTATAAAATAATTGAGCAAGATCCAAACTCGCTCGCCCAAAGTAAAAACCCCTTTGCAATGGTGGTCTTGACGGCTCTAATAGCCCTGCAAAAAGGAAAAATTACGGAAACAGAACTTTTAAATCAGAAAATAAATTTACTAAAAAATCTGGTAAACAAAGGTTTTAATCGGGAAAAAATAGAAGCTTTAATGGGTTTTTTGAAACTGTATGTTCGCTTTAAAAAATCAGAATTTGATGTTAAATTTGACAACGAATTAAGAGAAATACTCAATATGCCAAATAAGACCATGGGAATAGTAGAATTTGTATTAGAACGTGAACGCCGTTTGGGAGAAAAAAAGGGCATAAAAAAGGGCATAGAAAAAGGACATCATGAACGTGATTACACTTTTGTGCAAAAACTCTTGAGAAATACGGATTTTGATGATGCTAAAATAGCTGATTTGGCTTCGGTAACGACTGATTTTGTGAAAAGTGTACGGGAAGAAATATAATATGAAAAATCAAATAAAAATTGCTATTTTAGATATGTACAACGGCCATGCCAACGAAGGTATGCGTTGTATCAAAACCATTGCGGGAAATTTCTTGGCCCAAGAAGGCGTAGTAGGTGAGTACGATGTGTTTGACGTACGGCAAAAAAACGAACTACCCGATTTGATGCAATACGATATTTTTATTTCGTCGGGTGGGCCTGGAAACCCTGTGCCGCAGGGGGAGGTTTGGGAGAAGCCTTTTTTTAGGTTTTTAGACCAACTCTGGGATTACAATCGCCAGCCGCACCACCCCCAAAAAAAGCACCTTTTTTTGATTTGCCATTCGTTTCAAATGGCGGCCTACCACTGGAAATTCGGCACTGTGTGCAAACGTCGAACCACTTCTTTTGGTATTTTTCCGATGCCCCGCACCCGCTCAGGCCACCGCGACGTTATCTTTGAGCAATTGCCCGAGCCGTTTTATGCCGTGGACTCGCGCGATTATCAATTAGTTCAGCCCGATTTTACGGCCATCAATCGCATGGGGGCTGAGGTGCTTTGCATCGAAAAAGAGCGGCTGCACGTGCCGCTGGAACGTGCCATTATGGCCATTCGGTTTTCGCGCGAGATTTTTGGGACGCAGTTTCACCCCGAAGCCGACGACGAGGGAATGTTGCGCTACTTTTTGAAATCTGAAAAACGCGACGTGGTGATTAAAAACCACGGCCAAGAAAAATACGACGACATGGTTAATTCGCTCCAAGACCCCGACAAGATTGCGCTCACTGAATCAGTTGTTATTCCTACGTTTTTGCGTTTGGCCGCCCAGCAATTGAGCGCATTTAGTCCGCAAATACTTCGCTCAGATTCATTTGTAGTGCAGGAATAATCGGAGTAGCGATGATGTCTTCGTCGGTATATGGCCGAGAGCCAACGTATTTGCCTTGTTCGTTGAGTATGTAAACAATCACATTTTTTTCGGTAGGATGCACCAACCAATATTCTTGCACGCCAGCATCTTCGTAAACGTCAAACTTGTCGCGCATTTCTTTTTTGGTGTTGCCAGGCGAAAGTATTTCTACAATTAAATCGGGCGCACCATCGCAGCCTTGTTCGTCCAATTTTGTAGTATCGTAAATAACGCATAAATCAGGCTGTACCACTGTTTTGGTAGATACTCCTTTCTTGTTTTTAGTATATAACCGAACATCAAAAGGAGCTGCAAAGGCTTGGCAAGACTTATTTCGGAGTGCTTCCCAAACGAGTCCGCTCATTCGCCACGAGATACGCTGGTGTTTGAGCGCAGGTGCGGGGGACATTCGGAAAATTTTGCCTTTAATAAGCTCTATGTATTCCGAAAACTGCCAAGTGGTGTAGTCAGCATAGGTGTAGCTGCCGTCAGGGTCAAGTTGGTTGATGTCGGTGATGAGGATAGCCATGAGCGTAATAATTTTTACCAAAAGTAACAAAAAAATCCAAAAAAATGCTTCTTTTGTTGTCCCAATAAACCCTGCTCTTAACCATGATTTCAGACCTCCGCGCCACTTACAACGCCGCTTTTAGCGAAGAGCAATACCAGGCTTTTATCCAAAGTATCCACGCCGACTGGCCCAATCAGTTGGACTTTCGAATAGCCGAAACGCCCGTTTTTGTGCCAAAAGCACTGGGTAGTCAGCTCGTAGAAGCCTGCGAGTCGTTCATAGATGTGATGGTTTCGCCATTTTTTAAAGAGAAAACCAGAAATGCCATTCCGCCCGCGCAATACGTACCCAACGAAAACGCGCACAGCTCTTTTTTGGCCATTGACTTTGCCATTTGCAAAGATGAAAATGGCGAATTAAATCCACAACTTATTGAATTGCAGGGCTTTCCGTCTATCTTTGGTTTTCAAAGTTACATCTCTGAACAGTTCCGAAAGTTCTTTCCCATTCCCGAAAACGTCAGCAATTATTTTGGGGTAGCCAACCAGGCTGAGTACATCGAAGTGTTGAAAAAGGTGATTGTGGGCAACGAAAACCCCGAAAACGTGATATTGCTCGAAATTTATCCCGAACAACAAAAAACCCGCGTTGATTTTGCCGTTACGGAGGCTTTTTTGGGTGTGAAGGCCGTGTGCTACACCCACATAAAAAAAGAAGGCCGCAAGCTATTTTACGAAAGTGATGGCCGTAAAATAGCCATTCATCGCATTTATAATCGCCTCATTTTCGACGATTTGAGCAATTTTCCTGACCTGCAAACCGAGTTCAATTTTACCGACGACGTGGACGTAACTTGGGTAGGACACCCCAACTGGTTTTTTAGAATTAGCAAATACACCTTGCCTTTCTTGCAAAGTCGCTACGTGCCCGAAACCCGCTTTGTGAGCGAATACAACGGGGTATTTCCCGAAGATTTAAAAAATTTTGTATTGAAACCCCTGTTTTCCTTTGCGGGAAGCGGCGTAAAAATTCACGTAATACCCGCAGATTTGACTGCCATTACCGACCCCGAAAACTACATATTGCAACGAAAAGTCACCTACGAACCCGTCATACAAGCCCCCGACGGCCTCGTGAAGTGCGAAATCAGAATGTTGTACGTGTGGGAAGACGACGCGCCTCGTCCGCGCTTGCTCACCAGTCTGAGCCGTTTGAGCAGGGGCGAAATGATTGGCGTGCGTTTCAACAAAGATTTTACGTGGGTAGGCGGTAGTACGTGTTTTTACTAAAATTATGAAAAAGCTATCCAATTTCTTCTACAACCGAGCCAATGGCTATCTTGTTTTAGGCTTTTTAGCACTACAATTTACTTTTTCGGGAGTTATTTTGCCTTATTTTCAAAAACAATTCGACCCCGAATTAAATCGAGGTTTGATGGATTTGAGTTTCGGTTTTACCCCCGAAAAAGGTTACAGTATCATTGAAAGTTATGGCGAAGCAGGCCGAGAAGTTTACTTTTTTGTTGAATCATGCGTTGATATTCTTTATCCGATTGCCTATACAATTGCGTTTATTTTGCTTGTGAGTTTTTTATTCAAGAAAAACGGGTGGAATCAAAAACTGGGAATGTTGAACATTTTGCCGATTTTCAGAATGCTTTTTGATGTGCTTGAAAATTTCGGAATCATTCAAATGTTGCGGGCATTTCCTATAAAAGTTGATTTTTGGGCAACGTTTGCTTCAAATTCGGGCATGATAAAGTGGAGTTTTGCAGCAATAACCGTATTGATGGCTCTAAGTGGTTTGATAGGCTGGGGAATAAAGGCTTTGAGAAATAAATAATACTTTGGTCATGAAGGGAAGTAAGATCTGTTCTAAATCGCCCATTTGATTTCTTGCAACCCTAAACTCAGTTTGGCATAAGTTGGGTAAGGGGCGCGGCATATTCACAACTGCCCTAACACTGCCAACGACGAAACCAAAAACAGGAATGACATCGAAATAGAACCTTCGTTGGCTTCGGTAGAGGTAGTGTTAAGCATGGTAGCGGTATAAAACTGCTCACAAATTAACGATAGCCCGTGCCCCCATTTCGAGTCTTAGCCCATAATCTTTCCCTTTACTCACGTTTTGAAGCGTAATGTGTACGTTGTTGGGGCTTTTCCAAGTGGTTTTTTCGCCATTTTTCTTCTCATTTTTAAACCGCCCCGACAAGTAGGTTTCAAATTGGTCTTGTAGGCCACGCACGGCGGGGGCACTGTTGAGATAGGTATCAACCCGAATACTTTTGAGGGTTTGGTTCTTGTCTAAATAGTAAAGCACGTCAATGGCTTCCAAGTTTTCGGTTTCGTGCGTAAAGCCCACGTGGTCGGTGCTGTCTTCAAATAGCTCGAAGGTTTCGGTGGCTTTGATTTTGGAAACGGGGTCGCCGAGGTTTATTCCTCGAAAAAAGCCGTTGCCCGCGCCACCCACAATTGTTTTGAGGAGCTCAGACTGGTTGCTGCTCATTAGTGTGGGGCTGGTGGTTGTTTTGGCGGTTTCTGGGATGGTGGTTTGTTGGGCGGTGCTTTGCTCGTTTTCCGTTTGGCACGATACAACAAAGCCCGCCGCCACAGTAAGCCACAAAAAAAGGCAAAATGGGTGTTTGTACGAGTAGTTCATTATTGTTGAAGAGTTGTGTTGCAAAGTTATTTAAAATTCGCGCCCAATCGAAAAATAAGGCCGTGCTTCGCCCATTTTATTGACAGAATAATTGAGGCGTGCCACAAAGTTATAGTAAAACACAAAGTCAAGCCCTGCGCCGCCGCCTATCAATAATGTATTGGCCAATTGACTGTTGTTTAATTCGGTAAAACGATTCCAAACGTAACCCGCATCTAAATAAATGTTGGGGTAAATGGCCACTGGAAAAGTATTAAACTGTTTGTTTTTTATAAATTTCAAATTAAAAACCCGATTGATCAACTGGTAGCGCAGGTTAGAACGAGCGTAGCCATAGTGCTGACCGTCAATAACATACAGCTCGTATCCGCGCACTAAATCGTTGTTGTAGCCCAAGCCGCGTGTTTGTAAAAAGGGCTGTTTATCAACCACCGACGCACGCCCTTCGGTATATAAACTACCGAACCATTTGGGACTGATGGGGAAAAATTTACTCCCAAAAAGGTAAAAATCAACCTGTCGCCAGTCGTCTGTGCGCAACAAGCCCGTTCGGCTGGCCAACAAGCTGTAAAAATAGCCTCGAAGCGGGTACTGAGCGCGGTCGCGGCGGTCGTAGAAATAGCTGTAAGATAGTTGCGTAAAGTTTTGGCGTGTTCGTCCGTTCAAAAAATAGTTGGGGTTGAGCCTGGCAATGGTATCAGAGATTTTGGTGGTTGAATAAGCCAAATTCAACGAGTGAAACCCGTAAAAACTGCGGCGATGGGTGAGCGTGAGGCTTGGCACAATGCGTTCACGGTTGCGGGTTTCGCTGTTCAAAAATACCAGTTTGTCGGCGCGCGTACGGTAGGCCATGGTGCGGTTGGTGAGATAATCAATGCCTATACTGATGCCCGTGCGCTGTTTTTTATCAAGATATGGCAAGCTATACGCCATATTAAGCCGTGGAATGAAGCCAAGTTGGGCAACAATGCGCAGGCGGTCAGCGTTGCCAGTCAAGTTTTGGTGCAGGGCATCTACGCCAAAAATAACCCGCTTCAAATCGCGGCCACGGTCGTACCACCACTCGTTAAAATTGCGGTCGGCTACGTCAAGAATGGGCAATGCTAGCAAATACAGTGGCTCTTTTAGTTGCACCGCTATCTCTACACGTCCCAAACCACCCGCCGTGTCTGACAGGGGCCGGGCTGTAAGCTGAACCGTAGTAAACAGGTTGGTATTGACCATTTTTTGGCGGTCGAGTTCAAGCTGTTGGGTCAGTTTTGTGCGTGTGAGCGTATCTCCTGCGTGCAACGCCAACTCGCGGCGAATGATGCGCTCGCGGGTACGGGCATTGCCTACAATGGTTACATTTTGCACCACCACCCGTTGTTGGGTAGAATCTGGGTTTGCCAACAGCAACAAGCACGAACCAACGAATGAAAAAAGCATGGATTAGCGCAGGGCCAATTTGATGAGTTGCTCAACCGATATGTCTTCGCCCTCGCGTTTGATGATGGTATCAACGCTCTTTTCGGCGGCGGGTTTTGGAATACCCAGCATAATCAACGCCGCCAGGGCTTCGCTGCGGGTTTTGCTGTTGGCTCCTGCCACGGTGCTGGCACTTGCCACCAACGGTACGCCTTCTTTCTTCATTTTGTCTTTCAAATCAATCAGAATACGCTGGGCAGTTTTGGCCCCAATGCCCTTGATGGTTTGAATTACTTTTAGGTTTTCGGAGGCGATGGCTTGTTTTATTTCGGGGGCAGACAAAGAAGAAAGCATCACCAAAGCCGTAGCTGCGCCCACACCCGACACGCTGATGAGGTCCATGAAAAGCGTTTTTTCGTCGGGTTCGGCAAATCCATACAACACGTGCGCATCTTCTCTAATTTGCTGATACGTAAAAACCTTGGCGGCTTCGCCAGGGTTGGGCAATGCCGCGTAGGTTTGCAGCGAAATCTTTACTTCGTAGCCCACACCGCCCACGTCCATGACGATAAAGGCGGCATCTTTTTGGGCAATTTTTCCGTTTAAATAAGCAATCATAAATGGGGTAGTGAGGGAGTTTATTGCATATTCAACAGTGCTAACCGCACGGGACAGCCCCGCAATTGTCAATGCCAAACTATTAAGAATAGTTTGGATTTCAAAATTGGGAAACAAAAATAGGGCAACTGCCTGATTTTAGAACGGCTTTGTTGCTTCGGTTGGTACGATTTGTTTTTGGCCGCCAGCAAGCGTAACGCTTTGGTCATAAACCCGTACTGTAATGGTTTCGGCTGAGGTATTTTTGATTTCGATGTGGTGCGGTTGCACCGCCACCCGCAGCCAAACTCCCCGAAAACCTACCCGAAACGTGTAAGATTGCCATTGGTCGGGTAAAAAAGGCTGAAACGAAACCTGGCCATTTTGCACGCGCATACCCGCAAAACCCTTGATAACCGACATCCAAGTGCCCGCCATCGAAGTAATGTGGCAGCCGTCTTCGGTGTCGTTGTTGTAGTCGTCGAGGTCGAGGCGAGCGGTGCGTACGTACATTTCGTAGGCTTTTTCTTTGCGCCCCAGTTGAGCTGCCAAAATAACGTGTACGCAAGGCGACAAAGACGACTCGTGGACGGTCATGGGTTCGTAAAAGTCAAAATGCCGTGCCAACGATGATTGGTCAAAGTCTTCTTCAAAAAAATACAGCCCTTGCAACACGTCGGCTTGCTTGATGAAACACGAGCGCAAAATACGGTCCCACGACCACTTTTGGTTGATGGGGCGGTGCTCTGCAATGTCATCTACCGTTAACAGTTCTTTGTCCAAAAATCCATCTTGCTGTAAATAAACCTGCCGCTGCGCATCAAAAGGCAAGTACATATTATCTACAATGTGCTGCCAATGCGCGAGTTCTTCAGAAGTTGGCGATTGGACATTGGACGTTTGATATTTGATATTTGATGTTTGATATTTGATATTTGATATTTGATGTTTGATATTTGACAACGTATATTTAAGACACCAAGCAGCTAAGTAGTTGGTATAGAAGTTGTTATTGACGTTGTTTTCGTACTCGTTGGGGCCAGTTACGCCCAGCATTACGTATTTTTCTTTGTCTGCCGACCAATTGACCCGCTGTGCCCAAAACCGAGCAATGGCCACCAATACATCAAGGCCGTATTCTTGCAAGTAGCTTTCGTCGCCTGTGTAGCGGACGTAGTCGTAGATGGCGTAGGCAATGGCTCCGTTGCGGTGAATTTCCTCAAACGTAATCTCCCACTCGTTGTGGCATTCCTCGCCCGTCATGGTTACCATCGGATACAACGCCGCGCCGTTGTTGAAACCCAACTTTTCGGCATTTTCAATGGCTTTTTGGAGTTGCTTGTGCCGATATACCAACAATTGCCGCGCCACGGCTGGGTCGGCAGTTGCCAAGAAAAACGGCAAACAGTAGGCTTCGGTGTCCCAGTAAGTGCTACCGCCGTATTTTTCGCCCGTAAAGCCCTTTGGCCCAATATTGAGCCGCTCGTCTTTGCCCGTGTAAGTCTGCTCAAGTTGAAAAATATTGAACCGAATACCCTGCTGCGCAGCCACGTCGCCCTCAATCACAATATCGTTTTTGGCCCAAGAACTGGCCCAAGCCTGCGCCTGCTCCATTTGGAGTTGGTCAAAACCTTTATTAACAATTCGTTCTAAATACACCTGCGTTTCGGCGTGCAAAGTATGGGCTGCATAATTGAGCGACGACAAATTGACTACATATTTGTGTAGCGTTGCGGTGTCGTTGGCTTTTACTTTTAGCTGTATTTGGCAGGCCACTTGCTTGTCATTCTCAACGGCATTGCTCTCAAAATCAACCGATTGTCCGTTTATTGCAACGTCAATTTGCATGGCCGTAGCCACGTTAAAAAGCTCGGTTTTGAATTCGGTATCTTTGGTTTGGAGTTCTAAGTAGGCTTGGCCGTGGTTACTTTCTTTTTTTATTTCTGTCCAAAATTTTTCGCCGTAGTTAGAGTCGCGGTTGCTTACGTCGCCGTCTAAGTAGGGCGCAAAAGTAATCGTTCCGTCAAAATTGAGGGGCGTGATGGCGTAGCGAATGGCGGCGGCTTCGTCTTCTACCAAACTACAAAAGCGCAAAGCATGCACCCGTATTTGCTTGCCACTGGCCAGCGTAGCCACAAAACTACGCTCCAAGTAGCCCTCTTTCATGTTGAGTATCCGCCTAAAATCGGCCACTTGACAATGCGCCAAGTCGAGGGTTTCGTTGTCAATTTGTACGTCAATGCGCGTCCAATTACAAGCATTCAGTACTTTTGCGAAGTAGCGCGGGTAGCCGTTTTTCCACCAGCCCACGCGGGTTTTGTCGGGATAAAAAACGCCCGCTACGTAGTTGCCAATCAGGGTTTTGCCCGAGTAGGTTTCCTCAAAATTGCCCCGCTGCCCCATGCGGCCATTGCCGAGGCTCATCAAACTTTCGGTAATTTCGTTGTGTTCGGCGTGAAAACCGTTTTCAACTACGCACCAAGGATCGTGTTGGATATATTGTTTCATCTCAAAAAAAATGCGTTACATCATAGGTTGTAGCCCACAAAAGTAGAACTTTTGCGGTAAATTAGAAAACCAATTCATGACTCCCAACCCATCCATTGAGCTACCGCCCAAATATTATTTAGATTATTTTACATTTTTGCTGTCGTTTGTGGAGCGGCTTTATGGGCACATCCTCAACCCCAACGAGCAAGTCTTTATGCGCCATTTTTCACATCTTTCCGAAGACGCGCAATGCCTTTTTGTACGTTTTAGCAATCGTCGAGGGTCATTTTTTAGAACCGAAAAACTCAAATACGCTGAAATAGAAGACATTGCAGCGGCTTTGTACGAGTTGGAAGAAAAGCAGTTTATTGAATTGCTCGCGCCTGCACACGTTGCGCACGTATCAGAAATCGTTAATTTGTTTACCAAAGAAGAGTGGCTCAAAATGGCTCCGCCCACCGATTTGTCGCTCAAGCCGCTCAAAAAACCCGATTTGATTCGGTATTTGATACATGCTTTTGACGGGGCAGATTTGATAAATAGCATTACAGAACCCGTCATAAAAGTACAACATGAGGCCGAAGTGATGATGTTCAAATTTTTGTTTTTTGGCAACCGCCACGCCGACATGACCGAGTTTGTGGTGCGTGATTTGGGCAAAATCAATTTTGAACGTTTCCGCGACGACACGTACACGGCTCGTTTTAATACCCGCCAAGAAGCCGACGACAAACTGCTGGTATCGCTCACGAGCGAGGTGTTTTTGGAACAACAAGAGGCACAAACGCCACCCGAAGATATTTTTGATTGGTTTATGAACTGGCAAGCGGGCGCGGGCAAGTTGAGCGATGTAGCCCAGCCCAGCTATGTTCGCTTGGTCAATCGGGTGGGGGCGTATCTGGAACGCCAGAAGCTACCTGAGCAAGCATTGACGGTTTACGCGCTCACCGACCAAGCCCCCGCCCGCGAGCGACGGGTGCGGCTGCTGCACCGTTTGGGCCTTACCGACGAGGCGCGCGCCCTTTGCGAAGTGATTGACCAAGAACCACAAAACGCCGATGAGCGGTTTTTTGCCATTGATTTTAAGGCTAAACTCGACAGCGGCAAAACCCGCGTCAAAAAGCGCGTAACGCAGTTTTTGCACGACTCTGAAAGCATTGCGCTCGACCCCGCCCACCGCTACCGCGTAGAACAAGGCGTAGCCGACTACCTCATGGAGCGCGGTCAGCACGCTGTTCATTCCGAAAACTACCCTTGGCGTGGCTTGTTTGGCTTGGTATTTTGGGATATTATTTACGACGAAAACGGGCAAGCCATTCACCACCCGCTCCAGCGCACGCCCTCCGATTTTTATCAGCCTGGTTTTTTTGCCAAACGCGAAGCTCAACTGCGGGCGCGTTTGGCGCAGTTAGATACGTCACTGGCTTATGAGCAGTGGATAGAAAGCGTTTTTATTGAAAAATACGGCATGGCCAACGTACTGGTAGATTGGCACGAGGTATTGCTCGAACTCACACGGCTCATTGTACAACGCCTCCAGCCAGCTCAATTGGCCGAAATACTACTCGAAATGGCCCGAAATTTACGCCAACACACGCGTGGTTTTGCCGATTTATTGGTTTGGGACGACGTTCATTTTGAACTCGTTGAGGTCAAATCGCCTACCGACCACCTTTCGGCGCAGCAGTTGCACTGGATGCAATTTATGCGCCAAATTGGTGTGCAAGCGCGGGTGTTACGGGTAGAATGGCAACAAAAAAATCAAATTTGAGTACTTCAATAAAAAAATACGTATTTCTACGCTAAAACGCAGCAAAAAAAGTTGGCACTTTTGTTGCTGTATATTTTGTTGTAAAAATAGTACGGATAAAATTTCACTAAAACCATTGTAAAGCTATGAAAAAGGTATTTTCGGTACTGTCTTTGGCCCTCGTAGTAGGTGTATATGCCATCAAGCGCGTAAAAAAAGCCAATGCGTAAATTAAGCGCGGGAGCAAGTATTTTTAGCGGTCTTTTTGAGTTTTTGAGTAAATTTAATGCCAAAAACACAAAAGACCGCTTTTGTATTTACAAGACCATAAACACTATCTATTGATGTTTAATAATCGCCTCATTAAAAGGATTTTAGCCTATTTTATTCGTGGACTGGTGTTGGTAGCGCCCATTTATTTTACGCTGCTCATCATTGTTCGGGGTATTCAGTATTTGGACAGCATCTTGCCCGTCAAAATACCGACGGGTGGGCAGGAGTGGCTCTATTTGCCTGGCGTGGGGTTGCTTGTTATTGTGGGCGGTATTGTGGCGTTGGGCTTTGTTTTTTCGCGTTATGTGCCGCAGTCATTTTTTGGGTTTATGGAGAGTTTGCTCAAAAAACTGCCGCTGGTTAGCCTTATTTACTATTCTATCAAAGATTTGATTACGGCTTTTGTGGGCGACAAACGCAAGTTTAACCAACCCGTTTTGGTAACTATCAACACCCAATCTAATATTAAAAAGTTAGGCTTTTTAACCCAAGCCGATTTGCCAAATCTACAATTAGAAGGCTACGTAGGGGTGTATTGTCCCCATTCTTACGCTTTTTCGGGCGAGTTTTTTATCGTGCCAAGCACACAAGTAGAACCCATAGAAAACTTGTCGAGTGCCGATGTAATGAAGATGATTGTGTCGGGCGGAGTATCGGCCAAATAGCAAAAAAAACGTTACAAATTACGAATTATACGCTTGGCCAAAGACTTGGTGTTGCGTTCATGGACTTGCATGATACTGGCCCAAGAAACCCGTCGTTTTACTTTTACAGCTCTCATTTTGAGCAAGTAGCCCGCCATTAAATACAGGAAGAAAAACCCTACCAATATTAGAAAAGCCTCCGTATTGGAGATGTATTTATAAGTCATAAAGTAGCCCAAAACACTTATTACTGTCAAAGTCCACATGGTGGCAGAAGCTTGAAAGTGGTTCATTCCGTTGTCGAGCAGCACGTGGTGCATGTGGTTGCGGTCGGCTTTGAAGGGCGAGCGACCGTTTAAGATGCGTACCAAAAATACGCGCAGGGTATCAAAAATAGGTACAATCAGTAATACAACTGCCAAAATAGGTGCGCTAAAAAAGGCATTTGGGTTGTGGCGAATGTCCACGTTGAGGCGAATAAACTTGACCGCAAAAAATGCCAATAAGAAACCCAACAGAAGCGAACCCGTGTCGCCCATAAAAATTTTGCTGGTTTTAGAAAAATTAAACCGTAAAAAACCCAGCAGAGAACCTGACATCGAAAAAGCCATACAAGCCATTGAGAAATGATGATTTAGTAAAAACCAAGTCCCGAAACTAACGCCCGCAATGAATCCTATTCCGCCCGCCAAGCCATCAATGCCATCAATCAAATTGACGGCGTTGATAAGGGCAATAAATATAAAGATGGTAAAAGGAATGCTGAGGTAGTCGCTTATTTGGTAGCAGCCAAAAATACCGAAAAAGTTGTCTATTTTTAAGCCGCCTAACAAAATGAGGGTTGATGCTGCCAAAACTTGAAAGAGCAATTTTTTATTAGGGTCTAACACCAAAATATCGTCTTTGATGCCCAAGAAAAACAATATAGTTAAACCCACCACCGATAAACTCGTTAAGTAGGCATCGGTAGGTTCGCTGGTGTGCGCCCACAAAAAGTGTGCTACCAAGATAGAAGCATAAATAGAAATACCCCCAAATTTAGGAACTTCTTCCACGTGTGCGCTCCGAAAATTAGGCCGATCTTTGAGTTTCAACAAATCGGTAATGTTAATGATAAGCGGAATAGACGTAATGGTTACGAAGCAGGCTACCAAAAAAGATATGAGGCATTGATATACCTCATGGTGGAGTATGTTTCTGTATTCGCCCCGTAGAACATCTAAAAGTATCTCTGCATTCATAACAATATCAAGTTTATGCCTCCAAATTCGCTTTGCATTAACTTTAAGGACAAAAGTTGCAAAAAACCTTTAATTCACAAAACAAGCTACGGTAAATTAGCGGTTTTAATTATTTAACGGTCTTTGGGGTTTATTAAAAAATTGTAAAATCTTCCGAATGGGTTTCAACCAAATTGAAAAAAGATAGGGTTTCAATTGGTTTACCTCCCAAGCGAGGCGGTCGTTTTTATTGGCCTTCAATCTATTCAAAATACTACTATTACTTACTCCGCCCACGCGCATTACGGTCGTTATTTCGGGCAAATAAGCCGTTTTTACGCCGTGCTTGTACACCATTCGGAGCATCAATTCGTAGTCGGCGGCACTGCCCAAATCCAACCTAAACGTACCGAACTTCTCATAAGACGCGCGTTTCAAAAAAAAGGTTGGATGGGGTGGCATCCAGCCCCACAAAAAACTACTTCTTTTGGCCACTCCCGACCGCCAATAACGCTTTACGATGGTCGAATCTTGGCCGTCCACGTAAATCAAATCGGCGTACAGGGCATCGGCTTGGCAAGCGGTTAATTTATTTACAACTTTACCAACAACGGTACTATCTCTCAAAAAATCATCGGCGTTTAGTATTCCAATCAATTCGCCCGTGGCCAACGCAATGCCCTTGTTCATGGCATCATATATTCCGCCGTCGGGTTCTGAGCAAAATACAGCAATTTTCGAGCCATACTTTTTTACAATTTCTGCTGTTCCGTCAGTAGAAGCACCGTCAATTATAATGTACTCCAAATCGTGATATTGCTGCCCCAGCACCGACTCAATACACGTTTTGATGGTACTTGCGCCATTATAAACCACCGTAATAATGCTTACTTTCACGCTTTTATGTTTCTGGCCCGTACCCATTGGGCGGGGTTTCCTTGATAAATACCGTATGCGGCTAAGTTTTTGGTAGCTACCGAACCAACCGCCAACACCGCGTGCGAACGACAAACAACACCTGGACAAACCACCGACTTGGCCCCAATCCAAACGCCTTCTTCGAGTGTTACGGGGGCAACTTCGAGGTCAAACGTGGCACTTTTATAGTTGTGGTTGCCCGTCAGTAGCATAACTCCTTGCGACAAACACACGTGGTCGCCAATTACTATATTTGTCAGATTGTCTATCCATACTCCTTCGCCTATCCAGACGTGGTTTCCCACTGAAAGTAACCACGGATATTTGATATTAATTTTTGGCTTAATCATAACACCTGTCCCTAATTTAGCCCCAAATAGCCTCAAAAAGAAGCACTTGCACCAAACTGGTATGGGCAAAAATGAATTTAAAACCATTGAATTGACCAAAAACCACGCTATTATTTTCCAGCGCGGGCCAGGATTATACCAGCTATTGTCGTAGCGCGACAGGTCGGTGGCGGGGTTAAATATCTTTTCCGTATTCATTCCGAAAAAATGTAACGATGGCTTGTTTTTCTTTTCCAGCTCGAAAATAAACTTCAAATAGTTTGGCATCTACCAAGAATCGGTACCAAAGTGCTTGTAAGAAATGCCAAATCACACCTTTTTTACCATCTAAAATGCCTAATTTGATAAAATAGCGGTAAAAAAAGTACAAAAATGGTCTTGTAAACAGGGGTAAAGAAGCGTATTTCAGTTTTAAATAACGTTTCCGCTGGTCTTGCGTGCCAAACAAATTGGGTGCAACCCTATCGGTATTTGCAAAGTTATACTTTATGTCCAGCAAATCAATAACTTCTCTGATGGCGTAGAGATTATGTTTTTGTGTCCACCAAGTTAAGTTGTTCAAATTGTGGTCCACAATGTCGTTTTTGAATTGGATTGTTTTGCCTTCAAAAAGTTTAATGTGTTCGTCCATCCAAAGCTCTTCGCACATTCCTTTGCCGCGCTGCCAAATACGCAACAACCAAATGGGATAATAGCCGCCGTGTTTTATCCACTGGTTCATAAACATCACGCGTCGCTTTACATAAATGCCCGTGGTGTCTTCCGAAAGCCTATTTAGTTCGTCATTTATTTCGGCGGCCAGTGCGGGCATTACGTACTCGTCGGCATCCATGCGCATGAGCCAGCGTGTCTGAAAAGGATTATTTTGAATACCAAAATTGAACTGCGCGGCGTAAGTTACCCACGAGTTATGCCGTACTATTGCTCCCAAACCCTCGGCTATGGCTACCGTTTTGTCGGTAGAGCCAGAGTCTATTATCAAAATTTTGTCGGTAAAAAGCAGCACACTCCGCAAACAACGTTCAATGTGTTTTTCTTCGTTGAAAGTGAGAATAATGACCGAAATATCTTGCATAAAGCCAATGATTGAGCTCGCAAATTGTATTTTTTTAAGCTAAAAAGCAAAAATGTTTCCCAAATTTTGTACAAATTTGCGACTCATTCATTGACTATTTTTGCGCTTCTACCCATGTCTTCTATCACTATATTGCCCGTTGTTGGTGCTGTCATTAAAACTACTATTCCGCTGGCAGCTTCCAAAAGCGAAAGCAACCGCGCGTTGATTATTCACGCCCTTACCAATTTTAAGTGCGAACTAAGCAACTTGGCCGCCGCCCGCGATACCCAAACCATGCTGAGGCTGCTGCAAGCAAGCGAGCCCACCGCCGACGTGCTCGACGCAGGCACCACCATGCGATTTTTGACGGCCTATTTTGCGGTGAGCAACCAATCCAAAATCATGACGGGTACGCCACGAATGTGCGAGCGGCCCATTGGTATTTTGGTAGATGCTCTTCGTGCGCTGGGTGCGCAAATAGACTACATTGGCCAAGAAGGATACCCGCCCTTGCAACTCAAAGGCTTCGAGCCATCGGGGCAGGCGCATTTATCCATCAAAGGCAACGTAAGCAGTCAGTATATTTCTGCTTTGTTGATGGTTGCGCCGTTGCTTCCCAACGGCTTGACTCTCCAGCTAACGGGCGAGATTGGTTCGCGGCCATACATCGAAATGACCATCCAGCAAATGATTTATTTTGGAGCAAATGTACAAACCGATTGGATTGCCAAAACCATTTCAGTTGCGCCAAAACCTTACCAGCCAAAGCCTTACGCCGTTGAGTCAGACTGGTCGGGGGCGAGTTATTGGTACAGTTTGGTGGCCTTGGCACTCGACGAAAACACACAGGTTGAACTGTTGGGCTTGAAACAAAACTCGCTGCAAGGCGACAGTGCCATTGTTCAAATAATGACTACACTTGGCGTGCAAAGCGTTTTTAACGAGCGGGGCGTAGTGCTGACCAAAATACCTGCCCAAGCGGCACTTACCTGGGATTTTACCGATTGCCCAGATTTAGCCCAAACGGTGGCGGTATGTTGCGCCGCGAAGGGTATTGACCTCACGCTAACGGGCATCGAAAGCCTCAAAATTAAAGAAACCGACCGCGTTGCGGCACTCCAAGCCGAACTCCCTAAAATAGGCGGAAATTTAACAGAAGTAATTGAAAATCAAGAATATATGGTAAAAAGAAACGAGCAAGAAACACCGCTTCATGTGCCAATTATTGAAACGTACGACGACCACCGCATGGCCATGGCCTTTGCGCCAGTGGGCGTTTTGCAAGCCATTGAAATAAAAGAACCGCACGTGGTGGCCAAATCGTATCCCAGTTTTTGGGAAGACATGGCGCGGGTTTGTACGGTAAATGTGGGATAATTTCGTCTTTGCGTATTGTTTAAACCCTTCAAAAATGAAAAAACTACTTTTATTGTTCGCCTTTGTGTGTTTGGCGGCGTGGGTGCAAGCCCAATCGCGGGTATTGGAAAGCCTCAAAATGAATAGCAAGTTCATGGGCAAAGAAGTAAAGTACAACCTCTATTTACCGCCCGATTATTATACTTCCAACCGCCGCTATCCAGTGGTTTATTTGCTACATGGCTACTCTGACGACGAGACGGGCTGGACGCAGTTTGGCGAAGCGCCCCACATTGCCGAACAATTGATTGAAAAAGGTGAGATTACGCCCCTAATTATTGTGATGCCCGACGCGGGCGTAACTTGGTATGTCAATGATTATCAAGGTAAAGTGCGCTACGAGGATATGTTTGTCAAAGAGCTTATTCCGATGATTGACTCCGTTTATCGCACGCGAGCCAAGAAAGAGTTTCGGGCCATTACGGGGCTTTCGATGGGTGGCTACGGCACTTGTATTTTGGCCATGCACAATCCCGAACTGTTTGCGGCGGCAGCCCCCATGAGCGCGGCTTTTTATCCCGATGAAGACGTAGTAGCCAATCCAGAAGACCGCTATAATTCGATGTTTGCGTTTATTTATGGCCCAGGCAAAGGCAACGAGCGTCTCAACGCGCATTGGAAGAAAAACAGTACGCTCGAACAAGCCAAAACCATGCCCGAAGAAAAGCTCAAAAGCATTAGGTGGTATTTTGACTGTGGCGACGATGATTTTCTCTACAAAGGCAACGCCCAAATGCACAGTATTTTGATGGACCGCAAGATTCCGCACGAGTACCGAATGCGCGACGGTGGCCACACTTGGACCTATTGGCGCACCGCTTTACCCGAAGTTTTAAAATTTATGTTAGTGTAAATTATAGACTGATTATGCTGCATTTTTAATATTCCAGCAATTATCCCAGTTATTGTTGAGTATTTGAACTTTCAGAATAGCAAG
>REAB01000233.1 GCA_004293645.1 Cytophagia bacterium | reverse complement strand
ACTAATTTTTCCGACTACATGTTTAGTGGGCAATATGCTTGTGGACTAATTTCTCAAAAACTGTCAACTACTTTGGAAGCAATATGAAAGATGCCGATAATGTTACTTCTTTTGTTTCATTTTCAACGATTAAAGCAAAATCTATTAAGTTTTTATGCTCTAATATTTTTGCCTCGACAGATGATTGTTTAGGTAATCCTACTCCAAAAAAAATGTTTTCCACTCCCTGCCCAAAGAGTAGTTTTGTAATACTCTCGTTGTAATTACTTTTAGTACGAAGGGTCTCAATTTTTCGAAAATCGTTAAGTACAAACCTGTCTTTATTTTCAAAAAACACACATTTTTTATCCTTTATAGCAACAATATCAGGAATGATAGCCCCTTTGTTTTTAGTGGTTCGTAGTTCCTGATTTTGGTGTAAAATATATCCTGTTCCACTTTGAGGGAAATCAAAACAGAGAATATGCCAGCCACTACTACTAAGCCATTTTAGGATTACCTTTGTAATTTGCTCTTCTGTTAAGCGTCCCGCCATAAAGCACCATCTGGAAATAAAATTGCATCGGCAAAATATGAAAATACTCTAATATGCTTGACTTTTGAGAAAGTAGAACCATATCTTACTTGCATGTAGTAACGTGGTATTTCGTGGCTGTCTAAATCACTATAATTTTTACTAAGTAAGTTTTTGTTCTCGCTTGCCTGAACAGCTTCTATGAAGTCTTGAATAGTACTTTTTGAACTTGTAAGTACAAGAGTTTCATTATCTCTGTCTATATTTAAATTACCCCAAGCTAAAACTAAATTGTAGCGTCTCTCCTCAAAAGTTTTACCCTCTCGGCAAGCTAAATAATCTATTGCAGCCAAAGCACCCGGATATGGGTCTCCTCTGAAAGTAGCATCTACTTTGTAAATAATAGTTTCTTCCCTACTTCGCAACAATTCGCCTATCTTATAATCTCTATTTTCGTGCTTGGATAAAAAATTGAGTAGATAATTAGTTGATACCTTGATAGTTGCAGTAAGGGGAGACATATTTTCGTTTCCCCCTTTATTTGCAAATTCTTGGGTCATGAAGTTTCGTCTATTTAAAATCACACGATTTCCAAGTAGTTTCTCTCTACCTTTAATAACGCCGTTTTCTTCAACAACTTTTAGTACTTCATTGATTGCTGAGAATAACATTTTCATTTCTTCATGTTTACTTTCAGGACAACCTGCATAATCAATATCCCTTTCATATTGCAAGCCTTTGGTATTTAAATTTGGTGATTCATTTGGACTGTGAATGCGAAAGTCAGTAGGAAAGTAGTAAAGTAACGCTGGGATTTGATAAATGCTCATGATATTATCTAATGCTCTTAATATCAAAGGGTTTATCTTATCCCATTTTGGCTCTGAGTTTTGTCTTGTGATAATGGCCGCTTCAGGATAAATATAAAAAGCGGGTACATTATTTTCAACAGAAGCTGCCAAACGCGCAAACCTCTGGAAAGCGTTATGTCCAGTTCCAGCTTCCGCAGATATTTCAATAGAAAAAATTGGTTCTGCGTTAATTTCGACGATTAAGTCTGGTGCATCAAGATAAAGTATTTGCTTAATATGATCAGGTAAAGTGTGAAAGTTTTTCGCATTATTAGCATCACTTTCATACATTTTTCTCTTCGTAAGTTCTTTTTTGTAAAGATCTGTATTTGCAATGATATAGTTAGCAAACCCTTCTGTACTGTACCAGACTCTGTAACTCATTATTGTAAGTATTTTTTTAATGCTAACGCAATAGCTTTTGCTAATAAAGGAGGTACAGCATTACCAGTTTGTACTCTACCTTGAACAATACCACCAGTAACGACAAAAGTATCTGGAAAACTTTGTAAACGACAACGCTCTCTAATGGTAAGTCCTCTGGGGTCATCAGGATGCCCAAACTGAAATTGAGGACGAATTCCTCCCGATACTTGAGTAGGGCTTTGAATGTTCCAAGCAAGTCTAATTCTTTGTTTAAACTTAGGATACATTGGTTTCCCAGGCTCTGTATTTCTTATTTTATCTATTGTTTCTTGTGGATGATTGGGAGCTTTATGATTTGTTAATACATCTCCTTTTATATTTTTACGCATAAGCCGCTGATAGTCGCTAATTGGCGGGAATAGATATTTTTCAGACGAATCATTTGGTTGTAAACTTGGCAAATCTCCAATGGCCTCTTTTACAGTCACATATGGTATCCCAGTAGTCTCCCCATGTGTTTTTTGTATCTCGTCAAAATTAAAGTCATGTCCTACAACTCCTACGAAAACTAATCTTTGCCTTTTTTGTGGAACTCCGTAATCGGGAGCAAAAAGCATTTTACTCTTTACTACTGTTCCTGTTGCTTCGCTTAAATCGTCTTCAATAGTTTTTACAAAATCTCCTGTACTTTTCATTCCAGACACATTTTCAAGAACTATGGCTTTAGGCTTTAGTGCTTTAATTAGACGGATAAATTCTTTGTAAAGCAAATTTCGTTCGTCTTCTTCGTGTCTTTTTCTATTGTTTAAGGAAAAACCTTGACATGGTACGCCAGCTATTAAAACATCTATTGCTTGGTCATTTGTTAACTCTGAGACCAAATGAGCCTCCACTTTTCTTACATCTCCCAAGATAGTTGCCACTTTTGGGTGGTTTAATTTAAAAGTTTGAATGGAAGGCTGGTGAATATCACACCCCAAAAGAATCTCGAATCCAGCCATTTCAAAGCCCATAGAAGTACCTCCACAACCACAAAACAACTCGACTACTGTAGGTTTGTCTGTTTTTATAATTTTACCTTTTTGTGGTATTGGCTCATTCTTGTGGTAATACATATTTTCTTCTACCTTGACTGCTTTATCCCAAATATTAAAGTCTTCCCCTTCGGGTTCAATAAAGCCAAGTTTGAACTGATGCTCCTCAACCATACTCAATGTTTCATTGTCTTCATTTTCTATGATTTTCATATCTTCTTATTTTTTGATTCTAAACAAGTTTTGATAAAGTGGGAGTTTATACCTGCAATTTAGCACTATTTATTTAACGGTAAAAAGGGTTTGAATAAATCAATTTAACTTCGTTTTTCTAAAACCCTCACTTCCAATGGCTATCAATTTCACCTTCTCGACCCGCGCCACCGACCGTGGCCTTGAACATTACGCCCAAGTACAGGGTAACGCTGCCCCCCGCTTTTTGATAGGCAAACAAACCAACTATTTGGGCAACACGGGGCTGTTTAACATCAGCATCAATACGGCTTTGCAATACCGCGCCGCCGACTACGCTGCCCAACACGGTTTTTGGGCGCATTTTATTGCCCCAACCGCCAAATGCGAGAGCGAAGGTTCGTTTTTTTGCCTCAATACCTACGACCGAGCCCAGTTTACATTTGGGTTTATGCAATATGCCGCTCACGTAGCAGGCGGCGATTTTGTGATTTTTTTGCAAAAGCTCCTTCAACTGCCCGATGCGTCTGACTATTTTCCGCGACTTCGCTTAGAAAACGGCTTGATTCATTACCAAAATACCAATGGTGTTTTAGGGCTTTTGGAGAGTACCGACCCCCAAACTGACAATCAAAAATTGATGGATTACCTCAACCCACACCTTGACGAAGTGGAAAATCAAGAGCTGATTTGTGCAGCACGCATGGTGCATTGGGCTACCAACAGCGCGGCACACCGCAAAATTCAGGTGGATACTGCCATTGAGCTGTTCAAGAAAGACATGAATCGCTATGCCCACGAGTACAATCTCAACGGAATGCCCGACAAAATATGTCTCATTATTTGCGACATTCGGCACCAAGGACGAGCACGCAGCAGTGCCATTATCAACGCACTCAATACCAACAGCAACCTCGATCGCGCCTACAACCGCCTGTTCAATCTGGGCGAAACGCATTATTCTGGCCGCATACGTACGCTCCGAACAGCGGTGGCGCAATTAGTGGCAAACGGCACATTGGGTATAAAAAAATATAGTTCTGCCACCAACGATTTTGTGCCTATTTAACGTCAAATTCCAGCATCTTGCGGTCTTCGACGTACGCCGTCAAGCGGTCGCCAATTTTGACAGGCCCCACGCCTTTGGGGGTTCCCGTAAAAATAAAATCGCCTTTTTTGAGCGTAAAATATTGCGACACAAACGAGATGATGTAGTCCATTTTGAAAAGCATCATCGAAGTATTGCCACTTTGGCGGGTTTCACCGTTGATGTCTAAGTGAAAATTCAGGTTTTGTAAATCGGCAAAGTCGGTTTTGGGAACAAACTCCGACACCGGCGCCGAGCGGTCGAAAGCTTTGGCCAGTTCCCAAGGTAGTCCTTTGGCTTTGAGTTTGGCCTGCAAATCGCGGGCGGTAAAGTCAATGCCCACGCCAATTTCGTCGTAGTATTTGTGGGCAAATTTTTGCTCAATATTTTTACCAATCTTACTGATTTTCAGCACAATTTCTACTTCATGGTGAATATCTTGCGAAAAATCGGGATAATAAAAAGCATCGCCCAGGCGCATTTGAGCGGTGTCGGGTTTAGAAAAAATAACGGGCGCGTCGGGCTGCTCGTTGTTTAGCTCGGCAATGTGGTCGGCGTAATTACGGCCAATGCAAATGATTTTCATAAACTTAAAAAGCCCCCCACCCCCCGATGGGGGAGTCTGTTAATTTCGATTTCTGAATTCAAATCTCGTGGAGGTTATCGGTATTACAAATTGATTACACACGCTACTATCATCAATACATCTCTCCCACTTTTTACGCTATACCCTACACCTTTACACCTTACCCTTCTGCACTTTCCACTTTTTGACGGCACGAAGTTAATAAATCTGGGAAAAATTCTTGAAAAAAAGCCAAATACTGGGCTTCATTGGCAAACAGCTCTTCGTCGGCATTTTCGATGCCCTTCAAAAACGCAAATCGCCGCGACATTCCTGCAAACGACCGCCGCATTCCTTCGGCATATTGATAATTGGTGAGCCAGTCGTATTTGAGCATTGAATCTACCAATAGTTGGGCTTCTGGCGGTAAATTGGCACGGTGTTGCGTCAAAATTGTGTAAATATTGGTCGTAAAAAATCGCAACGGTACGGGGCTAAATTCGGCAAAACGATGCGCCAAAAAATAGTCGAAATACATGTCAATTACTACGCCACTGTACAGCCCAAATTGCGGGCGCAATTGCTTACGGCAAGCGCGTACCACGGGGTGTTCGTCGGTAAAGGAGTCAATGTGGCGGTGCAGTTGAATACCCGTTTTGATGGCATCTGAGTACACATCATTGCGCGGGTGGTGGAGATTGCCACGCACGAAGTCGCCGAGCAAATTGCCCACCACCAAGTTTTCTTGGCCAAACGACAAGTAAAAATGAGCTAAATAGTTCAAATAACAGATAAGTAGTTGGGCAGAAATAGTTTATATTATTTTTGATTTGTAATAAAGGGTAATTGGGTAGTAATAAATTGATAAACAGACAATTACAAAAAATTACTATAATTACAAACAATTACAAGTAAGTACTTAACTCTATTACTACTAGATTCCCCTTTATTACAAATCAAAGATAGTGTCAAGATTTTTCACTTTTCACCGCACGGGCGGCCCCGTCATAGTGTTCTACTTCTACCCCAAACTTACGCAAAAACTCCACCCCTTCGTCCACGCCAATTCCTTTGTAGGCAGCATAAGAGTCTAAATAAATCACTTTTTTGATTTTCATCGTAAAAATAACCCGTGCGCAGGCAATGCAGGGCGAAAGCGTAACGTAAAGCGTAGCGCCACCCACGTCGCTGCCGTTTTTGAGGGCGTATAATATGGCGTTTTGCTCGGCATGAAGGGCCAACGAACAACTACCCTTCGAGTCGCGGGGGCAACCTGCCTCGCCAAATTCTTCGTCGCAGTTGTGCGTGCCTGCGGGCGGGCCATTGTAACCCACCGATATAATGCGGGTGTCTTTGGTGAGTACCGCGCCCACTTGGGCTTTGATGCAATGCGAACGTCTGCCCAAGTTCTGGGCCAGTTCCATAAAAATATCGTCAAATTTGGGTCGTGGCATCTTTTAAAGATTGCTTCAAGTTCAATGTTTGTGGGCATAAATGTAAGAATATAAGCTAAAAGTTTCAATTTACAGCCAAAACAACCTTTGGTTACTGGCGCACTTTCTGAAGTGCAAAAAACTAAAAGAA
The DNA here is from genome assembly GCA_004293645.1 of Cytophagia bacterium. Lineage (GTDB taxonomy): Bacteria > Bacteroidota > Bacteroidia > Cytophagales > Spirosomataceae > REAB01. The sequence goes on along the minus strand of REAB01000233.1, from coordinate 2,715 downwards.
TATTCCATTATATGAGTATAGCAAGATATTTTATTACTTTTAGAAACAATACAGCATAAATTTTGCTACGTTTTAAGCTCTCTTACTTTTTTCATCATTTAATCTTTACTGCATTATGAAGCAAAAGCTACTACTGCTGATCGTGCTATTTTGGACGAGCATTGGGTTCACACAAGCGCAAGAGCGCAATGTGTCGGGCGTTGTCAAAGACGCAAACGGTGGTCCCGTTCCAGGGGTGAGTGTTTTGGTAAAAGGCACTACAAAAGGTACAAATACCGACGGCGAGGGGAACTTTAAACTGGGTGTTCCAACGGCTGGAATATTGGTTTTTAGTGCCATTGGTTACGTCAAACAAGAGATTACACCTACCAGTACCACCGTTAATGTTTCGATGGAACCAGATGTTGCGGCTCTTGGTGAGGTCGTGGTGGTGGGTTATGGTACACAAAAGAAAGAAGCCGTAGTCGGTTCGGTCGTGAGTGTAAAAGGTGCTGAATTAGCAAAATCACCTGCTTTGAATCTATCTAACTCTTTGGCTGGTCGTTTGCCCGGTATAACGGCAGTAAACCGAAGTGGTTTGCCTGGAGGAGATGGCTCTACGATCAGGATTCGTGGCTCAAATACCTTGAATAACAACGGTGCGCTTATCGTTATTGACGGTATTCCTAACCGTGCGGGCGGTCTTGACCGACTCAACCCTGCTGATATTGAGAGTATCTCCGTACTAAAAGATGCGGCAGCGGCTATCTATGGTTCGCGGGCGGCCAACGGTGTTATTTTGATTACCACCAAGCGTGGTAAGGCGGGCAAACCCGAATTGTCGTATTCGCTCAACCAAGGCTGGTCAAATCCTACTGTGCTTACCGATCTGACCAATGCAGCCCAATATACAGGTATGCTCAATGACTTGGATATTTATGCGTTGCCTACTTCAGAATGGGCGGCGGCTAATCAAGCCTACAAAACAACAGGCTCATTCACACGCCCCAATGGCACAATACGCAATGCGCCATTCTCGCCTCAGGCAATTCAAAAATATGCTGATGGCAGCGATCCATGGAACTTCCCAAATACTGATTGGTTTGCTTCTACACTCAAAAATTGGTCGCCCCAAGCACGTCACAATCTTCAACTCAATGGAGGAACAGAAAATTTTACTTATTTGGCTTCATTGGGTTATCAAAACCAGGATGCCAACTACATACAGTCTTCTACGGGCTACAAGCAATATGACATGCGCTTGAACTTCGACGCAAAAATCAACAAATACGTAACCATGACCTTGGGCGTAGTAGGTCGTCAAGAAGCACGTCAGTATTCTACACAGTCTCCTGCTTCTATTTTTCGTATGTTGATGCGTGGTAAGCCGCAAGAGCCTGCTTTCTGGCCTGATGGCCGTCCTGGCCCTGATATTGAAAACGGCCAAAACCCTGTCGTAATTACAACAGATTTGGCTGGTTACAATAGGGATACTCGTAACTATTTCCAGTCAAATGGTCAACTGGATATTAAAGTCCCAGGCGTAGAAGGCTTAAAATTAAGCATGAATGCTGCGATTGATAATTTGTCGCAAAACAACAAGAACTGGTTGATTCCATGGACATTGTTCCAGAAAGGCTCGGGCGTGGATGCCAACGGCAATCCCAACCTTGTGGCTGCAAGAAGAGGCCCTGCAGACCCAAGTTTGAACCAAGCAAACATCAATCAACTCAATATTTTGTTGGGTACGGTGCTTTCGTATGATAAAACTTTCGGAAATCATACCCTCAACTTGTTGGCGGGTACCAACCGTGAAACAATCAAAGGAGACGACTTCTCGGCTTTCCGTCGTTTCTTCCTTTCTACTTCCCTTGATCAAATGTTTGCGGGTGGTGACTTACAGCGCAACAACAATGGTAGTGCGTTTGAAACGGCTCGACTCAACTACTTCGGTCGGGTAGGCTATAACTTTAAAGAAAAATACTTGGCTGAATTTTTGTGGCGTTATGATGCCTCTGATATTTTTCCCCAAGAGACTCGCTATGGCTTCTTCCCAGGTATCATGGCAGGATGGGTAATTTCCGAAGAAAATTTCTTCAAAAAAGCACTACCTGCGGTTAATTTCCTCAAACTACGCGGTTCGATTGGCCAACTCGGTAACGACCAAATTGCAAATCAGCCAAGAGATATTTCTTATCAATACCTATCCACTTACGGTTTCAGAAGTTACATCTTGGGCAATGCCGAAGCAAAAACATTATTTGAAGCACGTATTCCTAACACGTCTATTACATGGGAGTTGGCTACCAACTCTAACTTAGGATTGGAAGGACAAATGTTTAATGGTAATGTTTTCTTTGAATTTGATGTATTCTCTAACAAACGTACTAGTATCCTGTGGGTCAAAAATGCCTCTGTACCACAAAGTACAGGTTTGACACTACCAAGGCAGAATATTGGCGAGGTATTGAACAAAGGATGGGAGTTTAATATCGGTTACCGCAACCAAAAAGATGGATTTAAGTACAACGTAAGCATAAACGGTGGCTATGCTCAAAACAAAATCTTGTTCTGGGACGAAGCTCCTGGTGCTCCCGCATGGCAGCAAACAACAGGCAAGCCGATGTTTACTTATCAAACATCGTAGGTTTGTGTTAACAAAATAAAATTTGGCAAAAAGAGCATACCGTTAAGAAGCTGGTAGTAAAATACCGAAAACATGGAGGTACTCTTTTT
>REAB01000071.1 GCA_004293645.1 Cytophagia bacterium | reverse complement strand
TGATGATTGGATACTTGAACCAATCATCAAAGAGCAGCAAAAACTACTGCAAAGTATTGGATTATCTATTCCGTAAAAATAAAGTTACAGATTAAAACATTAGACTTACTTTTGTTTTTTCAAAACACAAAAAAAGAGTTTTCCTCGGCGTGATTGCCTAAGAAAACTCTTTTAAAAAATCAATCAATTGTTATTGGTTCACGGGCAAATCAAGAGGTGATGAGTTGGTTCCCCATCAATCCCCATTTACAAATTCCCTTTTTTCATTTCTTTCACGGCAAAATCAACTGCTCGTGCCGTAAGCGCCATAAAAGTAAGCGAGGGATTGACGCAAGAGCTGGAAGTCATGGCCGCGCCGTCGGTAACAAATACATTTTTGCAGGCGTGCATTTGATTCCATTTGTTCAGCACCGATGTTTTGGGGTCGTTGCCCATGCGAGCCGTTCCCATTTCGTGAATGGCCATGCCAGGGCGCGTGTTTTGATTGGTGGTTTTGATATTTTTTACGCCTGCCGCTTCGAGCATTTCGGCGGCATCGTTCATCATGTCCACCTGCATCTTTTTTTCATTTTCTTTAAATTCGCAGTCAAACACCATTTTTGGCATTCCCCATTTGTCTTTCTGGGTGCGGTCGAGCGTTATTTGGTTCGATTCGTAGGGCAAACATTCGCCAAAGCCACCCAAGCCCATGTTCCAGTTGCCTGGGTCTGAGAGTCTATCTTTAAAATCTGCCCCAAAACCCGCCAAGCCGTTGCCCCGTTGCCAGCCACCGCGCGAGGCATTGCCTTGGTAGCCAAAGCCCCGCAGGTAGTCGCGTTTGTCGCTGCCTATGTTGCGGTAGCGCGGAATATAAATGCCGTTGGCGCGGCGACCAAAATAATATTTATCTTCAAAACCTTCGACGCTGCCATTGGCCCCTACCCGAAAATGGTGGTCCATAAAATTGCGCCCCAACATACCGCTGTCGTTGCCAAAACCATTCGGAAAACGGGTAGAAGTAGAGTTGAGCAGCAGTTGCGTGGTGCCAACGGTAGAGGCACAAACAAAAATAATTTTGGCAAAATACTCGGACGTTTTCAGGGTTTCGGTGTCGGTTACGCGCACACCACTGGCTTTGTTGGTTTTGGGGTCATAAATAATTTCGTTGACGGTAGCGTTGGCTTTGAGCGTGAGGCGTTTGGTACGCATAGCCGCAGGCAACGTAGCCGACTGCGTACTAAAATAAGCCCCAAACGGACAACCACGGCGGCACAAATTTCTAAACTGACAAGTAGCGCGTCCTACATCGGTCTGAATTTTGGTGGCTGCCGTAATGTTGGCCACCCGCCCAATGGTCATCACGCGGCTGCCATTAAATTTATTTTTGATGGCTTCGGCCACATATTTTTCGGCGCAGTTCATGTCCATTGGTGGCTGAAAAATGCTGTCGGGTAGCTGGGGCAAGCCCAATGCTTGCCCGCTGATACCCACAAAAGGCTCCACATAATTATACCAGCGTTCGATGTCTTTGTAGCGAATGGGCCAGTCCACACCCACGCCTTCTTTGGCGTTGGCCTCAAAGTCGAGGTCGCTCCACCGATAGACCTGCCGCCCCCACATAATAGACTTGCCCCCCACAATATTGGGACGGTACCAGTCGAAGGGCTTTTTTTCTTCGTAGGGAGCGTCGGCATCTCGCATCCAGTAGTTTTTGCTGGTTTCTTCAAAAAAACCGTCGCGGCCCAAATACATACTCTCGTCTTTGTCTTTGACAGTCAGGGTGTTGCGGTGTTCTATTTCCCACGGATTTTTGAGGGCGGTTTCGTAATCAGTAACGTGGGCGAGCGGTTTTCCGCGTTCGAGCATCAGCACTTTGAGTCCTTTTTCGGTGAGTTCTTTGGCCGCCCAACCGCCAGAAATACCAGAGCCAATTACAATGGCATCAAAACGCGAAGGCATGGGAGTAGAGTTTGAGTTCATAGGTGTAAGGTGTTATGGTATAAGGGGGGAAGAGGGTGTAAGGTGTTATGGGGTAAAGGAGTAAAAGTTGAGGATTATGATTCTAAAGTGGACCGTGGACTATTGACTACTCACAAAAAAACAATGTCTTCTATCATTTCGTATTCAAACTCTTTGTTTAGCATCAAAATCAACTTGCTTTTGGCAATTACTAATTCATTGCGCAGAGGGGCAGAGTCTATTTGCAAAAACAAAACTTTTTCTTTTACGTACAAATTGGTGGTGCGTTCGGCAATGGTTTGACCCACTATTTTGCCCCAAAAAGCCACCAACGACGACTCGTCAAACTGGGTTCTGATGCGGTAAGTATCTAATAATTGATTGATGGCATCGCCGATGGTACGGGCTCCAGGTCGCCGCGTGGTACTTTCTTTGTCAAAACGATAAACTTTCATAAAATACAATGAAAAACTGTTATTCACAAAAGTAACAAAGAAATGAGCAATGTGTTTTTACCCCAATTAAAAAAAACCACCATTTTATTTTTGGCAATTTGCGTTTTGCCCCTTAATATTGCACCATCAATCAGTTGCGCTCCATGAAGCTGCGATTGGTTTATAAAGAAGGGGGGAGAGAATAGGCTCACCGAACCCCTGGCAACCTGTTAAAATGATAAGGTGCTAATTCCTACCCAAACTCAGTGTTTGGGGCATATAAATTAAATCAATCGCCATGCAACCCGTACCAGCCTGTCTGTTAGACAAATCACCACCGCCCCCCTTTTTATTGCCTCACTCTACCGCACCACCAAGTGCAAGAATATTTTTATGTCCAAATTTCAAACCGCGCGGGCAACCCCGTATAAACTCCAAATCAAATTATGCAACGCTTTGAAACCCTGCAGCAACACGCTGGCCAAGTAATAGACCCCACCACCAACTCGCGGGCTGTTCCTATTTATCAAACCACGGCTTATGCCTTCAACGACTCAGCCCACGGGGCTAACTTGTTTGCCCTCAAAGAGTTTGGTAACATTTATACCCGCATCATGAACCCCACCAGCGATGTTTTTGAGAAGCGCGTGGCCGCCCTCGAAGGCGGTGTAATGGCCCTGGCGGTGGCCTCTGGACACGCGGCACAGTTTTTGGCACTCAACAACATCACCACCGTGGGCGACAATTTTGTTACCACGTCTTTTTTGTACGGTGGGTCGTTCAATCAGTTTAAAAATCAATTTAAAAACATTGGCGTAGAAGCCCGTTTTGCCAACGGCGACGATGCCAGCAGTTTTGAACCGCTCATTGACCACAAAACCAAAGCCATTTACCTCGAAACCATCGGCAATCCGAGTTTTAGCGTGCCTGACTTTGAAGCGTTCGTAGCATTGAGCAAAAAATACGATTTGCCCATTATTATTGACAACACGTTTGGGGCAGGCGGGGCCATTTGTCAGTCGCTCAAACACGGGGCGCACGTGGTGGTGGAGTCGGCTACCAAATGGATTGGCGGCCACGGCACCACCATGGGCGGCGTTATTGTTGATGGCGGCACTTTCAACTGGGGCAACGGCAAATACCCGCAATTTACCGAGCCTTCGGGCAGCTATCACGGCTTGGTTTACAATGACGTGTTTGGCATGGGCGGGCCTTTTGGCAACATTCAGTTTATCATTCGTGCCCGCGTAGAAGGCCTCCGCGACTGGGGGCCAACGCAAAGCCCATTCAACTCGTTTTTGTTGTTGCAAGGACTCGAAACGCTGTCGTTGCGGGTGGAGCGTACCTGCGAAAACACGCTTGCGTTGGCGCATTGGCTGGCCGCCCACCCCGCCGTAGCGTACGTCAATTATCCTGGTTTGCCCGACAACAAATACCACGCGGTGGCCAAAAAATACTTGGAACGCGGTTTTGGCGGCGTGTTGTCGTTTAAACTCAAAGCGGGCAAAGAAGCCGCCGATACTTTTGTGAATGCCCTGCAACTGACGAGCCATTTGGCCAACGTCGGCGATTCTAAAACGCTCATTATTCACCCTGCCAGTACCACCCACTCGCAGCTTTCGGAGGCCGAACAACGCGCCGCAGGCGTAGAAGCGGGGCTGTTGCGGGTGTCGGTGGGCATTGAACACATCGAAGACATCAAGGCCGATTTTGAACAGGCATTTGGTAAATAAATGGGGTTGAATTAACCAGCAATTTTCTTTTGGCAACGCAAATTTTTAAATATCCCTATACTTTTCGCCTCGAATTGGGCGGCGAACTGGCGGGTTTTCAGTTGGCTTATACTACCCACGGCACGCGCAACGCCGACGGCTCAAACGTGCTGTGGGTATGCCACGCCCTGACGGGCAACGCCGACCCCACCGACTGGTGGGACGGCTTGGTGGGCGCGGGCGAATACTACGACCCCAACGATTGGTTTATGGTGTGCGCCAACGTGCTGGGGTCGCATTATGGCAGCACCAACGCGCTGAGTATCAACTCCAAAACCAACGCGCCTTATTACCACGACTTCCCTGATATTACCGCCCGCGACAATGCCAATGCCTTTGAGTTGCTGCGGGAGCATTTAGAAATTGAACAAATTGATACGTGTATTGGTGGGTCGTTGGGCGGGCAGCACGCCCTCGAATGGGCCATTTTACAGCCGCAGGTTATCAAAAATTTGGTGCTTATTGCCACCAATGCCGTTCATTCGCCCTGGGGTATTGCTTTCAATGAGTCGCAGCGAATGGCCATTGAGGCCGACTTGACGTGGCAACAAAAACACCCCGACGCTGGCATAGAAGGGCTAAAAGTGGCGCGTTCGATTGCGTTGCTTTCTTACCGCAACTACGACACCTACGATTTTACGCAGGCCCGCGACAACAACGACCAAGCCGACCATTTCAGGGCGGCGGGTTACCAACGTTACCAGGGCGACAAACTGGCCAAACGTTTCAACGCTTTTTCGTACTGGACGCTCTCCAAAATGATGGACTCGCACCACGTGGGGCGCAACCGCGTTACCATTATTAGTGCTTTGGCGCAGGTGCGCGCCCGTACGCTGGTGGTGGGTATCAGTTCGGATATTTTGTTTCCCGCCAGTGAGCAAAAACTGTTGGCCAAATATATCAAAGATGCTGATTACCAAGAGATTGACTCATTGTACGGCCACGACGGGTTTTTGATTGAGTACAAACAATTGAAGCAAATTTTGAAGGCGTGGTACGTGCGGTGAGGTTGAAATATCCTACGCTTGTGGGGGCAAAATGTCTTCTTCTTCTAAGATTTGTTGCAAGCACAAAACGTACTCGTCAAAAAGTGGCACTGTATCGTCCCAGGCGTATATTTCCATGTTTTTATGCGTTCGCATCACTAAAATTTGACGACTTTTTGTCAAAATCCAAACAATAGCTTCCACCCCAAAGTCCAGCAACAGGTGTGATTTTTGCAAAATATAGTCGGTTTGAGTGCCACCTTCAGTTTCGCCGTCGGGAGTGGGGTCTATTTTTACATCAACTTCAATGATGAGTCTGGGTGCGACGTTGTTGTACTTATCAGAGTCTGGTTCGATTAATTTTTGCTTCTCGACAATTGCTATATCGTTCGCAAAATTCTTGTTGCGATAGAGGTGTAATCCTGCCTCGTTGGTGGGCACCCAAAAGTGCTTTTTTGGCAGTATGGATTTTAAATAAAACACAACTGCTTGAATAATAAGCGATTGAAAAATACTGCTTCCCATAATTTCGTCTTCGTTTTTTAGTCCCAGTAATACTTCACGGTAGCCTTTGCGATAATAGAATCTACCGCCAAATTCTTCATAAATGAGGCTTTGTGAAATAGTTTGCGTGGTAGTTTCCATGATTTTGTAGTTTGAATTGCAGTAAAATTACAAAAAGCGGATAAAGCTATTTTTTGGGGAAAGGTAATCTTACGACATTTTTTGTAGTTTTGTTTTTATTGGGTAAATATCGTAAAAAAATCCCCCCTCAAACGCATTTTTATCGGTTTTTTGCTCGTCTTGGTGGCACTGGCCGTGGTTTATCGGGAGTTGCTGGATTATGGTTTGGCGCAGGCGCGGGGGCAGTTGCGCATTTTGACCAACACCCGCCCCATTGCCGAAGTGCTGCAAGATGCCACTTTTCCCGACTCGCTCAAAAAACAGCTCAGGCAAAAATTGTTGGCAAAATACATCAAAGATGCTGATTATCAAGAGATTGACTCATTGTATGGCCACGATGGGTTTTTGATTGAGTACAAACAATTGAAGCAAATTTTGAAGGCGTGGTATGTGCGGTGAGGTTATTTTTTAAAAACGTACGCCTAAATTAAAAGAAACTGCTGAAAAAGTATTCTTCCAGTAGTATCCCGTTGGGTTAGATGTAAACTCAATACTCATATTTTCTGTTTTTAATTCAGCAAAGCCACCGAGGTGCTTCAAGCCAGGTATGTCCACTCCAAGGGCGGCAGTAAGGCCAAAAGGTTTTTTAGAAACGTTAATCACTTCGTTGTTACTGGTAGTTGTAGTTCTTTGGTCTCCCAAAAAGTTAATCGAACTCGTTTCGGCTTGCGTTAAATTACTACTTTCGTCCTTAACCGAATAAAATACGGCACCTACTTTGCCATAAAAACGCCACAAATTTCTGTTAAAATGGTATTTCACGGCAGGATTGATTCGGGTCAAGGTGTAAGCGTGCGAAATTTGGCCATCAATAAAATCTTTTTGGTAATTGTAATTGTCAAATCTAAAATTGAGCACATTATTAATCTGAAAGATACTTACGTCTGCCAAGAGCGAAAGTCGGTTGGTGATACGCGACAAACGCCACTCCACTCCAACAGCAGGAATGAAAAGGCGATATGCCCGATTGTCGGTAGTTGCGAGGTATGGCACATTAAAATATGTACCCGTTGGGTCTATTTTTTGGCCATAAGTAGGGAGTGTTAAATTGATTTGCTGAAAACCCGCTTGCACATAAAAATGCAACCTGTTTTTAGATTTGATAGGCGACGAAAGATGCACTTTATAGGGCGATTTTATGCATTCATTGTACGCTTTTACCACATCAATAAGCTCATCTTTAATCATTTGAGATTTCCGATACAACAAATCGGGACATTCGGGTTTTATTAAGTTGTGAATCACATCTTGAAAAACGAGCGTAGTTTTGATATAACGGCGACCTTGGCTCTGTACTTCTTTGTCCTTAGTAACGAGCGGATACAACTGAGCTGATTTGAAGAGAAAAAAAGCATCTTTGTTGCGCAAAAGCGATAGTTTACTGCTCACCAAGTACTCCATAAAAATCATTTTTGGAGCAGCCAAACTGTCTTTACGATAGCTAATCGCCACCAAACTTCGACCATTTTCGTAGCCATAGGCTTTCAGTTGAGAAGCCGAATAATCTGCATAAACGCCTGAGTTTTCACCTCTAAAATGGCAGGTTTGTAGCTTTCTTGATTTTGGCAGTTCCTCTCTGACCCAACCTCGCGTGGTATCTCCTTTTATATCAACAATGTAGCCTTTTAGATAGGATTTTTGCGCAGCAGCGTTGGCCACTAAAAGAGCAAACCCAACACATAAACACCATTTGACTGAGGTTCTTTTTACTATCAACATGTACTTACAAGAAAAAGCGGATAAATCTATTTTTTGGGAAAGGCAATTTTACGATAAATGTCTTTCATGGCTATTTCAAAACCATCAACTTTGACGGTGGTTTCCATCGAGCGGTAGTCTTCGTTAATCCAGTGCAGTTGATCTTGGTTTTTGGTATAAACCGAAACAAAAGGCCGACGCTGGGCTACGTACACAATCTGCGTTACGGAGTCGAAAGATTTGTAGCAGGGTAGTTTCTCAAAAATATCAATGTCGTTGGTAGAGTCAGACTGCACCTCCACAATCAGGTAAGGATTGGTCATGGCGGCTATTTTTTTGCGGCGCGGAAACAACTCCGTTTCACCTTTTACCACAATGGCATCGGGGTTGTAGGCTTGTTTGCAGTCGGGCGAAAACACAATGCGGCCACTGGCCAAGACCCTAAAATCGTCTTTTAGGCGATAATGATTGTTTAAAGCCCAAATCAAATTGGCTACAATTGTTTCGTGGGGTTCGCTGGCTTGGCTCATGCTGGCAAATATGGTTTCGAAGGCGTATTCTATTTTGAAATTTTCTTTTTCAATCCCGTCGAGCTCATCAAAATATTCGTCGAGCGTAGCCTCCACGCACACAATGCGCTCTGTTTTGAGGCGTTCTCTGATGGTTTCGGAAAGCGTGGCCACTAATTCCATTTTTTGTAGTTTTGTTTTTATTGGGTAAATATCGCAAAAAAAATCCCAATTTTGTGGCGTTTGTTATTAATCTTTGCCGACTCCTTGAAACCTCAAACGCATTTTTATCGGTTTTTTGCTCGTCTTGGTGGCACTGGCCGTGGTTTATCGGGAGTTGCTGGATTATGGTTTGGCGCAGGCGCGGGGGCAATTGCGCATTTTGACCAACACCCGCCCCATCGCCGACGTGCTGCAAGATGCCACTTTTCCCGACTCGCTTAAAAAACAACTCAGGCTCATTGCCGACATCAAACGCTTCGCCGTTGATTCGCTTGGCTTAGACGACTCGGGCAGTTATACCCAACTTTACGACCAACAAGGCAAGCCCATTTTGTGGGTCATCACGGCTTCCGAAAAATACCGTTTGGTGGCCAAAGAATGGGCGTTTCCAGTGATTGGAAAGTTTGCTTACAAAGGTTTTTTTGACACCACCCGCGCCCAAACCGAACAAAAAATGCTCATCGCGGTGGGCTTTGACACCCAGATTGGCGAGGTGTCGGCGTGGAGTACGTTGGGTTTTTTGAAAGACCCCGTGCTGTCGTCTATGCTGTATCGGGGCGAGGGTAGTTTGGCCAATTTGATCATGCACGAAATGACCCACGGCACGCTGTTTGTAAAAGACAACCTCGAACTCAACGAAAACTTGGCCAACTTTGTGGGCGACTACGGGGCCACGCGCTTCATGCAAAACCGCTACGGGGCAAAGTCGCCGCAATTGCAACGCTACGAATTTAGAAAACGTTACAACGACGCTTTTAGCCAGCACGTGCTAATAGGCGCAAAACAGCTCGATAGCCTCTATAATACGTTCACAGCCAGCTTTTTAGATAAACAAAAAGACAGCCTCAAAACAGCCTTGATTCGGCAAATTGTCAGTCGGTCGGATACGCTTTTGGGTGGACTGGTAGGGCAAAAATACCCTTGGCGGCCCCAAAAAACCCTCAATAATGCTTTTTTTATTGGCTACCTTACTTACCACGCCCGCCAAAATCAATTCAGAACCGAATTTGAAACTCGTTTTAAAGGCAATTTTTCGGCTTATTTGCGTTATCTAAAAACAAAATATCCTACTTCGTTTTGAGCAAGAAAAAGTAGTGGGCAATTTGATGATAATGAACAAGGAAGTGTTTCATTACCAGTACTTTACATTCATGGATTTATCCGCTGTTGCGGGCCCCGTTTATTTTTTACACATCACTAAGTTATGCTCTTACGTTTGTTGTTGGTTGGTTTATTATTTTTTGGAATGGCTTTTCACGCCAAAGATTCTTACCGCCGCGTAGTCAATACCAGTTTTGATTCGGGCGAATATTTTGAATATCGGGTGCATTATGGACTCTTCAATGCCGCCGATGCCACCGTTGAGATAGCCCCAGAGGTGCAGGCGGTCAATGGTCGGCCTTGCTATCAAGTCAATGTGGTAGGCAAAACGCTGGGGGCGTTTAGTTGGTTTGCCAAAATTCGCAATCAATGGGTGTCGTGGATTGACACCTCGGCCATTGTGTCGCAAAAATTTTATAGAAATGTCCGCGAAAACGACTACCGAAAAACCGAAACCGTGGTTTTTAATCACCCCAACGATGCGGCCTTTGTTACCGACGAAAACGGCACCAAGCAACACGCCGTACCCAACAACGTGCAAGATGCCATAAGCGGGTATTTTTTTCTGCGCACCATCGACTATTCCAAACTCAACCCCAACGACGTGGTGAGCGTACCCACTTTTTTTGAAAACGCCGTTTATCCGCTCAAAGTACGCTACCGAGGCAAAGAAGTAATAAAAACCAAATACGGCAAACTAAACGTCTTAAAAATCAACCCCATTATTCCTGATAATCAGCTTTTTAAGGGCGAAAACTCCATCAGAATTTGGATGTCGGACGATTCTAACAAAGTACCCGTAAAAGTAGAAGTAGATTTGTGGGTGGGTTCGTTGGTGATGGAAATACGCAACTACCGCAATACGAAGCAAGATTTTAAATGGTTTTGAGACGGCATATAATGGCTACGGGCAAGAAATATCTACTTCTAATGGCGTTTGTGGTGCTAATGCCAACCCAAGCCCAATGTTTTTTTTTAGCTGATAGCCTCGTTGCCAAAGATACCACCAAAATTCGCCGCAGTAAATTGACTTATGCCATCAACTGGGACGCGCGCAGCTCGTTTATTGACCGCAAGTTCGTCAATATTTGGGGCATCAATACGGGTGTTCAGTTTGGTAAAAATCGGCACGAAATTACTTTTGGCTATTATTGGCTCACCTTTAACTCGCTGCTGCGGCTCATTGATTTTCGGAAAGATGCGGCGCGGCTCATCAATTTGGGCTATTATACCAGAACCGACCTCTATTATTTCAACCTCATGTACTGGCCCAATGTCATTGAAAACCAACGCTGGCGGCTCAGTATTCCGCTCGAACTGGGCATTGGTGCAACCCAAAGTGCCGACCGCCAGCTTTTGAACGATATTATGATTTGGCGAAGAACTGACTTTTTTTTGCCCGCTCAAATGGGCGTTTATCTCAAATGGAAAGCCACCCGTTGGGTAGGTTTTTCGGTGCAAGGCGGCTACCGGCACGCTATTTATCAACAAAATACGCCCACCAATTACAACGGTGCTTATTACAGTTTTGGTATTTCGTTGGAAAAACCCTTATTTGTTGATTCGTACAAGTGGGCAAAAAAACAATTGAATAAACACAAACAAAAATCCTAAAACCGACCTCCAATACAGATGCAGAAAATTGTTACTTTCGGGCAAATTATGATGCGGCTTTCACCGCCCGCTTTTGCGCGCTTTGGGCAAGCCCACAGTTTTGATATTACCTACGCGGGTGGCGAGGCCAACGTAGCCATTGCGTTGGCGCAGTGGGGAGTGGCGGCGGTACACGTTACGCGTTTTCCTGACAACGACATGGGGCGGGCGGCTACCATGTATCTCCGCAAATTTGGCTTAGATACTGCCCAGATTCAGTACGGAGGCGAGCGTTTGGGGCTTTATTTTGTAGAAAACGGGGCCAACAGTCGCGCGAGCCAAGTAGTTTACGACCGCCTCAATGATTCTTTTTGTACGCTCAATCCTGCCGATTTTGACTGGGAGGCCATTTTAACGGGAGCCAGCTGGTTTCATTTTACGGGCATCGCGCCCGCGTTGTCTGAGGCCGCTGCCGAGGCGTGTTTGGAAGCCGTCAGAACCGCCAAACGGCTGGGCGTTAAAATATCGGCTGACGTGAATTACCGCCAAGGCTTGTGGCGTTGGGGCAAAACCCCCAAAGAAATAATGCCCGAATTGGTGAGCCACTGCGACCTCATTGTGTGCGGCACCAGCAACGCCGAAGACCTTTTTGATATATTGCCCGAACCAGACGCCAAAAGCAATTGGGCTTCGGCTTCGGCGCAAGTCATGGAGCGGTATCCTTCTGTCAAAACCATTGTAGACACCAAGCGCGACTCCATCAGTGCGTCGCACAACCAGCTCAGGGGGCGCGCTTTTGACGGCACTAAAACCTACAAAACCATCGTGCACGACCTTCATCATATTGTGGACAGAATAGGCAGTGGCGACGCTTTTATAGCGGGTTATTTGTACCAAATTGACCAAACCAACGACGTTCAAAAAGCCTTGGATTTTGGCACAGCTGCCGCCGCACTCAAACACACCATCGAAGGCGATTTTAATTTGGTGAGCGTAGCCGAAGTAAGCCGCTTGGTAGCGGGCGATGCCTCAGGGCGGCTCTCGCGCTAAGATATTGTTGTTATTTTTTGCAAAAAAATAGAAATAGTATTTGTAAAAGTAAAAAGAAAGCCGCACTTTTGCACTCCCAAAAACAATAAGAAGTTGGGATTTTGTATTTTATGGGGGATTAGCTCAGTTGGCTAGAGCGCTTGCATGGCATGCAAGAGGTCATCGGTTCGAATCCGATATTCTCCACCCTTAAAATGCGGTACGCCGCCCGTAACGAGTTACAGAAATTTCTGTAACTCGTTTTTGTTTTTTAGGCATTCTAATTTCGCTTGCCACCAAGTATTATGCGGGGGCAATTTTTCTGTGGGGTAGAATTTTGGCAAAAAAAGGTAAGAGACATGGAAATGAGTACACTCGAAAAAGATTCATCGGGTACTGACGCTTAAAATAAGTAGTTGGGCAGAAATAGGCGGTTCGCCGCTGCGACGGGCCGCCGCCATGCTATGATTATTGGTGGCACGACTGATTTAATACGCTGAATAAAAGCGTCTTAAGTAATAGTCGTGCCATCAATTAAATATGCGCAACTACTTAAGTTTAGACAATTTGCCAAAAAAAGAAGAAGATTTAGCAAAAACACCCAACAAAGCGGGCAGCTTAGCTAAGCCAAACTTTCCTCAATTACTTGGCAAACTTGTGGGTTAAAAACCAAGCCGCAGTGGCTGCCCCACACTTCTACGTTGCGGTGTAGGGCGCTGGGGGTTTCCATGCAAGTAGTCCATGCTACCACACCGTCTTGCTTGGTATAAATGGCCACCGTTGGCACGGGCGCGGGCGCGGGCAATTTGGCAATAAAAGCAGGGTCGAGTTGGTTTTTTTTGCCAATCAAATCAAAAATCCAGCGGGCGTGGTTGGGCGCTTCAATATTTTTAAACGGCGACCCCATCGTAATAACCTGCCGCACGGCTTCGGGATTTTGTTTGGCCAGTTCGCGTACATAGACCCCGCCCAAACTCCACCCAATGAGCGTTACTTTTTGCTGATATTGGGCGTGAAGTGCCGCCAATTTTTGGGCAAGCAGGGTCAAATCGTTCAAATCGGCGAGGTTGCGGCCCAAGCCCCATTTTTGAACGGGGTAGCCTAAATCTGCGATAAATTTGCGCAAAAAAAACGTGGACAAATCCGACCCCAAAAAACCTGGCACCACCATAACGGGGTGCGGATTGGCTCGATGTTGCCGCTTGTGCGACCATTTAAAAAACAAACCCCGCGCAATGTCAACAACCGTGCGGGCGAGTTCGGTGATGTACAAAAACCACGAAGGCTTGGGAGAATTAGGCATTAGGGTATGGGGTATGGAGTATGGATGAGAGTACGCCTAATAAGTTCTGCCGTTTTTGTATAATTTTAAGATGAAGACAATAAGCCTCCAATTATAACCTCTATCCAAAAACTGGGGTGCATTTAAATACTGGCTTTTTTAGAAATTTATTTGGAATTAATTGTTATATTCATATATTTGCGCAACTAATAATGGTGTGGATATAGTCGGAAAGCTGTGCGAGACTCTCGAGCAGCTTTTTTCTTTTTTAGGCCAACACCTTAAACTCCGAAGTAATGTGAAATTGAATATCAGGATTGTTGGTTTGGTTCATGCGCAGCATCCAGTCTGAATCGGCAAAAAATACGGGGTTTGCGTCTTTGTCAAAACCCACTTGGTTGCCCTTCAAACGAATAAACTCTTGCAGCTTTTTGGGGTCTTCGGCCGTAATCCAACACGCCCGCGAGGTGGACATCGTTACCCACCGACATTTGGCCCCGTATTCGTGTTCGAGGCGGTACTGAATCACGTCAAACTGCAATTCGCCCACCGTGCCTACTACTTTTCGGTTGCCAGGTTGCAGCGTAAACAACTGCGCCACACCTTCGTCGGTGAGTTGCTGCACGCCCTTTTCAAGCTGCTTCGACTTCATGGGGTCGAGGTTGATGAGTTCTTTGAAAATTTCGGGCGAAAAACTCGGAATACCCACGTATTGCAAATCTTCGCCTTCGGTGAGCGTATCGCCTATTTTAAACGTCCCCGTATCGTAAAGGCCAATCACATCGCCAGGAAAACCATCTTCTACCACGTTTTTGCTGTCGGCCATAAAACTAACGGGGTTTGAAAAACGCAGGTTTTTGTCGAGCCGCACGTGGTGATAAAACTTGCCGCGCTCAAACTTGCCCGAGCAAATGCGCAAAAACGCGATGCGGTCGCGGTGGCGGGGGTCGAGGTTGGCGTGAATTTTAAAGACAAAACCCGTAAACTTGGGTTCTTCGGGCCGCACTATGCGCACGCTGGTGTTGCGTTCGATGGGTTCGGGCGAAATATCGCAGAAGGCTTCGAGCAATTCGCGCACGCCAAAATTGTTGGAGGCACTCCCAAAAAAAACGGGTGCAATTTTGCCCGACAAATAATCTTGGCGGTCGAAATCGCCGTAAACGCCTTCAATTAGTTCCACGTCTTCGCGCAGTTGGCGGGCATCGCGCTGCCCCACTTTTTGGTCAAGAACGGGGTCTTGCAGGTTTATTTCGAGTACGTCTTCTTCTACTTTTGTTTTGTTGGCTTTAAAAAAATACAGTTTTTGTTCAAGCAAACTATAAACACCCTTAAAATCGGCCCCCATATTGACGGGCCACGTCAGCGGGCGCACGTTGATGTTGAGTTTTTGTTCGAGTTCGTCAATCAAATCAAACGGATTTTGGCCTTCGCGGTCGAGTTTATTGATAAACACAATCACGGGGGTATCGCGCATTCGGCATACTTCCATGAGGCGTTCGGTTTGGGCTTCCACGCCTTTTACGCAGTCAATCACCAAAATCACGCTGTCCACGGCCGTGAGCGTTCGGTAGGTATCTTCGGCAAAATCTTTGTGGCCAGGTGTATCGAGAATATTGATAATGAGGTCGTTGTATCCAAAAGTCATCACCGACGTAGCCACCGAAATACCGCGCTGTTTTTCTATTTCCATAAAATCGGAAGTAGCCGTTTTTTTGATTTTATTCGATTTTACCGCTCCCGCCGTTTGAATAGCCCCGCCAAAGAGCAGCAGTTTTTCGGTGAGGGTGGTTTTGCCCGCATCGGGGTGGCTAATAATGGCAAACGTACGCCGCTTGGCTATTTCTTGACTGATGGTCATGGTAAAAAGTGGTTGAAGTAGGTTGGTGTTTCACAACCCAAATAAGGCACAAAGATAGGCACAAATGCCCGATTTAACGCCGTTTCTCCTTGATTTCGAGCCTTTGCTTGCCGTAAACCAGCCGTTGGTTCGTGCCATTACAATACAAAACGCCAATCTGATAAATGCCATCTGGCAGGTTTTGTTGGTAAATTTGCGCTTCAAAACCTGGATTAAAAAAATGGCCTGATTGCAAAAAAAACCGCCGATTGCGGTTGGGGCTTTGTACGGGTGCATTGACGTACAGCCGTCCCGATTGTTGGTTTTTCAGGATAACATAAACGCCATTGTTGGGGTTATTTTGGTCAAAAGACAAATCCGCGTTTTGGATTTTATCAACCCACACGCCGCCATAAACCGCCCGAATTTCGTTGGTTATTTTGAATTGAATTTGGCTTGTGTCGGCGGGCAATTTGTCTATGCCATCAAAGAGCGTGGTTGGAATAACGTACAATTTTTGGTTAATGGCCTGCTCAAAATTGTTCAACATAATGGGGTTGAGGAGCAGTTCGAGTTTGCCACTTAGGCGGCGGTGTTGGCGCAGCGAGTATGCATCGGCTTGCAGCGATTTACGAAAATTGACCACCGTTGGCCCCGCAAAAAGGTACGTGCCAACCGCAAACAAAACACCCAAAGCCGAAGCAGCTAGCCCCAACACAAACCGCCCTCGGCGCGGCAAAACCAGCAAAACGGCCACGTACAGCCCCGCAAACGTCATAACGGAGTAAATCATGTAGCGCAAGGCCGTGCCTATGGTATCGTTGGTGCGGGTAATGGCCACCGCCAGCCCCGTCAGTGCCAACCAAGCCAACAATGCCAACAAAGACAAGTTGGCATTTGAATCGGTAAAAAGACGCAGAAAAGACTCGGCTTTGTTTTTTTTCCAAAATTGCGCCAAAAAAATACCGCCCAACCCCAACAGCCCTCCCAGCAAAACAAACGTACAAAGGCCTCCAAAAATGGCGACATCAAGCATGCTTCCCCGCAAATAATAAGCCGCCGACCCAAAAAACGAAACAACGGTGAGTAGTATATTAACCAACGAAACAGGCTTGTTTTCGGAGCTAAAACCAGACGGAAAGTAGTAGTAAATGGCAGTAGCTACCACACACGCCAACAACCAGCCAACTGTGCGCTTGTAGCGGTGCTGCACCAGTGGAATCAAAGCCCCCACGTACATTCCCAAGAGGCCGTTGCCGTTGGTATAGGTGAGCAAAAGCCCAAAAAATGCCGCCAGAGCCAGCGTCCAGCGCGTGGATTTGGCCAACATATAATAAGTCAAAACACCCATTACAAACGAAGCTGTATATTGCCAAAGCGCGGCAGCCCAAAAAACATTTTCGTAGTAGGCGGGCGTAAAAAGAAACAAACCAACGGGCAACAAATAAGCAAAAGGCAATTGATTGGCGCGTATGATTTGCCCAAAATAAACCACTAAGCCCAGCACCATCAAACTGCCTACGAGCGTGAGCGTCCGAAAATTGAGTTGGCCTTCGATGAGCGTTGTTAGCCAAAAAACAAACTTGGCCAATCCTACCCCGTGGCCGTTGTGTTTTGATTCTAAAAGCCGCAAAAATTCGGGTAAGTTGGGCGCACTTTGCAGGTCTAAAACGTATTTGAGGTACGAAAAATCGTCGAAAAATGGAACGTTGATGGCATTTTGATTGACAAAATAATAGAAAAACGAGGCCAGTACAATCAGTAAAACAGCAGCAACAATGTTGAGAACTTTCATAAAAACAACGTAAAATCGGCAATTGGTGGTGTTTAACGAACCGCCACAAAGATAGTATTTTAAACAACACAGGCGGTTTTGTGGTTAAAATCGAGTCAGTATCCACCACTTTTTAATATTTTTGCAAAAAAAGTAAACCTGCTATGAAACGCCAACTCTTGATTGTCCGCCACGCCAAAGCCGAAGACGGTTTTTCACTTCTCAACGACTTTGACCGCCAACTTACCGCCTCAGGAATCATAGATGCCAGCAGAATGGGCAAGTTTTTGTTTGAACAAGGCTTCAAACCCGACTACATGGTGAGCAGTTTGGCCCCACGGGCTTTATACACCGCCCAACTCATGGCCGAGCAGTTGGGCTTCGACCCAACCCAAATACAAAGTACCCGCCAACTCTACGACGAAGGCCCCAAGGCTTATCTCAACGCCCTCGGCAACGTTCCCGCCGACAGTCAGTTGGCTTTGATTTTTGGCCACAATCCCGACATCAGCTATTTTGCCGAATACCTTACCCAACACCACCTTGGTTCTATGTCGAAAGGAGCGGTAGTAGTGGTTGATTTTGAAGACCTATCTTGGTCGGAAATATCAGCGCGAACGGGTAAATTTGCGGGCTACCACATTCCCAAAACATTCCGCGACTGAACGACCCTTCAACCCCCAAGACCCACCACCAAATTCAAACTCATGCAACCCAACCGCAATCGTAAAATATTCATCGTTGTTTTTCTGGTTTTTACCGCCGCCGCTATTTTGCTGGCCGTTGACATGGGCCGCCGCACCACCGCACCCTGGAACAAGAAAAAGCAAATTATGCGGGCCATTCCAGTCGAAGAGTCTGACTCAATAGCGGTGGTAAAGTAATCCTTGTTTTGCCTGCTTTTTGGCCGCCAAAGTGGCTGCTATTCGCACTCTGTTCTCCAACAAATAGCCCTTGTTTTTGCGTATTTTACCACAAAAAAGAAAGTAATATCACAAAATAATATGCGTTGAACAGGTTTTTTCTCCTAACTTTGCCGTTACAAACGCACATAGTTCTTTGTCTTGCCGACTAATTTTTGATTGATGCTGAGTAGAAGACACCTACGAATTAAAGTATTCCAAGCCCTTTACGCGCTCCAAGTAGCCCGCGAAGCCAACTACGAATTGGCATTGGATTTTATTGCCGAATGTTTCAAACCTGATTTGAACTCCATGGAACCCCAAGATTTGGTTCAATTGGAAGCCTTTCGCAAAGCAGCCGCAGCGGTGCTTGAAACCAACTATCGCAGCGGTAAAATAGCCCCCGACGACCAAACCCCGCCCCGCGTTGCCGTGGTTGCCAAAAATGCACTTACGCAATATTTGCAACGGGTAAACGAAGACCGCTCGCGCATTGGCCACAAAATGATACCCGAAATAGATGCCATTTACGACACGTATCTGTTTGTTTTACAGCTATTTGTACAAATGGGTGTTTTGTCTAAAACCGAGCGCAGCCGCCAGTACGAAGACCCCGACGGCCCACAATTAGCCCGTCTTTCGGGCTTTGACACCAACCAAATTGTGGTTATGCTTGCGCAACACGCGCCCCTCCAAACGGAGTTAATTAGGCGCGGTGCTGGCTGGAGCGATGCCCAAAATACGTTTGTGCGCAAGTTATTCCGCGATATTCTTCGCCACGACGAAACGTACCAAACTTACTGCGCCGCTCGTACCCACACGCCGCAAGAAGACCAAGCACTCTTGGATTACGCCCTCAAAACGGTATTGTTTAAGCACGAAGATTGCATTGCATTTTTTGAACAAGCCGATTTGTGTTGGAATGAAACGAGCGATATTGTCCGTAAAATGGCCGTAAAAACACTCAAATTAGTCCAAAGCACCAACGAATTGGAGTTATCTGCGCTCACCGATGCTTGGGACGAAGACCAGTATTTTATGGAAGAGCTGTTTAAGCAAACCATTGACAATGAACTTGTTTACGAAGAAATAATTGGCGAACCGCTCAAAAATTGGGACTTAGAACGCCTCGCTTCTACCGATTACCTGATTCTGAAAATGAGTTTGGCCGAAATGACTCATTTTAGCGGCATTCCCATAAAAGTAACCATCAACGAAGCAATTGAGCTGGCAAAACAATATAGTACGCCAAAAAGTGGTAAGTTTGTGAATGGAATTTTAGACACGTTGTCCAAAAGCATGCTCAAAGACGGGAAAATCCGTAAAAGTGGGCGCGGCCTTTTAGACAATCAATAAGTAGTACAGCACCTTTAAACAAATCAAAACATGAACAGTTCATCAAAAGTATTGGTAGGATTTTTGGCTGGCGTGGCTACTGGCACGGCCATCGGCATTTTGTACGCCCCCGAAAAAGGCGAAATTACCCGCGACAAGTTGTCGTATCAGCTTTCCAAATACCGCGACCAGCTTCAAAAACTCGTCAACGACCTCGTAGATGGTCAAAATTTGCCCGAAAGTTTGGCCAAAACCGAAGGTCAAAAAGTGGTGAACGATGCCCGCGAAAAAGCCGAAAAATTACTGGAAGACGTGGACAGGCTCATGTCGCAAATTAAAGGCGAACCAGCTTAACAAATTACAAATATCAAATTACAAATAATGAGTTACCTCAAAAGCTTTTTGTGGGTGTGTTTGGCAGTGGGTTTGGCCTGTTGTGGCAGCAATCAAGACAAAGCCGCCACGGCCAGCTCACTTTCGGACAAAATGCCCAAAATTGTGTTTGAAGACAGCGTAAAAAACGTTGATTTTGGCGCACTTGTAGAAGGCGACACTGTGCAGCGCAACTTTAAATTCAGCAATGCGGGCGAGTTTCCGCTCATTATCAACAACGTGAGTACTTCTTGCGGTTGCACCGTGCCACAGTGGCCCCGCGACCCCATTGCCCCGGGCGAAAGTGCCTCAATAGTGGTCAAATTTAACAGCCGAGGCAAAGTAGGTTCGCAGGCCAAAGCTGTCAGTATTTATGCCAACACCGACCCCGCCGTAACCGAAATCACATTTCGAGCAGAGGTAGCGCCCAAAGCAGGTTTGTAATTTGAAATTGGTGCGGAGCGGCAGCGGCCGACCGCCGCCCGCGCGGTTTGACATTCGTGATGCCCCATTTCCAATTGCACTATCCCACTTTTTAAATCCATCCTAAAACTCAAACCCCAAACTACAAATCACTAACCCCAAATTATGAAATCTATTCTTTTGCAAGCAGCCGCAGGTGGCCAGTCGGCCATGATTTACCAAGTTTTGTTGTGGGTCGGTCTGCTGGGCGTGGCCTATTTCTTCATGATTCGTCCGCAGCAACAAAAACAAAAAGAGCAAAAAAAGTTTTTAGAAAATCTCAAAAAAGGCGACGAAGTAGTTACGATTGGTGGTTTACACGGCAAAGTATCGTCGCTCAATGATGCCACCATTACCATCGAAGTAGATAACAAAGGCACCAAACTCACCTTCGAGCGGTCGTCTATTTCGCGGGCAGTTCCAACCGCCGCTTAGCGTACCCATGGCTGTTATTCGCCCTTTCAAAACCCGCACGTTGTTGCTGAGCTTGTCGGGAGCTGTCATTATTTGGTTTTTTAATGAACTCAACAAAGACGGCTACACGCTCAAAGTAAACTACCCCATTAAGCTCACCTACAACGATTCGCTGTACGTTCCAGTGGCACCGTTGCCCAAAAAAGTAACGGCCATTTTGAACGGTACGGGCTGGGCTCTGCTGCGTAAGTCGTTGTCGTTTACGGTGGCACCCGTGGTATATGAACTCACCGACCCGCTCCACAACCGCACCCTCAACACGGAATCGGTGGCAGCCATGATGACTGAGCAGGTCAAAGATGTGGTAATAAGTAGCGTGGTGGCCGACACCGTGAACTTGGATTTTGACCGTTTTATCACCAAAACCTCCATACTTCGATTAGATAGCGTGGGGGTTCAGTTAGAAAAACGCTTTGTTATTTCCAGCTTCGTCAATCTTAATCCACAAACTGTAACCTTCAAAGGCCCTGCCTTGTTGGTTGATAATTTAAAAGATACGATTCTGGTTAAAATACCAACCAAAAATATTCGGGCCAATTACGACGAAGAATTGCCCATCAAATACCTCCATTCGGCATCTGTCAAAGCCTCTGCCGAGCGCGTGTTTGTGAGTTTTGAAGTAGCAGAACTACTGCGGCCTATGCCACCCCAAAACGAAAAACCTGCCGTTTCTACCAAAACCAAAAAACGTTAAAATGCCGCTGCAAATTGGCATAACGGGGGGCATTGGCTCGGGCAAAAGCATCGTTTGTCGCATTTTTAGTACCCTGGGCGTACCCATTTACGATGCCGACAGCCGCGCCAAATGGCTCATCAACCATCAAGTTGCCCTCCAAAGCGACATCATTGATTTGTTAGGAACAAATGCCTTTGTAAACGGGCAGTACAACCGCCCGTGGGTGGCCGCGCAGGTTTTTGACAACCCAACGCTGCTCCAACAACTCAACGCAGTTGTTCACCCGCGCGTATTTTTCGACAGCGCAATTTGGCTACAACAGCACCAAAACGCACCCTACGTGCTACGCGAGTCGGCCTTGGCCACTAAGGGCGCAAATATTGATAAAGTGCTGGTTGTGAGCGCACCGCTCGACTTGCGCGTGGCCAGAATCAAACAACGCGACCCGCACCGCACCGAAATCGAAATTAGAAACATCATAGCCCGCCAACCTACCGACGCAGAACAACTTCAAATGGCCGATTACGTCATTACCAACGACGACACCCAATTGCTGATTCTGCGGGTTCAAGAATTGCACGCCGTATTTTGTTCTTTATAAACACAAAAAAGCGCGACTGGGATAACCCAATCGCGCTTTTTTGTTCATTTTTAGCGGTTTTTATTTCACCTTAAAAACGCCCGTTCCGATGCGGAAACCGTCGCAGTGCAATTCGATGCTGTGCTCACCTTTTTTCAACGGAATACCGCCCCGACTGTAAATAAATGTGGCTGGTGTGCCGTCGTTGCTATAATCAATGGTTTGTTTGGCGGTATAAACTGTTTCGCGGCCACCCGATACAAACGTGCCTGAACCAGTAGCCATGTCGGCAATAACGGCTCCTTCGGGGTCCAACATTCGCAGATAAACCTCGCGGCTACCGTTTTTAGAAATAGGGTTGGGGGCTAAATTAAAGTCAATTTTAATTTTGTCAATTCGTTTGGCCTTGTAAGTGCCACCATCGCGCTCTTTACCCCTCGACGAAATGGCGTTGGCCGTAACATTCTCGGCTTTGAGAGCAGAAGCAATCGTAACTTTTTCGCTCAGTTCGCGGTTGCGAGCACTCAAACTCACCACCGAATCGTCGAACGTTCGTTGCAAATTTTGTTTTTCGCTCTCCAAGCCGCCCACTTTTTGGGTCAGTTCTTGGTTTTGAGTCGTTACAATGCCCAGTTCTTCTTTGAGTTTGGCAATTTCTTGGTCTCGTTGGGCGAGCATGGTTTCGTAGTTGGCAATCTTTTGTTTGTACTTCGAGATATCAACCGAAGCCGTATTTTTCAACGCTGCTTTGTCGCGTTCTAACTCTGCTTTGATGGCCACCAACGATTCTACTTGGCCTCCCAACTGCTGAATTTCGGCAATTTTAGCGTCTAATTGCATCGAAATCGAGTCTAATTTCATACGGGCCGAAATAATTTCTTCATTTTTGGCCGTAATAACCGTTTCTTGTTGTTTATTCTTTTCGCGTTCTTTGTAAAAAAAATAAATCAGTACTACGTTGAGTAGAGCTAAGATAGCCAATGCAGCCAAAAGTAGGCTTTTGCGGTCTTTCTTTTGTCCTTGATTTGAGTCCATGTTAAGATGATATTGGTTAGTTTAAAAGATACGCACTCTCAACGAATTGGCTTTGAAGTTATTGCCCAAAAAATTAAAAATGGCCTCAAATCCAACCCGTAACGATGCAAATAAGTAGTCCACGGTCAATAGTCAATAGTCCACGGTAAAATAAAGTGCTGATTTTTAGTAAGTTACAAAGTTCAAATTTATCAATTTATTACTTTCAAGTACCCATTCACTTTT
Source organism: Cytophagia bacterium (assembly GCA_004293645.1). Taxonomy (GTDB): domain Bacteria; phylum Bacteroidota; class Bacteroidia; order Cytophagales; family Spirosomataceae; genus REAB01. The sequence continues at coordinate 47,812 of REAB01000071.1, read as the reverse complement.
TTTGTTTTTTAGCAAAAATACGCTGTAAAACTCAAAACTCAACAACTCAAAACCAAAAACCCAATCAATGCAGCATAACCAGGAAGAAGAAGACGACGAATTGTACGAACACCACCGCATTGTGGTAGATAAAGGGCAAGGATTGATGCGTTTGGACCATTATCTCAAACACCACATTCCCAACGCCACGCGCACCAAACTCCAAAACGCCATTGAAGTAGATGCCGTAAAAGTAAACGACAAGACAGCCAAATCAAGTTATAAAGTAAAGCCTTTTGATGTCGTTACGCTGTCGCTGCCGCATCCACCGCGTCAAAACGACATCTTGCCCGAGAATATTCCGCTGCAAATTGTGTACGAAGACGCTGAGTTGTTGATTATTAACAAGCCCGCAGGCATGGTAGTACACCCCGCGCACGGCAACTGGTCGGGGACGTTGATTAATGCGCTGCTGTATTATTTTGAAAATTTGCCAACTGCCAAAAACGGCGAAGCGCGGCCTGGCTTGGTTCACCGCATTGACAAAGATACCTCAGGGCTGATTGTAATTGCCAAAACCGACTACGCCATGGCGCACTTGGCACGGCAGTTTTTTGACCACTCCATTGAGCGCACTTATTGGGCGTTGGTGTGGGGCGAACCCAAACAAGAAGCGGGTACTATCACAGGCCACGTAGGCCGCAGCGCCCGCGACCGCCGCATCATGGACGTATTTGCCGACGGTAGCCAGGGCAAACACGCCGTTACACATTACCAAACGCTGCAATCTTTTCGGTATGTTTCGTTGGTGCAGTGCAACTTAGAAACGGGGCGTACGCACCAAATTAGGGCGCATTTTCGGCACGTAGGCCACCCACTTTTTAGCGATGCCACCTACGGCGGCGACAAAATACTGCGCGGTACAACCAGTGGAAGCTATCGGGCTTTTGTCGAAAACTGTTTTGCACTTATGCCACGCCAAGCCTTGCACGCCAAGTCGCTGGGATTTGTGCATCCACGCACCAAAGAATGGCTACAATTTGACTCCGAACTACCCGCCGATTTTAGGGCAGTGTTGGACAAATGGGAAATGTACCAAGTTCAAAAATAAGTACTTATTCGTAATTGTTTGTAATTACAGTAATTCGTTGTAATTGTCTATTTATCAATTTGTTATTACTAAATTACCTTTTATTACAAATCAAAAATAATATAATGGCGGCGGCCAACCGCACGGGCGGCCCCGCGTCGCAGCGGCGAACCGCCTATTTCTGCCCAACTACTTAACAGCACAAATGCCAATCTATGTTTTTTGCAACGCTAATTTGGATACAAGAAAATAGCACCAAAATAAAAATGGCGCAAGAACTTGTCAGAAAAGGAGCGCCCAAAACAGACATTGTATGGGCAATTCAGCTGCCTCAATTGCGGGCATAGACCAACTCTGCTGCTGCCTCAAAAATCTCACCGCCCAAACCGATAGGTAGTACCAATTCTAATAACAGTGTTTTGATATTTCCAATCTAAAAACGTCGGCACTACTTCGAGCCTAAAAAACGGAAACCCAGGAACAAGTCCGTCGAGGCCGTAGCCTACTTCGGTATAGTGGGCGGTGGCGGGAGTCCAGAGATAATGTACCATGAGATTTTCTTTGATACCAGCCAGTCGCACAAACGGCAGGCGCGTGAGCAGCAGCCGCCGCGTGCTGTTGAGGGCGTGGACTTCTACATAACGTTGATTGGTGCTGTGCCAATAATAAGGCAAAGCACGAAAAGTGTTGAGTGCATCGCCGTTTTGTAAAAAAAACTCGTTGCCCATAAAATGCTTAAAATCCATGAAATAGGCTTGGCGATTGTTCAGAAAAGCACCTGCTTTGAGGCTATATTGTAGCTCGCTTTTGATGCCCGTTTCTACGCTGTGTTGCATTCCAAAATCAAGCCTATCAAAGTCGGTCGCGCTCTCGCCTACGTTCGGAACTCCTTTGGTATATGACAAGCTCAGGGCAGGTTTTCGGTTGAAATTATAACGTTTTTGGCCGTTATAAAGTCGGTATTGCTGCCCAGGTCGCCAAGTCAAAGCTACGTTGAAGGTTAAAGCGCGGTGCTGCGCAAAGCCCGTATTGGGCAGCGTTAAGTTGTCGGGGCGGTTGGGCGTAAATTGGTACCGCCGCCAGTCTATAAACGACTTGGCGTTTTCGGCGTTCAGTAGTTCGGTTCGTTGGGCGTATTCTACGCTACCCGACAAGCTCAGTACGTCGGCCAAGCGGTTATAATAGAACGAGAGTTGGCCAAACTGTTTTTCGTAAATCTTCATAAAATTTCGTTCAAAAAACAACGAAGTGGTGGTGTTTAGGTCAGGTCCAATGGGGTTATTGGCGTTCAATTGCGCCACGTATCGGCCACCCGTGAGCGCAAATCCGCGCCGTTGGCCAGTCCAGCCCGTGGCCACCGTACCCGAAAACAACCGCCGCTCAGAAGCGTATCTACCCAGCGGTTTGAGATAGAAAGTGTTGTTTTTGTTGGGTTTATAATTGAGTGCCAAAGCAGCTTGCAGGGCGTAGCCTTCCACAGTGTTGTAGGTAAAATACTGAGGTTGGAGCGGGCCTTCAAAAGCCAGCGTGGTTTTTTTGCTCAGTTTAAAAGTTTGACCTGACAAGATAGTTCCTAATCCAAAACGCCCCGATGAGTCGCGCTTGGCTTTGGTGCTGTCAGATTTTACCTTCAATTCTTTTACTACCCTGATGCTGTCAAACTGGCGAAAACTCTTGGTTTCTACGTCGGTGAGCGGAATAGTGCGGAGGTCTTTCCAGAAATCGTCGCTGCGTTTATTGGCCAGCGAGTCTATCGTTACCGAGTCGCTACGCGATACGTTCACATCTTCTTTTTTCTGTTTGCGGGCTTTCAAATCTTGTTTTTCGTACTCCCGCACCAATTGACGGAGCTGTTTGGTCGAAAATTCTTTTTGTTGCACCGCCAAGTCTTCCAGTTTTTTGGTGCGCAGGTCGCTTTTGCTAATTTTGGTGGGCGGTGGCGTAAATTTCTCATCCAGCACGGTTACGGTCTCTTTAAAAGCGGGGTTAATTTTCAAACTTTGGTAATTGAGCGACACCACGTAGCGAAAATTCCCCGCAAAGCCCATCAAGCTGCCCGCTATCTTAAACTGCTGATTGACAGGCAGCCACACGTCCTCGCGCGGGGCGTAAATCTGTTTAATTTCAATGTCAAAACCCTGGTTGGTGGTTTCGAGGTTGGCACTGTAAATGGCCCAAGTGTTTTCGATGATATAAATAATGCCCCGATACACGCCCTCGCCGTAAGAGCGCGGAATGACTTTTATTTTGTTGATTTCAACGCCATTTTCTTGAAAAGAACCTTGGTATTCAAATTTATAATAGCCCAAAGCGCGGGGCGAAAGCGGCGAAACTGTCCCCGCAGGACTGGGGTTGTAAAGGCTCGTTACCAGATAAGCGTTGGGGCTGGGCGCGCTGTTGTCGAGGCTGTTGCGGGTCGAAATTACCCGCATTTTGTAGTTATTTGGCTGTTTGAACGTAATCTCGTTCACGCTTTCGTTGAAGATAGCTTTACCCACTTCGATGCCTTCTTTTTTGAGTTGCGAGCGCACAAAAAACGGAATCTGCGTGGCTGTTCCCGTGCCTTTGATGTAGGCGCGGGCGGTGTAGCTTTGCACCTGCAACTCATGAAAACGCGCCTTGCCAATGGCCCGCCGCATGATGGTATAGGCGGGGTCTTCGGCCTTAGAACCTACGCGTACTTCGTCGATATTGAGGGCTTGCTCTTCCATGGCTACATCAAGCGTGAGCCACTCTTTTTCTATTTCAATGGTTTTGGAAAAGGTTTTGAAACCCAAATACTGCACCACAATTTCGTATTTGCCCGCCGCCAGCGGAAGTTCGTAGCGGCCTTCGGCGTTGGCCATGGTGCCGTTGGGGCTTCCTTTTACGGCCACGGTGGCGTAAGGAAGTGGGTCGCCCTTGCTGGTTTTGACAACGCCCCTGATGCCAGTGGCTAAAACAGAAAAATGAACGATGAAGAGAACGAAGAATGAGCAGATTTTTAACATAAATGGCGGCTGTTTGAACAGGTAAATAATTACAGAACGTCCAAACTTACCATTTTGGTAAATACGGTGCAAGATTTTGGCGTTACACGGTTGCTCAAATATTTGAACGGCTCAATATACGTTTGTAATACCCAAATCCACAACACGACAAAAGGCAGCCGAGGCTGCCTTTTGTTCATCATAGGTTTGTTGTTTGTGCAAGGAAAAAGCCGCGAAAAATGAGCCGCTTTGATGGGTACAAATTTGTAACCACATTTATTTTAAAAAAAACGCCGCTTTTGCTACTTTTTGTGCTGTATTAACATTTTGTTGCTTAATATTGTTTATTGATTGGTAATATTGGCCACGCAATTATGAAAATAGAATACGAAAAAATTGTTCCAGACCAAGGTAGTTCGTTTAAAGTGCTTCATTGGCGCTCGCACCAAGACCGTTTTTTTTGGCACCAACACCCCGAACACGAGATTGTTTACATTCATAAAGGTTCAGGAAAACGCCACATTGGCGCGCATTTGTCGTATTTTGAAGAAGGCGAACTGATGTTTATTGGTCCCAATGTGCCGCACCTTAATTTTGGTTACGGCGCAGACGATGCCCACGAGGAGATTGTGGTGCAGTTGCGCGATGATTTTATGGGTACAGAATTTTTGCAAAAACCCGAAATGCAGGCGGTAAAGCAATTGTTTGAACGCTCCAAACAAGGTATCAAGTTTTTTGGAGAAACCCGAAAACAGGTAGCCAATATGATGCTAAATCTACCTCAATTATCTGAATTTGAGCGACTTGTTGAGCTGTTGATGGTGTTTCGAAAATTGGCACTTACCCCCGATTTTGAACTACTCAACACCATTGATGCCCGTTTTGAGTATTCACACCGCGACGAGGAGCGCATTGGGCGCATTTATGCTTACGTGGAGGCACATTACCAGCAAGACATTAACCTGCAGCACGTAGCCGATTTGGCCAATTTGACTGTGCCGTCGTTTTGTCGGTTTTTTAAGAAAATGATGCAGATGACCTTTACCGATTTTGTAAATGAATACCGCATCAATCAGGCTTGTAAACTATTGACCCAAAATCAAACTGTGGCCGAAAGCTGCTACGCCAGTGGCTTCAACAATGAGTCGCATTTTACCAAAACTTTTAAGCACATAACGGGCAAAAATCCGCGCGATTACCGCGCAGAAGTGCGGCGTTTTTAACTACAAATGGCAATTATTGATACTGACATAGCGCAAGCCAAAGCGTGGCTACTGGCGGGCAATGTGGTGGGCGTACCCACCGAAACGGTGTATGGGCTGGCGGGCAACGCCTTCAATGAAGATGCCGTTTTGAAGATTTTTCAGGTCAAAAATCGCCCGCACTTCGACCCGCTTATTGTGCATACCAACTCGCTCGAAAAACTAACGGCTTTTGTGGCCAGTTTTCCCGCCGTTGCGCAGCAACTGGCGGAGGTTTTTTGGCCTGGCCCACTCACGTTGCTGTTGCCCAAGTCGCCGCTCATCTCCGACCTCATTACGGCAGGGTTAAACACAGTGGCCGTTCGTATTCCGCAGCACCCCGTTATGTTGGAGCTGCTGGCGGCGTTAGATTTTCCTTTGGCCGCACCCAGTGCCAATCCGTTTGGTTACATTAGCCCCACTTCGGCGGCGCACGTAGCCGCACAATTGGGGACAAAAATTCCGTATATTTTGGACGGTGGCGCGTGTAAAGTTGGCATCGAATCTACCATTGTGGGCTTTGAAGGCACAGAAGTAGTGGTGTATAGATTGGGGGGGATTTCGGTAGAAGCCCTCGAAAGCGTGGTAGGAAAAGTGCGGGTTCAAACCCATTCTTCGTCCAATCCAAATGCACCTGGAATGTTGCAAAGCCACTACGCACCGCGTAAAAAACTGCTGCTGGGTTGCCCCGAAAAACCAGCTGATAACTGGGGATATTTGGCTTTTTCGCAGCCCAATGCGCATATTTTTCCCCAATACCAACGTATTTTATCGCCCACTCGCCAATATACCGAAGCTGCCAAGCACTTATTTGGCTACTTGCGCCAATTGGACGCGCTGCCCATTGCGGGTATTTATGCCGAGCTATTTCCCAACGAAGACTTAGGCCGTGCCATCAACGACCGCCTCCGCCGCGCCGCTGCCGACGCTTTTGTTGTGGAATAGATTCATGCGACCATTTTCAAATGAATTGTGCAGAATCCCGTAACTTGCGGTGTCTTTGCGAAGAATACAACTAAACCCACCCAAAATTATGAATACGCTCAAAGTTGGAATCATTGGAGGAGGCTCGTGGGGCACAACCGTAGCGGCCATCACAGCTCGCAACAGCCCCGCCGTTTTGTGGGCCAGAGATGCCCACACCGTGAACGAAATCAACACGCACCACCGCAACGAAAAATATTTGCCAGGAGCTAAACTACCCGATTCGCTCCGCGCCACTACCTCGGTGGCCGAAGCCGTACAAAACGCCGATGTAGTGGTGATGGGCGTGCCTTCGCAGTGTTTTCGGAGCGTGCTGCAAGACGTAAAGCCGTTTATTAGGCCGTGGGTTCCCATTGTGAGTTTGACCAAAGGCATTGAGCAAGGCACTATGATGCGCATGACTCAAATCATTGAAAACGTAATGCCCGGCCACCCCACGGGTATTTTGACGGGTCCCAACTTGGCCCGCGAAATCATGGCGGGACAGGCCGCCGCCAGCGTTATTGCCATGATAGACAGCAACGTAGCCACGGCTTTGCAGGGTATTTTTAGGTCGGGCTTGTTTCGGGTTTATACCAACGACGACGTGATTGGCTGTGAAATAGCGGGCGCGCTCAAAAACGTCATTGCCATTGCCGTAGGCATGGGCGACGGCATGGGCGCGGGCGACAATACCCGCGCGGCGCTCATTACGCGCGGCTTGGCCGAGCTCACGCGCTTGGGCGTGGCAATGGGCGGAAAATACCCCACTTTTGCGGGTTTGGCGGGTATGGGCGACCTCATCGCCACTTGTACGAGCCCCCTGAGCCGCAACCGACACGTGGGCGTTCAGTTGGGCAAAGGCCGCTCCATTGACGAAATTATTAAAGAAATGTCGATGGTTGCCGAAGGAGTCAAAACATCGGGAGTAGTGCTGGAACTGGCCAAAACGTACGGAGTTGAAATGCCCATTACCCAAGAAGTTTATTGTGTAATAACGGGGCAAAAAACGCCCTCTGAGGCTTTCAAAGGACTTTTAAGAGTAAAAACCAGGGCCGAATCCGACCCTGGTTAACAACACTAATTTTAAAATGACTATAATTGAAACGGAATGAGAGTTAAATAAAGAAAATGTTTGTCATGCTGACGAAGGAAGCATCTAAACAAATGGACTTAGATGCCTCCTTCGTCGGCATGACAAAAGGTTTTTTCTTTTGTAGAATGATACTTTATTGTTTTTACATTCCTAAGTAACAACGTCCGTTTTTTCTTCTATTTTAGGCAATTTGCCAATGAGTTTACCCACGCGCATTGCTTTTTCAAAATTGCCTTCTACTTTGAGTCGCCCTTGAATAAAGGCCGTCTGAACGTCCAATTTGCCCATGGCTATTTTCAACAAATGCTCGTCTTCAACGATAAAGGTCGCGTCGGGGTTTTCGGCTTTTCCTTTCGATATTTTGACGGGAACAGCGTTAAAATCTAATTTCCAGAGGGTTTCCACGTCGCCTTTTACCTTAAACTGAAACATCCCCGTACCTGGCCAAATGAGTTCGGGCTGCTTTTTAAGGTGTTTTTTCATGGTTTCAAATACCACATCCGACTTCGCTTTGGCGACTTTTTTGGCGGTTTTTGGTTCTTTTTTTGCTACGTGTTCCAAAATCACCGCTTCCAATTCGTTGGCCGACTCCCTGATGTAGCGCGTAAAATCATCAATATCGGGCATTGATTTCGCATCGGAAGTGGGGCTAACCGTAACCAAGCCATTGTAACTAAAAATGGTGATAATCAAGCCCATACCATCTATAACGGGCGCCATACCCATCACCGACAGCAACTGATGCCCGTGAATAAAAAGCGGAATTTTGGGGCCAGGCACGTTGGTAATTGTAACGTTGAGCGCGGGTGTGTGCTTTTCGGCCAAATGAAACCGAGAGTAGAGCCGCGCGGCTTGGTTGGCCACGCCAAACGGCACCGCTTCGGCCATTTGAGCGAGCGTTTTGGCCCCCACTGCTCCCTGGTACGTTTTGCCCCGATTGGTATTCTCACTGATTTTCTCCAACCGCTCAATTGGGTCGGCTACGTTGGTGGCGAGCTGCACAAGCATGGCCGCAATTTGATTGTCCACGTCGTTGGCTTCGGCAGCGGTACGGGTCGAAATGGGTACCATGGCTACGAGCGGTTTTTGGGGAAGTTTACCTTTTTCGAGCAAATACCGCCGCAACGCTCCCGCACAAATAGCGAGCATGATGTCGTTCATGGTAGTTCCCATGAGGTTTTTGAGGTTCAAAATGCGGTCGAGTGCCAAAATGGCCGAGTTCCACTTGCGCCGCGACGACACCAGCCCGTTGAAGGGCGTGGGTGGTGCCGTGAAAGGCACCGTGGGCAACGCCGACCGCTGCACGCGGGTCAAGAAACCTGCCTTAACGGTAGCCGTGAGCGTGTCGGTGAGCAAGCGCGGAAACTTGAACGGGTCTTTGGCAAAGCTCATGGTGCTGTTCATAATCAGCTGCAAATCGTTGGGCAAAGGCTTGGGATTGAACGGTTTAGGGGCAGGTATTTCGCCCTTGCTATTCGACAAATCGAACAAAACACTCAACAAACTGGCCCCCGCCATGCCGTCAATGGCCACGTGGTGAATGCGGCTGACAATGGCCACCGAGCCTGGCGGCACTTGCGGAATATTATTGAGACCTTCTATAAATGTCATAGACCAAAGTGGGCGACTTTGCTCCAATGGTTCGCTAAAAACCTGCGAAGCCACGTCGCGGAGTTGTTTCCAGCCGCCTGGCTGCGGTAGTGCAATGTGGTTGGTGTGCAAGTCGAGGTCGAAGTTGGGGTCGTCCACCCAATACGGATAGTCAATACTCAAAGGCACGTACAGCAGCCGTTGCCGAAGTTTGGGAATAAGGTGCAGCCGCGAGCTGATAATAGCGCGAAAGATTTCGTATTTTAATGAGCCTTCAATGACCACCACCGAGCCTACGTGCATGGGGCTGGTGGGGGTTTCGGCGTATAAAAATGTAGCATCCATGCCGCTGATGGATTGCAAATCGTTTTTTTTCTCTTTTTTACTGTTTTTTTCTGCCATTTTGGTATTGTTAGGGAATGGATTGATATTTAATTTTAGGTGAACGCCATTTTATGAATTAAGCCATTTCAAGCATCGTAAAACTATTTTTAGGTTTCTTGTTTTCGGCATAATGCTCAATAAATAGTTGATTTATGGCATCAATGATGGCTTCGCTGTTTTTATTTTCAAGTACTGCCAACCTGTATTGGTTGTATAAACTCAATATTTTTGCTATTGTTTCTTCGTTCAATAGTCCCAAATCAAGCATTAGCCCTTTGTTGATGTCATTGGGTTCAAATTTTTGAAGCCCATTGCCGTATTCACGGCTATTGTCTTCAAAAATTTGTTTGGCTGTTTCGGTCAAAAGGTAAGCAAATAATAAATCGGGTTCTACTTGAAAAAATAAATTTTGTTGCTTTGGGTAAATGCAGTGGTACGAAGTTAGATTTGAAATATTTGCCTCATTTCGGATAAATCGCAAGCCTGTTCGATTAAAAACCGAAACCCAAATAGGGGCAGGTGGGCGGTTTTCTAAGGCGTACCAAGGTGTTCTGCTGGCGGTTAAAAATTTCTTATCTATTGCTTCCAATTCACCTTTTTTCAAATATTCAATCACGTTTTGGTTGGTTGAGCCAAGTGCATTGAGTAGGAAAACGTTTTTATTGCTTGATTTTAATAGTTCAAAATCTGCTTTGGTAAAAAATGGCTTTTTAGTATCGGTGGCCTTGCAAATGCAAGGTAAAAGACATTGCTCAGGAATTGAAAATGCTTGGGCTTTCGATTCATTGAACGTAAAAAACTCGTTTGAACCAGTCGCAATACCTCTCACTACTTTGGCATAATTAGAAAATGGAACAAGATTTTTGAAATGAATACCATTTTGTGGTTGATAATATGTTTTCCATTTAATGTCGGGCTTTAAGTCTGCACAAAGAAAGGTTTGGAAGTCTTCAAGATGAGGATAGTTGGCAATGAGTTGCTCTATTTTGGTTAAATCTTGCACATCTTGCACATTACTAAACTGTACTTTGTTGGTTAGATTGTCGTTGGCACACAAAATAATAGAGGCAGTTGTCAGGGCATCGTCAAAAAGATTTGAATCAAAATTAATGACAATAATGTGTCGTAGTACGTTCGTTTTCAGTAAATAAGCCTTCACTAACTTACCATAATCAGCGTTTAGAAACTCCGATGGAATAATGTACGCGCACCGACCATTTGGTTTCAATTGATGAATTGATTTCAACAAAAACAACGTGTAAAGGTTTGTGAAGCCGTTCAGTTTGTATTTGAGATGTGTTTCAATTTCTCTGAGTACACTCTTGCTGTCATAATCGTGAAACTTAAAATAGGGAGGATTGCAAATAATGCCGTCGTATTTATTTTGCCAGTTGCTGTATATATAATCTTGTAATTGGATTTTTACGTTTTCAAAATCGCCAAAATAACGATTGGCATTGTCAAAAATGGTTGTGTCTATTTCAAAACCTTCCACCGTAATATCGTCTTTTTGAGCCATCAATGCCCTCGAAAACACACCAAGTCCAAAAGCAGGTTCTAAAACAGTTTTCAAATCATTATTTCCCAAAATCCACTTAGCCATCAGGTCGGCAATGGGAAATGGGGTAAAAAATTGCGCAAATTTTTTGCGGTGTGCTATTGAAACTGAATGTTTATAATTCAATTCAATGGTATCTCTCAAAATGAGGCTTGTATGTAGTTTTGATGTACTCATTCAAAATGGGTGTTCAGCATGGTGTTCAAAGTAGTGAGGTCGAGATAGGCCGTTCCGCCTTTAAAAGTTACGTAAAACAATAGCCTACCCCTGTCCATTTCTTTCTTAACGCTCTCGTGCAACGGTTCGTCTACTTTTGTGGCAATGAGTAATCCAGATTTAGAATTTATTTTTATGGTTGTTTTGTTCTGATTTTTTGGGTCTGTTTCAACCGAAAATACGCCCCCGTCATTGTCTGGATTAGAAATAATTTGAAGAATTTGCTCAAAAGAAATTCCATACACTTTATCGAAAAATACCTGAAAATAAAAATGAGGAACATGAAAAGTTTCTATCCATTTATAAACAACCTTGATGTCTTCTACTTTGGGGGTAATAGAAAGGTAATCTCTTTTTTGTATCTCTCTAATTGACGTTTTGAGGGTTCTAAACAAATCTTTGAGTTCAACAAGTCGAGCCGACGAACTCCAACTCGGCACTCTAAAATCAGTAACAGCCAAGGTTTTAGCATTAATTCCGTTCAGCAATTCAATGTAGTTTTCTCTGGCGGGGTGCTGTAAAATATCTAAGTAATCGCTCAAAATTCTGTTCTTGGTTTCTATAGCCATTTTTACAAATTTTTCAGTTCGCGCTTGCATGGCTTGTTCATAACGGTCAATCAAAAAAGCACTTGAACGTACCTCAATACCAGCTATTGCTTTTCTAACATATGCGGTGATTTGATGATGCGGCACTTGGCTAATATCGAACCCTAAATCTGGGTCAAAATCATCTCGTTTAAAAATAAGTAAGTCAGGACGTTTGTCTATTGTGTCTAATTCATGTTGAAAATCTTGGTAAAAGATATCGAATCCATCTTCGCCTGCCACCAAATCGTCCGATTTACCATATTTTACTGCAACCAAATTGTTTGAAGCGGCATTGATAGCCCTCGTTATTAAATTCTCAGCCCAATCGCCCTGTTCTTTGTTCGTAATAAAATTGGAAGATGCTTGGGTTGGGGTTCTTGCTTGGTCTCGTGGCTGTTCAAAATCAACCAACTCAATAGGAACTTGCTTTGTTAATGCTCTAATTTTGTGGTAGTAAGACATATTTTTTGGTTATTTTTTTGCTGCAAGTTTGGGGCATCTTTTATTCCCTATATTTACCCAAATATTTCAAACATTTAGCAACATAATACAATGGCTGCAAAAAAAGAAGAAACTGCCTCTTTTGTGCTAAGATTTACCCAGAAAATTTATAATAATGAGCAAGGCGAACCGCAAATCCAGTGGCGGGGCAACATCAGGCACGTGCAAGGCGGCGATGAAAAACGATTTTCTGAACCCGATGAGTTTGTGAAATTTGTGCAAGAAAAACTGGCCGAACTCACCACGCAGGCCGTCGAAGACAAGTCGCCAGAAGAGCAAAAAGGGATTTTGGCCAAGAGCCTCGACCTCTGGAAAAAAGCCGCCGCCGTAACGCCCAAACTCGTAATGGACTCCATCAAAGACCCCAAAAAGCAGGTGGCGCAGATTCAAGACCAGATTCAGTACGTAAGCGATAGCATCAACCAAAAAATAGAAGATACCATTGGCAAAAACCTAGAAATTGACGAATGGCGTAGTTCCTCCAAATCAGATTTTCGGCAAATGATGGGGCTGCTCGAAAACATGGCGAGTGAAATAAAAGCCCTCAATCAGAAAGTAGATAAATTGTCAAAAAAGACCAAATGAAAGCCTTTTTTGAGGAAAAAATGCGGGCAATTGCGGCAAAAAAAGAAAACACGCACGTTTGGGTACAAACGCTGGGCAATTTTCAAGTACGCCGCCACGGTGCAGTAGTAGCCCCCAAAGAATGGGGCCGCAGCAAAACCGTCGAATTGTTTGAGTTTTTGATAACCTCGCGCCACCGAAAAGCCCAACACAAAGAGCAAATCTTAGACCGACTTTGGGAAGAAGACCTCGACAGCGGCGACTCGTATTTTAAAGTAGCCCTGCACGGCATCAACAAAGTGCTCGAACCCGCCCGCAAAAGCCACGCCGACACGCAATACATTACGCGGCAAGGGCTGGCTTATCAACTCAACGCCGATGCCATTTGGATAGATGCCGATGCCCTTGAAGCATACATTGCCCTCGGAAATCAACTCTTGAATGATGCTCCTAAAATGGCGCAACTGGCTTTTAGAGAGGCCATTGAGTTGCACCGAGGCGTATATCTACCCGACCGCCTCTACGAAGATTGGCCCTGCGACGAGCGCGAGCGTTTGCAAGTACTTACGCTGGGCGCTATTGTTACCCTCAGCGAGCTAATTATTACCGAAAACCCCATGGAAAGCGTACGCCTTACGCAGCAAGCCCTTCTCATAGACCCTACCTGGGAAGATGCCTACCGCATTCAGATGCAGGCGTATTTTCAGAAAGGCAACCGCCCCATGGCCATCAAAACGTACCAACAGTGCGAAAAAATGCTCAAAGCCGAGTTTGGCGTAGCCCCACTTCCCGAAACCAAACAACTTTTTCAGAAAATTTCGAGCGTGTAGAAATTTGTAACTGAGCTGTAACTCAGTCGCCTTAGCTTTGCATCATCAAATTTAAAAAACACGAAAAAGATGAAAGCTAATACTTCAAAAAATAAAGCCAATCGGGTAGAAACAATCAAAAATCAAGTAGCCACATTAAACAGCAACGCCCTCCAAGCCACCGAAGGTTTGGTAGATGGTACGTTGGCCGTAGCCCAGCAGTGGCAAAATGTGTTTGAGAAAGCCATGAAGGGCGGTGTTGCCATCTTAGGAAAACAACAGGATATGGCATTTACTACCTTGGAAGCCATCAAAGCACATTTGTTGAAAAGCAGCGGACGCATACAGAAAATTGTAAACCGCCAACCTGTGGCCAACAAAGCCGAAAGTATGGCCGTAGAGTTGACCGAAGCTACCCCCGTAGTAGCCAAGAAAAGAGGTCCTAAAACCAAAAAAGCAACCGCCTAAATAGTTGTAACTGAGTTGTAACTCGCCGCATTTACCTTTGCATCATCAAAACAAAAAACAAAAACTTCATAACTTCATAATACAATGGAAAAGACCAGCAAAAAATCGAACAAAGTAGTAAAAACTACCACCAAAAAAAGTAAAACAATCATGGATTCTGTAAACGAAACTGCCAAAGAAATCCAAGCAGAAGTAGTAGAAACGGCCAACGAAGTAATGGCCGAAGTAACCGAAACAAGCCAAAACTTGAAAGATTCGGTAATGACAGGCGTGAAAGAAGTAGTAGAAACGCTCGACATTGAAGAAAACGTGAGTAAAATAAAAGCCACCGCCAAAAACGTAAACAAACAAGTAGCCAAAACCGCTACCGAAGTGATGAAAGACGTAAAAAAGACGGGTAAAAAAGCCAAGACCGTGAGTGCCAAACTGGCCAAAGATGCCATGAAAAACATGGAAATCAACGAGCGGTTGAACGATGCCAAAGAAACTGCCAATAAAATGAATTTGAAAGTAAAAGCCACTGCCGTTGAAATGGTGGACGAAGCCGTAGAAAACACCAGCAAGTTTCGCAGCAATATCATGAAAACTGCCCAAAAAGCCATTGCCGATTTGAACTTGTCGGAGCGCATTGAAAATGCAAAAAAAGCAGCCAAAAATGCCAACGAAGTAGCCTTAGAAACTGCCGACGTATTGGTAGAAGGTGCAATAGCCAACGGCGAAAAATGGCAGAAAATCACCAACAAAGCCGTAAAAGGTGGCTTGCAGTTGGCCGAAAAACAACAAGAAATTGTGTTCTCAACCTTAGAAACAGTAAAAGGACAAGCCATCAACAGTGCCAGTCGTTTGAAGAAGTTGTTCACCAACAACTAATTTTCTTGCACCAAATATCCGAAGCTGATTTGCCCCAAAAAAGGTAAATCAGCTTTTGGCATTATAAGTCAAATATCAGATTACAAATAGGCTGTTCAGAACTGCGAAAAATAACTCATCTATATTCCCAAAAGTAACTTGAATAACGGTAAAAATGATGGTAGTGAAAAAGAAAACTTGACCATCACAATTAAAACGGGTTACGATTGAGCATGTTTTGTAAGCTGTTTTTAATAAAGGCTCGCTGGCACGTCAGTGAGCTTTTGTTGTCTTGATATCACTCAACCCAGCTTCTGCGCCAGCAATTGATTGACCATTTTTGGGTCGGCACTGCCTTTAGATTGCTTCATGATTTCGCCCACAAAAAGCCCCATTAGCCCTTTTTTGCCTTTTTGGTACTCCTTCACTTTGTCGGGCATGGCCGCCAGCACTTGGTCTATTATTTGTTCCAATGCCCCCGCGTCGCTGTTTTGCAACCAGTTGTTTTGCTGTGCCAATTCGAGCGGGCTTTGCGTGGAGTCTTGCAACAAGAGCGGCAAAATTTTCTGCGTTGCCGTCGAATTACTCACTTTATTTTGTTCTACCAATTGAATCAAATTGGCCAATGTTTGAATCGAAACGGGAAATTGATTGGCCGTGAGGTCGTTATTTTCGTTCAAATACGTTTTTACGGGACCAATCGTCCAGTTGGCGGCGGCTTGGTAGTTGCCCACGGCTTGGCCGAGTTGTTCAAAATACAGCGCCACGTCTTTGCTGTCGGTCAAAACCGCCGCGTGGTTGTTGGAGAGGCCATATTCATTGGTAAATTTATCGAACAATTGGCGCGGCAGCGGTGGCATTTCGTTTTCAATACGCGCCAGCCATTCGTCCGAAATGACAACGGGAGCTAAGTCGGGTTCGGGAAAATAGCGGTAATCGTTCATGGTTTCTTTGAGCCTCATTCCCTGCGTTTGGTTGGTTTCGGGGTCATAAGAGCGGGTTTCCATCAAAATCGTTTCGTTATTTTCAACCATTTCTACCTGCCGCCGAAACTCCACCTCCACCGCCCGCATCACATTGCGAATGGAGTTCATGTTTTTGACTTCTACTTTTACGCCCAGTTGTTTTGCCCCGTGCAGCCGCACCGAAATATTCAAATCGCAGCGCAGTGAGCCTTCTTCCATGTTGCCGTCGCAGATGTCCAAATAACGTACCAAGCGGCGCACCTCCGTGAGGTACGCGCCCGTTTCTTCGGCAGAGTGCAAGTCGGGGTCAGACACCATCTCGATGAGCGGCGTTCCCGCGCGATTGTAGTCTAAAAGCGTATCGGTGGCCGCGCCGTCGTGCACCGATTTGCCCGCGTCTTCTTCCAAATGAATGTGGTGTACTTTCACTGTTCTTTCGCAGGTTTGGCCGTTTTTGTCCTTAAACTTGACAGCCACGCCCCCGCCCACACAAATCGGAAATTTGTCTTGCGAAGTCTGAAAGCCCTTGGGCAAATCGGGATAAAAGTAGTTTTTGCGGTCAAAAATGGTGTGCCGTGTAATGTCGCAACCGCAAGCCAAACCCATTCTGATGGCGTATTCTACCGCTTTTTTGTTGAGTTTGGGCAGTGTGCCAGGGTGTGCCAGGGTCAAAACGCTTACGTTGGTGTTGGGTTCTGCCCCAAATTGATTGGTGTCGGTCGCAAAAATCTTGGTTTGCGTTTGCAATTGGCAATGCACTTCTAAGCCAATCACCATTTCGTATTTAGAGAGAATATCGGGAGAGAGTTCGGTCATGTTTTGGGGTTATTTTTCTTCGGAGTAGCCTCCCGTTACTTTACGGAATGCGTCAATAATTTCAACAAAATGAGGGTTATTACGATGTAAAATGAGGGCATTGAGATAAACCAGTTGTAATGGATGGAGTGGGTCCGAAATGGAAGTATTCACCGTTACAAATTGATTCAATTTAAATTCTTCAAACCAAGAACTGAACTTACGAAAACGAGCGCGGTGTCGTGAGTCGGCGGTATCGCAGATGTATATTATAACTCGTTCTTTATCAGAAAAAAAATCATAGAAGATTTGGGCAATCGTTTTTTTTACCTTTATGTCAAGTGGAATGGGGACTTGAGGGGGGCTTTCTGCTACCTTGATTACTGATTCATACACTTGCTCTGCAAAAGGAAACCTTGAATCGAACAAATAAGGCGTTGGTTTAAAACTGACCTCATAAATTACACCATTGCTTGTTTTAAAAAAGTAATAAATATAATCCTCAGTTGAAGAATAAAACTCGTAATGCTGTGATAGTGGCATTTTATTTAAGGTATTGACGTATTAAGTTTTTTGACTATTGCCCTAATTTTGGGGCTATTTTGATAGTCAAACTCCATTTTTTTTTCTAATTCGCGTTTGCTTTCTAACAGCCGCTTAGCCCAAACAACCGCCCTTTCTTGGCGAATCAGTTCTTCGGTTTTTTCGATTGCTTCCATGTTCGTTCCTTTTTTTTACAAAGATAGCTATTATACAAATAAAAAAATTAATAGTATGCTTGCATACTATTAATTAGAATCTTAATTTTGCTGGCCTTTAAAATAGTATGCGTGCATACTAATAAAGCAAAAAAATTGATTCACTTATAACCAATATACAGACATGATTGCCACCCAAAACCGTGCTTCTATCAAAGGAGGCGAATTTTTAATCAAAGAAACCGAGGCTTCGCAGGTGTTTATTCCTGAAGAGTTTACCGAAGAGCAGCAGATGATTGCGCAGTCGTGCCGCGATTTTTTGATGGCCGAAGTGTGGCCACGTTTGGACGAAATAGACCAAGCCAAAAGCCCCGCGCTCATGTCGTCGTTGATGGATAAAGCGGGCGCGCTCGGCTTACTTGGCACGGCCGTTCCCGAAGAATACGGTGGTTTTGGCATGAATTTTAACACGTCAATGCTGGTGGCCGAGGCTACTGGCGCGGGCAATTCGTTTTCGGTGGCGTTGTCGGCGCACACGGGCATTGGCACATTGCCCATCTTGTATTACGGCAACGACGACCTCAAAAGCCGTTATTTGTCCAAATTGGCTTCGGGCGAGTGGAAAGCTGCTTATTGCCTCACCGAACCTGATTCAGGTTCAGATGCCAATTCGGCCAAAACCAAAGCCGCACTGACCGAAGACGGAAAGCACTACGTCATTAACGGCCAAAAGATGTGGATAACCAACGGCGGCTTTGCCGATTTGTTTATTGTGTTTGCCAAAATTGAAAACGACAAAAACCTCACCGCTTTTATTGTCGAGAAAACTTTTGGGGGCATTACGATGAACGAACCCGAAAAGAAAATGGGCATCAAAGGCTCGGACACGCGCCAAGTATTTTTTAACGATTGCCAAGTTCCCGTCGAAAATATGCTCTCGGAGCGCGGAAATGGCTTTAAGATTGCGGTCAATGTTTTGAACATTGGTCGCATTAAGTTGGCGGCGGCCACATTGGGTGGGGCCAAACAAGTGGCCGAGCAGGCTGTGAAATACGCCAACGAGCGCAAGCAATTTGGCACGGCCATCGCCAATTTTGGGGCCATCAAGCACAAATTGGCCGAAATGGCCATCAAAATCTATGCTTCTGAGTCGGCTTCTTACCGCGCTGGTCAAAATATTGACGACCTCATCGAAGACCACAAAGAACAAGGCATGACCGACGCCGCCGCCAAATTGAAGGCATTGGAACAATTTGCCATTGAGTGCGCCATGATGAAGGTACACGCCTCAGAAGTACTCGATTACGTGGCCGACGAAGGTGTGCAAGTGTATGGCGGTATGGGTTTCTCGGCCGATGCGCCCATGGACCGCGCTTACCGCGATGCCCGCATCAACCGTTTGTTTGAAGGAACGAACGAAATAAACCGCCTTTTGACGGTAGATATGCTCCTCAAACGCGCCATGAAAGGCGAATTGGACATCATGGGGCCAGCATTGGCTGTGGGCAAAGAAATTATGTCTATTCCCGATTTCAACATGGACGGCAGCGATGAGTTGTTTGCCGCCGAGAAAATAGTCATCAAAAACCTCAAAAAAGCGGCGTTGATGATAGCGGGAGCGGGCGTGCAGAAGTTTATGATGAAACTTTCGGAAGAGCAAGAAATATTGATGAACGTGGCCGACATAGCCATCGAGGTTTACGTGGCCGAATCGGTGCTGCTGCGCGTTGAGAAACTAATTGGCGTGCGCGGCGAAGCGGCCTGTGCTTTGCAAAAAGACATGGCGCTTTGCTATTTGCACGAAGCCGTGGACAAAGCCAACAGCGCGGGACGCACGGCCATTACGTCGTTTGCCGAGGGCGACGAGCTGCGCGTGATGCTGATGGGCTTGAAGCGTTTTACAAAAATTGAACCCATGAACACCAAAAACGCCCGCCGCCGCATTGCCGACGCAATGATTGAGGAAAATAAGTTTGTATTCTAAAAATATTAAATTTCAATCAACAACTAAATTTTGAGCAGAAAGCCGATTCCATCTTGGAGTCGGCTTTTTTTATGGTTGTTGCTGAGACAGTAGCGATGCCCAAAATGGGAATAAGTAGTTGCGCATATTTAATTGGTGGCACAACTCTTACTTAAGATGCTTTTATTGAGCGTATTAAATCAGCCGACCAATAATAATAAGTAGTTGGGCAGAAATAGGCGGTTCGCCGCTGCGACGGTTTGATTTGTAATAAAGGGTAATTTGGTAGTAATAAATTGATAAACAGACAATTACAAAAAATTACTATAATTACAAACAATTACAAGTAAGTACTTATGTATGAATGAGCGGCGTTAAAAAGGCAGTTTAACGCCCGTCTGAATCATGTTGGTGCTGCACTTGGCCACAATTTTGCCGTCTTGGTGCAGTATTCGACATTCGCAGTGAATCACGTTTTTGCCCGCTCTAATTACCTGCGCTTGTACACTGAGGAGGTCGCCAATGCGGGCAACATTCAAAAAATCGCAGTTGAGATTGACCGATGTATATGCAAACTCGCGGCCCAACGCAAAAACCATCGCTCCCACGGTATCGTCCATGATGGCTGCCGCTGCTCCCCCGTGCAGGGTTCCCATGGGGTTGCTCATTTCTTCGCGCACGAGCATCTCCACCGTCATTGAATGGTTGGTTACGGCGGTTAATTTGCCATCTAACCAGCGGCCCATCGGCGACAAGCTTTGGCTCAACGAACTACCAATTTGTGAACGAAAAAAATCAAGGCGTGGATTGCTTTCA
The DNA here is from genome assembly GCA_004293645.1 of Cytophagia bacterium. Classification (GTDB taxonomy): domain Bacteria; phylum Bacteroidota; class Bacteroidia; order Cytophagales; family Spirosomataceae; genus REAB01. The sequence goes on along the minus strand of REAB01000071.1, from coordinate 27,708 downwards.
ATGTTTGATTCCATCTTTTTTGCAGGTTTTTGTAAACGGGGCGCAAAGATACCAAATTTTCAATCAATAAGCTGTGAGCAAAAAGCTGATTTCAAAATGAAATTGGCTTTTTGTGGGCTTAAAACTTGCGAATTACAACTACACCCGCAATCAAGAGCAACGCACCCGTGATTTTTCCCCACGAAATGGGTTTAATTGGAACGCCCAGCCAGCCAAAATGGTCTAAAAGTAACGATACGGACATTTGCCCCGCAATGACCAAACCAAACGTGAGCGCAACGCCCAAACGTGGCATAATGACAATAACTGTGCTCACGTAATAAGCACCCAAAAGTCCACCCAACCACAAATGCCAAGGTGCAGTTTTGGCCGATGCAATTACTTGACTAATAGGCACTTTGGTGGTTTGGGTAGCTATCAGCAACGCGATGATACCCGTCAAAAAAGACAAAAAAGCCGCCCAAATGGGGTGTCCTATGAGCTTCGACATTCGGCCATTGAGCGCGGCTTGAACAGGAAAAACTGCCCCACAAAGCAGCGCAAGCAAAAAATAGAGGAGTAAAGGCATATCAAGAATTTAATACTTTGGCAATAATTGCGGGGTAATGTTTGTGTTCTAACGCTTGCACTTTTTGGGCTACATCGGCTGGCGTATCGGCTGGTAAAATGGGGCAAGTAGCTTGGAAAATAATTGTCCCTTCGTCGTAATGCTCGTTTACAAAATGAATCGTAACGCCCGACTCGCTTTCTTGGGCGGCTACCACGGCCTCGTGTACAAAATGCCCGTACATTCCTTGTCCGCCAAATTTGGGCAATAGTGCGGGGTGAATATTGATTATTTTGTTGGGAAACGCCCGTACCAATGCTTCGGGAATGAGCATCATAAAACCCGCCAATACAACAAGGTTAATTTGTTCATTTTGAAGTATTTGAGTTATTTTAGAAGTGTTGTAAAAAGTTTTTTTGTCAAACAAAACCACGGGAATTTGCAGCTGCCGCGCCCGCGCAATGACTCCTGCCTGCGGATTGTTCGACAAAATCAAGGCTATTTCTACCGTTGTGCTATTGGCAAAATAAGTGGCAATTTGTTCGGCATTTGAGCCAGAACCAGAAGCGAAAATGGCGATTTTTTGCACGTTAAAATTAGGAAATAATGGATACTCTATTTTTGCGATTGAGGTATTTGGTCAATGCTTTTTGTACTTCATTAACCACAAAATTTTTCAAATCTTCCTGCTCTTCCAAAACCAATTCTTTAAGAGGTGAGCTGGTCAAAATTTGAATTTTCAGGACTCGTTCTATTTCCCAAAGCGTTTCGGTTGTAAAATTATGCGTACCACTCAACCACCGCGTTACTTCCGACGGCTTCTTGCCCATCATAAAAGCAAACTCCTGATTTGTGAGTCCACGCTGACGCAGCGCGTCGTCAATTTGAGCCGCTAATTGCATTCGCTTTGTTATTTGTTCGCTCATTTGAGGCGAGGTTTCTTGCCGCAAATCATCAACAAAATTAAGGCGCACTTTTCTTGCTTTATTCATCAGTATCACTTGATTATTAGAATTTAAGAATTGATAAATTGACGAATATTCTCAAAAACGCCGTCCATGAGCCTGATACGCGCTTCTATGCTCGACCAGCCCACGTGCGGAGCTAGCAGGAGTTTGTCAGGATTTTGAAGGTTTAAATAAGGGTGATTGGCGGCAATGGGTTCTTGCGTAAATACGTCAATCCCCGCCGCTGCAATGCGGTTTTCGTTGAGGGCGCGGGCCAAATCGGCCTCAACCACAATGCCCCCGCGACTGGTATTGAGCAAAACTGCCGATGGTTTCATTTGGCACAATTGCGCGTAGTTAAGCAGTCCGTCGGTTTGGTTGTTTAGTGGCGCATGAATCGAAATAATATCACAGGTTTTTATAAATTCAGGCAAGTCAAGTCTTTGATAACCAACATTTTGCGATACACCCGAAGCCGAAAAATAAACTACTTTTGCCCCAAAAGCATCGGCTATTGTGGCTACTTGTCGGCCAATTTCGCCCAGCCCCACAATGCCAAACCGCTTGCCGCGCAGTTCCCAAAATGGCCTGCCGAGGTGCGTAAAAATGGTTTCCTGCGAATACATTCCCGATTTGACGTAGCGGTCGTAATAGACGGGCGAGTTGAGAATGGCCAACAAAAGTGTAAAAGTGAGCTGTGCCACGCTATCGGTTGAGTAGCCCTTTACGTTTTTTACGGCAATACCCAGCTTGGCCGCTGCTGCCAAATCTACGTTGTTGGTGCCCGTGGCGGCCACGCAAATGAGCTGCAATTGAGGGCAAGTGGCCATTGTGTCGTGGGTTATTTTTACCTTATTGGTAATTACCACTTCTGCTGTGCTGATGCGCTCTTGCACTTGGCTTGTTTGGGTATCTGAGTAAAAAACCACTTCTCCCAGTGCGTTGAGTTGGTTAAGATTGGGCGTTTCTCCCAGCGTACGAGAATCAAGAAATACAATTTTCATTGTTTTTTGAAAAAAATTGAAACAAACCAGCAATTTATTGTCTTTTATTGTTACATTTTGTCGTTATTTGAGTCAAAGTTATCGAAAATCAAAACTATTCTAAAAAACAATGAAAAAAGTATTCATTCTACTCGTAGCATTTTTGAGTGCTGGCATCTGGTTTGAGGCCGTTGCTCAACAAGAAGCCCAACCCAAAAAAGAGAAAAAAGCCAAAGCCGACGATGCCGACAAAGCAGCCAAGAAAGCTGAAAAAGATGCCGCCAAGGCAGCCAAAAAGGCCGAGAAAGATGCCGCCAAAAAAGTGAAAGAAGACAAGGACGACAAAAAGGAAAAAGCTGACAAAAAAACCAAGAAAGAAAAGGACGAAGAAAAAGCCGACAAAGCCGATAAAAAAGTAAAGAAAGACGAAGAAAAAGCCGACAAAAAAACCAAGAAAGAAAAAGACGAAGAAAAAGCTGACAAAGCCGATAAAAAAGTAAAGAAAGACGAAGAAAAAGCCGACAAAAAAACCAAGAAAGAAAAAGACGAAGAAAAAGCTGACAAAAAAACCAAGAAAGAAAAGGACGAAGAAAAAGCCGACAAAGCCGATAAAAAAGTAAAGAAAGACGAAGAAAAAACTGACAAAAAAACCAAGCAAGAAAAAGTAGCCGACCGCGTAAGCGAGAAACCAAAGAAAGAAAAAGAAGAAAAAACCGAAAAGAAAGCAACGACTTTTAAGTCGAACAAAAACGACAATAGCCCCGAAGCCGCTCCCTCTACCCGTACCAAAGTGGCTGGCGCTGACAAAGCGATGGGTAAAGATGACAAAGGCCGTACCATTTACGAAGGGCCACGCGGCGGACAGTATTACATCAACTCAAACGGTAACAAAACTTATTTGAAAGCCGACAATAAGCTGTAAATCAGCGAATATATTGGCTTGTTGCACCAAACCCACGCCTCGGCGTGGGTTTAGTGTTTTTTGGTTATGTACGTACAAGAAAGTGGTTTTGTGATTCAACCTAAAGGATAGTTTTTTGTAAAAAAACAACAAACCACTTTTCTTTACTGCCCTATTTTTGGGTCAATATTCCCGCTAAGTTGGCGGGCGAATAAAACACCGATTTGAGGGTTTTGTTGTCGGCAGTGCGATAAACCAAGTATTTGCCGTTGTCTGCTTTAAAATAACATTCGGTGCCTTTGGCGTTGTAGTGGGCCACGGTAGCTTCGGCTTCGGCTTCGGTGTTGCAGGCTTTGCTCATGTTGGAGCGTTGCACTTCGTTAAACAACTCCCCGAACGACTCGCCCAGGCCAAATTCGAGTACTGCGCCCGCCAACACATACTGCAAGTCGCAGAGCGCGTCAGCTATTTCTACTAAGTCGTTTTGGGCAATGGCTTCTTCGAGTTCTTTGAGTTCTTCGGCCAACAGCGACACCCGCAGGGCAGAACGCTCGGGCGCAGGTACTTGGGGCGAAGGCAAAATGGGGTGTTTGAACGTGCGGTGAAATTCGGCTACTTGATTGAGGGCATCTAACGATTGCATGAAATAAAAATTTTGAAGTAAGGGGGCAAATCTACGCACAATCGAACGTTTTTGAAACCAGTAAATTGGGTAAACTACAAAAATAAATTGGCATAACTTTGGGGACTTAGGAAAAGTTGAATTTTAATCCATAATGTATTGATAATCAAATAATTACTATTTAGTATTGCCAATATCTATATTGCTCTTTCAAGCAAATGAGGAGTTTTGAGAGTAGTGATTTTGTTGATTTATTCGTTTTTTATGGTTTTGTTTTTTGTGAAACTTTTAAAGTTATTTTTGCCCTAACTCGCAGTTAATCAGTAGATTGGTTTTGTTTTTTTGGCAACCAGACTGGATAATTAAAACACCTTCACCATAACATTTAGCCAGTAGCATAGTTGTATGAATGTACGTTTGTTCACTTAGATTCAACCCAATAAGTGGCTAAAAATAACTGACGTTCAAACAACCATACATTTTACACTATTCATTTTAGATTATCCATGTCTTTCCGCGAAAAAAACATTTTAATAATTGGGGCCAGTTCTGGCATTGGCTACGCTTTGGCCGAGTTGTTGCAAGCCGAGGGCGCAAACCTTTTTACGGCATCGCGCCGCGCACCCGAAGGAATTGTGAGCACCCACATTACTTGGGACGTAAATCTGCCCGCCGATGGCCTTTTTGACCAACTCCCCGACGCGCTGCACGGCATTGTGTATGCACCTGGCACCATCAATTTGAGGCCATTTCAGCGGTTGAGTATGGCCGAGTTTCAGCAAGACTTTCAGGTAAACGTGTTGGGCGCGGTTGCTGCTATTCAGGCCAATTTATTGCGTTTGCGCAGGGCAAATGGTGCGTCTATTGTGTTGTTTAGTACGGTAGCAGCGCGCACGGGCATGGGTTTTCACGCTTCCATTGCCACGGCCAAAGGCGCAGTAGAAGGTTTGACGGTATCGTTGGCGGCGGAGTTGGCCCCGCTCAAAATTCGCTGCAACGCCATCGCGCCGTCGCTCACCGACACACCATTGGCGGGGCAGTTGCTGGCATCGGACGAAAAGCGCGAGGCCAGTGCCAAACGCCACCCGCTGGGGCGCGTAGGTACCAGCCACGACATGGCCGCTTTTGCCAAATTGTTGCTTTCTGACGATGGAAGCTGGGTAACTGGCCAAGTAATTGGCATAGACGGCGGAATGGGGAAATTGAAATAGGGGTTTTATGGTGTAACAGGTGTATGGTGTAACAGGTTTTAGGGTATAATGGGGGTATGACATCATACACCCTACATCATACACCCTACATCATACACCCTACATCATACACCCTACATCATACACCCTACATCATACACCTGCTAAACCACGCCCCCCCTTTTTACACCGCGCCTACTTTTTCGAGGAGTTTTTTGGTGGCTTTGATGCCATCGTATTCCGATAGTTTTGCTCCTTCGTATTCGATGCCCACAATGCCCCGAAAACCGCTTTCTTTGATAATTTTAAATAAACGCGGGTAATCCATTTTGGCTTCGTTGCCCGCGTCGTCAAAACCGTTGGTTTTGGCACTTACGCCTTTGGCAAAGGGCATTAGTTCTTGCGTACCCACGTAGCGGTCGTACTCAGATTTGCAGGTGTAAGTGTTGTTGGCATAAATGCCTTCTATGCAAAAGTTGCCCAAATCGGGAAGCGTGCCGCAGTTGGGCATATTCACCATTTTCATGACACTTGCCAGCCAACTACCATCTGAGGAGTTGCCGCCGTGGTTTTCAACAATGACGTTGATGTTTTGTTTGGCCGCATATTCGCTGAGTTTGGCCAGTCCGTCGGCAGCTTGTTTGGCTTGTTCTTCGCGGGTGCCTGCTCCACGGGCATTTACCCGAATGGTAGCACAGCCCAAATACTTGGCGCAGTCCACCCACTGATGGTGTTTTTCGACAGCTTCCATGCGCTTTTTAGCGTCGGCTTCGCCCAAGTTGCCCGCTGTATCTACCATAATGAGGTGGTTTTTTACGTCATTGTCTTTGCAGCGGGTCAGTAGGTCGTTGAGATACGCCGTGTCGCGGGCTTTGTCTTTAAACATTTGGTCCACGTATTCCACAATTCCTATTCCAAACTCCTTGCGAGCCACGGCTGGAAAATCTAAATTGGTAAGTTTTTTCTCGTTGAAAATGGTTTTGTGCAACGACCACTCGGCCAGCGAAATATCAAACCAAAGTTTGGGTGGCGTGGCCAGGGCAGCGGGTACAACGGCAGCAGTAGCGGCCAGTGCGCCCAGTTGTTTTACGAAAGTACGGCGGTTGGTTTGCATCTTAAAAAAAGGGTTTTGGTTAAACGATTGGGTTGGTTTCTACAAAATGTTTCTGGTTTTTGGACAGGTTGTTTACATTCCAAACAATGTCGCGGCTAAAACTTTCTGAGCGTACTTGGCAATTACTCAAACGACAATAATGGCAACAGTTGGGCAGACAAGGGTCGGAGTGAACAAAAATTTCGACGCCGCCCGTGGTTGTTTGTTCCAAATCTTCTTCAAACTCGTGTACGGCATCGTGCACTTGCCGCAAGTCCCAATAGTGGGGCAGCGTAAGGTGGCAATCAATGTGCAAATCTGAACCATAACGTTGAATGCGCAGGTTGTGTACGTCTATCCAATGGTCGCGTTTGCTGGTTTTGATGGTCGCTACCACGTTTTCGAGCAAGTCGGGGTCGGTTTCGTCCATCAACGCGGCCACCGACCGCCGAATGAGCGCGTAGCCATTGTAAAAAATAAGCACAGAAAGCACCAAAGAAACCACGCTATCGAGCCACTGAAACCCCGTGAGGCTTATCAAAACCAAGCCAGCCAAAATAAGAATACTGCTGTAACTGTCGGTTTGGAGGTGCTTTCCGTCGGCCATGAGTGCTTCTGAGGTGGTCTGTTTGCCTATTTTTTGCAAATAATAACCCAACGCACCATTTACCAGCACGGTGAGTAGCAATAAGCCAAAACCCCATTCCAGGTGTACAATAGGCTGTGGCGTGAGGAGGCGTAACACCGCTTCAATTACAATCAAAATACCCGCAATTACAATCAAAGCACCCTCAAAACCCGACGAAAAATATTCGATTTTGCCGTGGCCGTAAGGGTGGTTGGGGTCGCGCGGTTGAGCCGATAGATAAATGCTGTAAAAAGCAAATCCGCTGGCAATGACGTTGATAATAGACTCCAGGGCATCGCTCAAAATGGCGTTGGAGCGCGTCAAGTAGTAGGCCGTAAACTTAATTATCAAAAGCACCACGCTCACTCCAAATGAGATACTTATCCATTTGAATTTAGATTTTTGGTTACTTTGCACGGCTTTTACGAAATTTAGATTTTTGGCCAGCCCAAATGCCTCGTACATTTGGGTCTGAGCAAAGATAGGGGTTTCCCATTTTTAGTTGCTGTTTTTGGGCTAAAACTTTCAACTCAATTTTTTAAAAGAACGCATTATTTATACTTTCATTTACTAAAAATATGAACCCCGAAGCGCACAATCCTTGGCAAACCCGCAGCAGCCAAGTAGTATATGACAACAAGTGGATTGAAGTACGCCACGAAGAAGTAATAAACCCCAGCGGTGGCGAAGGCATTTATGGCGTAGTGCGTTACAAAAACAAAGCCATTGGTGTTATACCCATTGATAATGAAGGGTTTACGTATTTGGTGGGGCAATACCGCTACCCGCTCAACGAATACTCCTGGGAAATACCCGAAGGCGGTGGCCCCATTGGCGACGATGTGCTGGCGGCGGCCCAACGCGAACTCAAAGAAGAAACGGGCCTAATCGCCGCCCGCTGGACTAATATAGCACGGGTGCACCTCTCCAACTCGGTAGGCGACGAGGAGGGTTTTTTGTTTTTGGCCGAAGACCTCACCCAAGCCGAGCAAGAACCCGAAGAAACGGAACAGTTGGTGGTCAAAAAAATATTGCTCACCGATGCCATCGAATTGGTGATGCAAAGCCAAATAACCGACTCGCTCAGTGTGATGGGCTTGCTCAAAGTGGCACGGCTTCGCAATTTGTGAAATAGTCCATGGTCAATTAATTACGCTTTAATACTTGTGCGAATCAAGGCGGGGTTACCCGTGCAGTTGAAAAAATGCTAAAAATGCCAGCCTTTAGGCTGGTGTAAATAAAAAACACACACGTATCTGGGCTTTAGCCCTGAAATTTAGGGCTAAAGCCCAACCAATATAGGTTTTCTTATCCACCAGCCTAAAGGCTGGCGTTTTAGGATTCAACCCTTGATTCACATTACTTATTTACTTTATGCTTGTTGCGGGTCTTTACGGGTTTTTTACGGGTGTTTTGCTTTGCCTCACTTTTGGAACAGTCTTTTTTGCGCTTATCCAAACCAGTTTGCAACGCGGTTATCAAAGCGGAATCAGCATTGCGATGGGCGTAGTGGCGAGCGATGCTTTCTTTGTTTTTTGTGCCGTATTTGGTACTTCTTTTTTGCCACAGGTTACGGGCTTCAACCAGTGGATGGCGGGCGCGGGCATTGTTTTTTTGCTCATTTTGGGCGTTCGTAACTTATTTAAAATGCCCGTTTTGCAAACCCAAGCCCCCCTCGAATACAAAAGCCGCCGACTGACTCGCTGGAAATATTTTTTCAAAGGAGTTGCCCTCAATGCCCTCAATCCCATCAATTTTGTGTCGTGGGTAACAATAGCCACTTACCTGCGCACCACGGGCAAATACGACCTGAACGAAATGCTGTTTTTCTTTGGTTTTAGCTTAGTAGGCGTGGGGCTAACCGAAGCCGCGTTGGCCATTTTTGCGCATCGGTTGCGCCGTTTTTTGACGGTGCGCGTGGTTCGTATTATCAACGTGGCCACGGGATTGGTTTTTATGGGAGTGGCTACCAATCTTATTTTTACACAATTTTTAAAATAGCAAACAATGCGCCATTTAATTTTATTCATGAAAAACACCTTAAAATACAGTTTATTTATCGCCGTTCTATCGTTTATGTTTTGGCGTTGCGATACCAAAAAATCATCAGAAAAAACTGCTGATAATCAGCAAAATACGCTTAAAAAAAAACCCGATTTTAACGCTGATTCGGCCTACGCTTTTGTGGCTGCACAAGTTGCTTTTGGGCCGCGCGTACCCAACTCAACAGCCCACGTGCGCTGCGGCGATTACTTGGTGGCAATGCTCAAAAAATGGGGCTGTACGGTGGTAGAGCAGCGTTTTGTGGCTACCACTTACAACGGCAAAAAGCTCAATGCGCGCAACATTGTGGGCAGCATAAACCCGCAAGCTACCAAGCGCATTTTGCTGGCTTCGCACTGGGACAGCCGCCCTGTGGCCGAGCAAGACCCCATTGATAAAAAAACGCCCATCGCGGGCGCAAACGACGGTGCGAGTGGGGTAGGGGTACTGCTCGAATTGATGCGGGTACTGGCCCAAGCCAAACCCCAGCCCACCGTGGGCGTAGATGTTATTTTCTTTGACGTAGAAGACGGCGGCGATTCTGAGTTGGCCAAAGACAAATACAGCGGTTTTTGTTTGGGTTCGCAATATTGGGCTGCCAACAAGCACACGCCCAACTACGTAGCTTATTACGGTGTTTTGCTCGACATGGTGGGGGCAAAAGGGGCTACTTTTCCGCGCGAAGGATTTTCTGTGCAGTATGCGGGCGAAATAACCCGTAACATCTGGAACATTGCCAGCCAATTGGGCTACAACCAGTATTTTATTGACCAAGACGGCGGGGCCATCACCGACGACCACCTACCCGTGAACGAGCTGGCCAAAATACCGATGATTGACATTATTCATCAGCAAATAAACAACCCCAAGAAGACGTTTTTTGAAGATTGGCACACCCACGAAGACGACCTCCGCAACATAGACCGCCCCACGCTCAAAGCAGTAGGGCAGGTGCTGTTGCAAACCTTGTATCAAGAAGAGTAAGCGTTTTTTATTCTGAAATTGTGGGTGCCTGCCTTACATAAATGTGCTTTTGGGCAATGTCAAGCATATATCTGGCCACATTGAGCCTGCTAATCAGTAGGTTGGGTTTGGGACTGTTGTTAAAACTAACTTGAACAGGCTTTATTTCTGTAAAATTTGTTAATCCCACTGGGCGAACGGCAGTCCAATTAATAGAAGAACGCTGTAAAATCTGTTCTTGGTTTTCGTGTTCGCGGTAGCCGTATCCAATATTGCTGTAATCTATCAGCCACCTAAACCAAAACGGAATATGCGCTTTGGTTTCTAAAACGCCCCACGCAGAAGTTACTACCACGTGTTTGACACCTAACTTGGGCGTTAGCGCAATGATATTTTTGATGGTATTACTCAAAAAATCGGTTGGTGTTCGAAGTGCCGCCCATGGAAAATCGGAAGTTCGAGAAATATTGAGCGCACTCAACACTACTTCACAGCCTTCCATTGCTTTTTCGAGTGTTAGCAAATCGGTAGATAATCCTTCAAAAATGACTAATTTAGGAGAATCTATATTTACCTTTCTTGCATTTCTAACCAAGATATGTACCTCATGATTAGCTTTCAAAGCCTCGGCAAGTAGGTGCTTTCCTGTACGACCAGTAGCACCGAGTATGAGCAGTTTTTGCATTTTTATCGACAGTTTTGTTTCACCATTTTGCTCGATTGCCCGTCGTTGAGGCGTTCTCCGAGTTTCCAAATGGAGCAGGCGCTGCCTTTTTGGTTGTTTTTCCACAAGGCTTCTCCCAACCAATAGTGCACCTCAGCGGTATTGGCATTTAGGTCATAGGCTTTTTGTAAAGCCACGAGCGCTTGGCTGTTCTGATTGGTTTTTAAGTAATACAGTCCGAGGTTTCTTTGGGCGTAACTGTTTCGACTGTTCTTGTATAGCGAACGGTCTATCAACATTTTGGCAGTTTCTAATTTTCCCTCCAATAGTAAAACGTAGCCTTTGTTGTTCAAATAAAACGGATTGACGGGGTCAATGCTGAGGGCTTTGTCAATGAGCAGATTGGCTTTGGGTAGGTTGTTTTGACTGGCCATAATTAGCCCCAAATTGTTGAGCGCAAAGTGTTGCTGCGGGTCAATCTGGATAGCTGTTGAAAAGTCAATTTGGGCAGTTTTGTAGTCTTTTTTCTCAAAGTAAGCCACGCCTCTGTTCACCAATGCTTGCACATTTTTGGGGTTGAGCACAACAGCACGGTCATATTGGGCAATGGCCTCGTCGTAGCTGTAACCGTAAAATTTTACATCGCCCCATTTCAAGTAGTAATCGGAGGAGTCTTTATATACTTCTCTGATGCGTTTCAAATCGGCTTCTGCTCCTTCTGGGTTGCCCTTTTCGACCCAAATGCCCGCCCGATTGTAGTATGCTTCGCTAAATTTCGGGTCTATTTCGATGGCTTTGTTGAAATCATCAAAAGCGGTTTGTATTTTTTCTTGTTTCAAATACGCGATGCCTCGATTGCAATACGCATCGGCAAAATCAGGTTTTTTCTCAATGGCCTCGTTGTAATACCGAATCGCGTTTTCGTAGTTTCGGGTCTGTAATTGCAAGTTTCCTTTCAAAAAAAACTGGGCCGCTTCGCTCTCTTTTTGCTCAGAACAGGAGAAAAAGATAAAAGGTAAAAGGTAAAAGGTGAAAGGTAGAAAGCAGAAGGGGTAAGGCGAAAGGTGAAAGGCGAAAGGTAAAATGTAAAAACGCTTGCTGGTTTGCGTTTGCAACGCGAACCCACGAGTAGTGCGCTTGCAGCGCAGGTAATCAAACAATCGGATTACAAATCCGAAGCTATTGCGGTCGGGATTACAAATCCCGACCAGCAGATTTTCAACCAGTAAGTTTTTCATTTTTTCAAAAAACATCGTCGTCGTCATCTTCGGCATCGGGACCAGAAAACATACTGCTCAACAAGTCGTTGAAGTGCAGGCCACGGTCGAGGGCTTGCTTGCCAATGAGCGAATATTCGGCCATGCCGTGCAGCGCAAACTCCATCATAAACAGTTTTTCTTCACGACCCATGCTGGCATGAAACGAATCTACGAGGTCGTCGAGGCCATCAATGGCTTTGAGGCGAGCTTCGTATTCGCGGTTGGTGAGGTCGTTGAAAATGTCCATTTCGTTGTTTTCGCCAAACCAATCTTGCACTTTCTGAAAAGGATTACGCCCCGATTTTTTCTTTTTGAGGGTTTCGGGGTCGGGAAAATAGTTCAAAAACTGCGTTCTGACGGCCTTCCCAATCAAGCTCTGGGCTACAATAACGGGTCCTTCTACTTCGCCCTCATAAACCAGTTCTACTTTTCCACAAATAGCGGGTACAGCACCGTACAAATCCGAAAGCCGCACGTAAGTTTCGCGCTCGCTGTTGAGCAACGCCCGCCGCTCGGCCGACGACAGCAGGTTTTCGTAGGCCGCAATAGTAAGCCGCGCCGACACGCCCGATTTAGAATCAACGTACTCGCTTTCGCGGGCTTCAAAAGCAATTTGCTCAATCAAATCTTTGATTATTTCGTTGGTCTTAATCATGCCCTTTTGCTCGGTTTTTACTACCGCTTCTTGCTGCGTTATTTTCTTGGCAGTTTCGAGCGTTTTGGGGTAGTGCGTTACAATTTGGCTGTCTATGCGATCTTTGAGGGGCGTTACAATGCTGCCACGGTTGGTGTAATCTTCGGGGTTGGCCGTAAATACAAATTGAATATCGAGCGGCAATCGCAACTTAAAGCCCCGAATTTGGATATCGCCTTCTTGCAAAATATTGAACAGCGACACCTGGATTCGCGCCTGCAAATCGGGCAATTCGTTGATTACAAAAATGCAGCGGTGCGAGCGCGGAATAAGCCCAAAGTGTAGCACGCGCTCGTCAGAATAGGGCAATTTGAGCGTGGCAGCCTTGATGGGGTCCACGTCGCCAATGAGGTCGGCTACCGATACATCGGGCGTGGCGAGTTTTTCGGCGTAGCGGTCGTCGCGGTGCATCCACGCCACAGGCGTTTGGTCGGCGCGTTCGGCTACCAAGTCGCGGGTGTTGCGCGAGAGCGGCTGCATGGGGTCGTCGTTGAGCTCAGAACCTGCCACGACTGGAATGTACTCGTCCAACAAATTGACCATCAGCCGCGCAATTCGGGTTTTGGCTTGGCCACGAAGCCCCAACAAATTGATGTGGTGCATGGACAAAATGGCGCGTTCAATTTCGGGAATTACGGTTTCTTCGTAGCCCCAAATACCTGGAAAAACCGACTCTTTGTTGCGCAGTTTCACAATCAAATTGTCGCGGAGTTCTTGTTTGATAGTTCTGGGTTGATAGCCCGCCGCTTTGAGTTCGCCGAGGGTTTTGATTTGTAATAGCTGTTTTGATTTTAAATCGCGGTAGGCCATGAATGTAAGTAAGTGCTAAGTTTGAGGGCAATCGTTAAAAAAGAAACAGGCTTTTGAGCCAAATGGTTTTGGTAAACAAAAAAAATAGAGTTGCCCCACCACTTGGAGCAACTCTATTTTTTTGTTTTGAACGGCTTTTTTGGGCCTCAATGCACGGCTGGCGTGTAAGGCGCTTTTTCTAAGTTGAACAAATCGCTCAACACTTCTACTAAGTTTTCGGCATCGCCGCGTTTGCAAGCGGCTTTGAGCTGCACCACGGGTTGTTTCAAGATTTTTTGCATCATGCTGGCCGTTATTTTGTCCAAACGGGCGGCTTCTTCGGCATCCAAACTTTTCAGATAACGCCCTATTTCTTCTTGGCGAATTTGCTCCAACGCATTTTTGAGTTTCTGAATCGTGGGCGACACCACCATTTCTTTCGACCAGTCAGAAAACTCTGCGATAGCGGCCTCAATCAAGGCTTCCACTTGCGGTATGGCAGCTACGCGGCGGGCAGTGGCCTCGTTGGTTCGCTGTTGAATGTAGTCAATATTATAAACCACCACCCCTGGCACTTCCTCGGCGTTGGCGGCTATGCTGCGCGGCACCGAGAGGTCTATGAGGTATTTGAACGTAAAAATAGTTTGTTTTTCGAGCAGTTCGCGCGTTATGAACGGCTCTGGCCGCACAATAGACGAAACCACCACGTCGGCTTGTAAAATGGCATTGGCAGCTTGGTCAAAATCGCAAACGGTCAGTTCTAACTCAGCCGCCAATTCGTCGGCTTTTTGCCGCGTCCGATTCACGAGTGTAATATTTGTAAACCCTTTTTCTTTTAAATTACGGCATACATCGGTGCCCAAATCGCCCAAACCCAGCAACAAAACGTGGGGATTGGCTTTGGCCGCTGCCACTTGTTTGACAAGCTCCACGGCCGCATAAGCCGTAGAGGCTGCCCCGTCGCGGAAGGTTGTTTCTTGGGCAACGCGCTTGTTGGTAAAAAAAATACTGTGCAGCAAACGGTGCAAAAAAGGCCCGGCCATACCCATATCTGCCGACCATTGGTAGGCTTGTTTCACTTGGTTGGGTATTTGCATATCGCCTACCACTTGCGAGTGTAAGCCCGTGGCTACTTTAAATAAATGCAGAACGGCCTCCGTTTGTTGGTCATAATAAGCAAAATAAGGCAAATAATTGGCCGTGTCGGTCAAGCCTTTTTCTATTAGTAATAACTTGGCAATAGCTTCGTTGCTACTTTGGAGGGGGGCATTGTGGTAAATCTCGGTGCGGTTGCAAGTAGAAACCACCAGTACTTCAGAAGCATCAAAAATTTCTTGGACTTTCACCATGAAGTTTTTTGCTTCGCCCTCGTTGAGTGCTATTTGCTCTCTCACGTCCACGGGAGCATTCTTAGATGATATACTGATGGCGTTAAAGAAACTCGGTTGCATGATATAAGTAAGAATTGGCTACAAATTTAAGGCAAAAACAAAAGCAAAAACATGATAATAATTCTAAATTGTTACAACATTTCTCATTTATTACTCCTTGATGTACCTTAATGTTTTAGTTTTGGCTTGAAAAAGAAAATAAGGGAACAGAGGGACATGGGGTAAAAAGAGGTACTTACTCCTTAACACCATATCGCACGGGCGACCCCGACCCTACAACTACAAACCATAAATTTCAAATTTTATGCGGCTTTCGTTAGATATTTACAGCCAAAAAAATCTTTACCAAATTTTTATTGGCATCAATTTAGCCCTTATCGGCATTGCTTCGTTGTTTTATACCTACAACATTGTCGAAAACGTGGACAAGCGCGAACGCCGCCAGCTTGAGCTGTATGCCGAGCTTTACGAGTATTCGGTCAATCACGCAGACGGAAACGAAGACCTTACCGCGCTGCTCGAAATAGTGCGCGAGAATAACCGCCAGAGCAACATTCCGACTATTTTGACGGGCCAAGACAAAAAGCCCATCGGTGGCGATAACTTGGAAATTCCAACCACGGCTACCGCCGCCCAAAAAAAACAACTGCTCGAAGCGGCTTTTTTTAACCTTAAAAACGACCACCCGCCCATCGAAGTAGATGTAGATGCGTTAGGCGACAAGCAATACATCTATTTTGCCGACTCGTCGTTATTGGTGCAAATGCGTTATTATCCTTATGTTCAGCTTGTTAGTATTATTGTTTTGTCGTTTTTAGCCTACTTGGTGTTTAGTGCATCGCGCAATGCCGAGCAAAACCGGGTGTGGGTGGGGTTGGCCAAAGAAACTGCCCACCAGTTGGGTACACCCATTGCGTCGCTTATGGGTTGGGTGGCATTTTTTAGAAGCGACCCCACGCAATTTTCAGACGAATACACCACCGAAATCGAAAAAGATGTGCAACGATTAGAGATGATTACGGCGCGTTTTTCGAGCATTGGCTCGGTGCCCATTAGAAAATTTGAGAACATTGCCGATACCATTGCCCCTTTCTTAGAATACTTAAAAAGACGGATTTCGACCAAAGTAAAACTGGAATTTGTGAACGAGCTTCCTCCCGACCGCGAAATGTACCTCAACCGCAATTTGTTTGAGTGGGTCATCGAAAACCTTTGCAAAAATGCCGTTGATTCGATGGGCGGCATTGGCGAAATCAAAGTGAGGCTCTTTCAGCTCAACAAACAAGAAGTAGCCATTGACATCAGCGACACGGGCAAGGGCATTTCACGAACCAGTTGGCGAAAAGTGTTCAGACCAGGGTTTAGCACCAAAAAACGCGGCTGGGGCTTGGGGCTCACATTGGCCAAGCGCATTATTGAACAATACCACGAAGGCAAACTGTTTGTAAAAACTTCGGAAGTTGGCAAAGGCACTACGTTCCGCATTATTTTACGAAAATAGACCCCTCGCTACAATTTCCAAACCATGCTTACGCCGTTTCCTGTTACGCTTGTGCGCTCCAATTGCACCGTGTTGTGAAGTAATAAAAAAACGGCTGTTTTGTTTTTGACGAAGGCAAATGCCAAAAAAAAAGGGTATCGAGATGCCTCGATACCCTTTTTTACTTACCAAAATTACTTTACTTTTTCAACAACGGCCTTGAAAGCCTCGGGATTGTTCATCGCCAAGTCGGCCAATACTTTACGGTTCAGTTCTACGCCTGCCGCGTGTACTTTGCCCATCAGTGCCGAATACGACAATCCTTCTTGGCGAGCGGCGGCATTGATGCGCTGAATCCACAAACTGCGGAAATTTCTTTTCTTTTGTTTACGGCCAATGTAGGCGTAACCTAAGGCTTTTTCAACGGCGTTTTTGGCAACCGTCCATACGTTTTTGCGACGGCCGTAGTAGCCTTTCGCTAATTTTAAAATTTTCTTGCGTCTTGCCCGTGAGGCGACGTGGTTTACTGAACGTGGCATTGTGTTTGAAGTTTTTTGACAACTGGCGTCTTATTTTTGTTTAAAAGAACTTAAAAGCCAGCAATCGGGTGAAACATAGAACCGTGAAAAATTTTGGCTTTTTGAAGGCCATTTTTCACTTCATTAAAGCACTAAGAGCAATTTGATACGCGCCATGTTGGTGTCGTCAACCACCGTAAAGGAGGTTAAATTGCGCTTGCGCTTGTTTGACTTTTTAGTCAAAATGTGGCTGTGAAAAGCGTGTTTGCGCTTTACTTTGCCAGTGCCAGTGAGCTTAAAACGCTTCTTGGCACTCGAATTGGTCTTCATCTTTGGCATGAAACTGAACGTTTGAAGTAGTTAAAAATGTAAAGTTTGGGGCGCAAAGGTACGGTTTTTTCTGTCAAATTCCCAACTCGTGCACTTTTTGTTCTCCTTTGAAGATATACGACTTCCTTTGGGCTTGGTAGTTGAGGTTCAGCAGGTTGGTTTGGTCGTCAAATAGTTCAAACAACACTTCGTTTTGAACAGCGAATCCGTTGGGCATTTCGCGGCACGGAATCTCCATATAAATCCAAGTGGCATCGGCTTCTTGCTCTTTGCCAACGTACGTGTAAGCCTTTTTTTGTTTTTGGGCATTCAGCAATCCGAAGCGTTTACGTACGTATTTTTCTACGAAAGCGTCGTTTTTGTCATTGTTTACTACCACAAATTTCTGGCCGCCGTTTTCTTTGCTCAGTGCGCTTTCGAGGTCGTCAGTAAAAACGCGCAAACTCACCTCAAACGACTTTTCCTTGGCGTTGTAATCCATGCGCGTAATGCTGGTGTGGAAGTCGTGGCGCTCAAAACCCGCAGCAATCATCAGTATGGTTACTAAGATTACTATTTTAGGCATAGATAGATTCATGAACTAATTTTAGTAACTCTTTGCTGCTCAATGCTATTAGGGCAATAGTTTGACCATTTTTATCGGCAAATTCTACTTCAAAGTGCTGCGTATCAAAAATATCTACTATCGTTCCTACTTGCCCTTTAGTGAGTTTTTCTTCAGGTATGTTTTTTAGCAAAGCTACCGTATCCAACAATTGTATCTTTTCCATGAATTAATTTTTTAAGACAAAACAAGTTACAAAGTTTGGATATGGGCTATCATTCCTAACAATCCAGCCTGTTCTAATTGTTACAACTTCATTTGTGGGGCTTTTTACTTCAAAATCAACCGAATACCGTTTGCCAAATCTATCTATTTTACCTTCTTTTGCTTCATTTACCAATACTGCCGTTTGTATCATTTCTTTAAGTTTGCAAGCATCTTCTTTGGTAATTTCTAAAAGATTTCTGAAAACGCGAGCCTTATTTTTGCCTTCTTCGTGTGTTTCTGATAATACATATTCGGTCAATTTTTCAAGCGAAACAATGGCTTTTTCGCCAAACGGAAGCAATGACATTTTTTTAAAACAATTTGAAAATATCGTTGCCAATGGCAAACACCATGAGGCACAACAGCAGCACCATGCCCACTTTTTGGGCTCCTTCCAAAAACTGGTCGGAAGGCTTGCGACCTGAGATAATTTCGTACAACAAAAATACCGTGTGGCCACCGTCGAGGGCAGGAATGGGCAATAAATTCATGAACGCCAAGACCATAGAAAGTAGCCCCGTAATGCTCCAAAAGCGGTTCCAGTCCCACGATGGGCCATATACTTTGCCAATGGTGATGAAACTACCCAACGATTTTTGAGCCGACATTTCGCCCCTAAAAATTTTGCCAAAAGCCTTAATTTGGTCAAACACCACGCCAAAAGCTTGATTTGTACCCGCTACCAAAGATTCGCCCAGCGTAAATTGTTGGTGCCTGCGTTGGAGTTCTGAATCTGGGAAAAAACCAATTGTGCCTTCTTCGGTTACTTTCATGGGCAGTGTTAGGGTTTGGCCAGCGCGGTCTATTTCTATTGTTACTTGTTGGTTTTTGTATTGGGCCAGCGCTGCTTTTACTTCGTGATAAAACCGAATGGGTGTGTTGTTTACTTTAACGATGCGGTCGCCCATTTTCATACCTGCTTTTGCGGCGGGCATTCCTACGCCTATTTCGCCCACTTTAAACGGAAACACGGGGTCTATAAACTGCCCTGCGTTGGCTTTGTCGGCTATTTTTTCGTAAAAATTATTTGGAATCAGCACGTCCGTACGTTGGCCGTTGCGTTCCACGGTGTAGTAACTATTCGATTCGAGCAGCACTTTATTGACATCGGCAAAATCGTTGAAAGCCTTGCCGTTGATGGCCACAATCTTATCGCCCGTTTTGAGGCCAATTTCTTGGGCCAATTGGTGCGCCACGATGCCATATTTCAAGTCGCTGTTGTCGTAATAATAACGCCCGTTTGAGTAAGTGAGTGCCACAAAAATAATAATGCCCGTTACGACATTGACAAAAATGCCGCCCAACATTACAATGAGTCGCTGCCAGGCTGGCTTGGCTCTAAACTCCCAGGGTTCGGGGGTAGCACTCAGGTTTTTGGTATCCAAAGACTCATCTACCATGCCCGCAATTTTTACGAAGCCGCCCAACGGAATCGCACCAATGCCGTATTCTGTTTCGCCACGTTGTATCGAAACTACCTTGGGTGGAAACCCAATGTAATATTTTTCAACCCTCATTCCAAACAATTTGGCCGTCAGGAGGTGGCCGAGTTCGTGCAATCCTACTAAAATAGACAGTCCTAAAATCAACTGTCCTGCCATGATTAAAATTTCCATTCTGCGTATGTTGTGTGCTGCTGCACAGTTAGTTGTGTTTTTATTAAATTCTAAATACGGGCATCGTAGGGTGCGCTGGATTAACTGTCAATTTTTGCAAACGAGGATTGACAAGTACGTCCATTGCTTCCATCGGAATTGCCCCAAGCAATACTTCGTTGCCAATCACCAAAACATCTACCGTAGCCTTTCGGTTTTCAAAATGCACCTCAACGGGTTCGGCAATAGCCACTTTTTCTTGTTTGCCGTTGGCAAATTCGGTTAGTTCATAACCAATTATTTCCAGTCCAAGTTGTAACCTCACGCTATCTGGTATCACCATCATATAAGCCCCAGAGTCCACCAAAGCAGTAACGTTCATTTTACGAACCTCCTCTTCATTGAGTTTATTGCGGCGTTGCAAGGCTTTATCCATTGCATTTGACAATTCTATTTCGGCGTGTACAAGTCCCATCTTCAATTATTTTTTATCCAATGTCTTCAAAAACTGTTCTTAAATCTATTTCCAAGCCTTCCAATACATCGCCACCGTTGATTACTTCAAACGGGCGTTTTTCAGGATTGGTATTATTGGGCGTAAAAATCATGTAGGTTTGTTCGGCGGGGTCAATCAGCCAACCCAAGCGGCAACCGTTGGCCATGTATTCTCGCATTTTATTTTCGTGTTCAGACCAATTGTCTGATTCTGAGATTACTTCTACCACAAAATCGGGACAAATCGGGGCAAATTTGCGTCGCATTGCGGGTGGCACTCTCTCCCAACGTGCTCTACTTATCCAAGCCACATCGGGCGATTTAACAGAGCCATCGGGCAGTGTAAATCCCGTTGAAGAGCCAAAAGCGATACCTTGCTTGTTTTCTTTTGCCCAAAATTTTATCTCAAACGCAATTTCCAAATCACGTGAACCTCCAATACTTCCAGTAGGGGACATAAAAATAATACTTCCGTTTTTGTCGCGTTCAAAGTGCATACCGTTGCGGCGATTGGCCTCGCAAAATGCGAAAAACTCATCGTCGTTCATGGTGTCCATGGTGGGTATGTTAAGCACTTGGGGCATATTAGATTTTGTTCACAAAGTTTTGGGCCATTCGGCGCGTTTCGGCATCGGTCTCGATATAATCGTCGAGCGTGGGCTGTTGGGTAAACGTTACGCGGCTCATACAAGTTTCTATTAAGTCCGACATTTGCAAAAAGCCAATTTCGTCGCGCAAAAAAGCCGCCACCGCCACCTCATTGGCCGCATTGACAATGCAAGCCATGTTGCCGCCGCGTTCGAGGGCATCGAAGGCAAATTGTAGGTTACGAAAAGTCTGTAAATCAGGCTTTTCAAAGGTGAGTGAAGGGTATTTTGTAAAATCAAACCTCGGAAAATCGGCTTTGAGGCGGTTGGGATAAGTGAGCGCAAACTGAATGGGCAGGCGCATATCGGGCAGTCCCATTTGGGCTTTGATGCTGCCGTCTTCAAATTGCACCATTGAGTGAATAATACTTTGCGGGTGAACAACGACCTCAATTTGGGAGGCATTTACGCCAAAGAGCCACTTGGCTTCAATTACTTCCAAGCCCTTGTTCATCAGCGAGGCCGAGTCAATTGTAATCTTGGCACCCATGCTCCAATTGGGATGTTTGAGGGCTTGGGCTTTGGTTACGTGGAGCAATTGCTCGCGGCTTTTTCCACGAAATGGCCCACCCGAAGCAGTGAGCAATATTTTTTCGATGGGGTTGTGGAAATCTCCCATCAGGCATTGAAAAATAGCCGAATGTTCGGAATCAACGGGGTAGATATTTACGCCTTTTTGCCGTGCCAAACCCGTTACCAACTCGCCCGCTACTACGAGTGTTTCTTTGTTGGCCAGCGCAATTTGCTTCCCTGCTTCAATGGCTTTGAGCGTAGGAATGAGGCCCGAATACCCTACCATTGAGGTCAATACGGTGTCAATGCTGTCCATTTGCACCACGTCGGCAATGGCTTTGTCGCCCGCATACACCTTGATGTCGAGCGGGTCTAAGGCGGCAAATACTGCATCGTAGCGGTCTTTGTTGGCAATAACCACCACATTGGGGCGAAACTGCGCGGCTTGCTCAATGAGCAGTTCGGCGTTGTTTTGGGCAGTTAGTACTTCTACGGCAAATGCGGCTGGATTGGCCGCCACCACGTCGAGTGCTTGTGTGCCAATAGAGCCTGTTGAACCCAGAATAGCGAGGCGTTTTTGTGGATTATCTGTCATTATTCTCCAAAATGCTTTTTCACTTTTGCCAACGCCGACCCTACCACTTGGTGCATGTCATAATACCGATATTCGGCCAACCGCCCGCCAAAAAGTACGTGGGGCATTTGCTCGCTCATGTGCCGATATTGCCGAAAAACTTGGTCGTTTTTATCGTCATTTACGGGATAATACGGCTCTGTGCCAGGCGTCCATTCTTGCGAATACTCGTGGGTAATCACCGTTTTTTCTTGCGTACCAAACTCAAAATGTTTGTGTTCGATGATGCGCGTGTAAGGTACTTCGGCCTCGGTGTAGTTTACCACGGCGTTGCCCTGGTAGTTGGGCGTATCGAGTAGTTGGTTTTCAAACCGCAGGCTTCGGTATTCTAAATGCCCCGCTTTAAAATCAAAATATTCGTCAATTTGCCCCGTATAAACCGTTTGAGTAGCCAAAGCGTCCAATTCGGCCCAGTCTTCAAAATAATCTACGTTGAGCCGCACCTCACTGCCTTTTAGGAGTCCTTCGCTGAGTTTATTGTAACCTCCCATCGGAATACCCTGGTAGCGGTCGTTAAAATAATTGTTGTCGAAAGTAAACCGAACGGGCAAACGCTTGATGATAAAAGCGGGGAGTTCGGTGGCTTTACGGCCCCATTGTTTCTCGGTATAGCCTTTGATGAGTTTGTAATAAATATCGGTTCCGACCAACGAAATGGCCTGTTCTTCCAAATTTTGCGGATTTTTAATGTTCAGGTTCGCAATCTGGTCTTGTATTTTGGCGTGAGCTTCGGCGGGAGTTTTTACTTTCCAAAGTTGGTAGAAAGTATTCATATTGAACGGCAAATTGTAAAGCTCGTCCTGATAATTGGCCACGGGCGAGTTGGTATAGCGATTAAACTCCACAAACGAGTTCACGTAGTCCCAAATAGCTTTGTCGTTGGTATGAAAAATATGCGCTCCGTAAGCGTGGACGTTGATTCCTTCTACGTTTTCGCAGTAAGTATTGCCGCCAATGTGTTTGCGGCGGTCTATGACCAAGCATTTTTTGCCGCGTTGGGTGGCTTCGTGCGCAAAAACTGCTCCAAAAAGCCCCGCGCCCACTATC
Source organism: Cytophagia bacterium (assembly GCA_004293645.1). Taxonomy (GTDB): domain Bacteria; phylum Bacteroidota; class Bacteroidia; order Cytophagales; family Spirosomataceae; genus REAB01. Next base: position 4,924 of record REAB01000071.1, on the reverse strand, counting down.
AAATAATCGTATTGTTTTGTTGTCATGTTATAATTGCCAGTAAGTCATGGCAGGGTCATCATTGTTGTATAAACTTTTCAAATCCATCAAAATGGGCTGGTCGCCCATTAGCGAGCGGAAGTGGCTCATATTCAAGTTTTTGTATTGGTCGTGGGCTACGGTTACCAGCACGGCATCGTACTGGTCGGAAGGTTTGTCTAAGAGGGTCAAATTGTACTCGTGCGCTACTTCGTTGGGCGATGCGTACGGATCTACAATGTGCACATTGACCGAAAACTGCATCAGTTCTTTTATTAAATCGGCTACTTTTGAGTTGCGAATGTCCGACACGTTTTCTTTGAAGGTAATGCCCATCACCAGCACTTTGGCATTTTGCAGACTTTTGCCTTTTTGGGTAATCATCTGTACCAAACGTTTGGCAATGAAAGCGGGCATTCCGTCGTTGATTCGCCGTCCGCTGTGAATAACCTGCGGGTCGTAGCCCAATTTTTTGGCTTTATAAAGCAAATAATATGGGTCAATGCCAATGCAATGCCCACCCACTAAGCCAGGCGACAGTTTGATAAAATTCCATTTGGTGGCCGCTGCTTCAATCACATCTTTGGTGCTGATGCCCATTTTATCGAAAATAATGGCCAGCTCGTTCATCAACGAGATGTTCAAATCGCGTTGGGTGTTTTCGATTACTTTGGCAGCCTCAGCTACTTTCACCGACGTAGCTTTGTAAATACCCGCCGTAATGATTTGGCCATACACTTGCGCTATTTCTTCCAACGCTTCGTCGTCGTTGCCCGACACAATTTTCAAGATTTTGTCAATGGTGCGCTCTTTATCGCCTGGATTGATGCGCTCGGGCGAGTAGCCAATCTTGAAGTCATCGTTGGCCAATTTGAGGCCCGAATATTTTTCTAAAAGCGGCAAACAATCTTCTTCGGTACAGCCTGGATAAACGGTTGATTCATAAATAACGTAATCGCCTTTTTTTAGCATTTTTCCAATGGTTTCGGAAGCACCTATCAGCGGTTTGAGGTCGGGTACTTTATAATCATCAACGGGAGTAGGCACGGCTACTACAAAGAAGTGGGCATTTTTTAAATCGGCGGGATTGGCGGTAAATGTGATGTCTTTATCAACAAAGGCAGTTTCTTCGAGTTCGCGCGACGGGTCTTGGCCTTGTTGCATCAGCGCTACGCGCTCGCGGTTAATATCAAAACCGATAACGCGAAAATGTTTGGCAAATTCGAGGGCAATGGGTAGCCCTACGTAACCTAACCCCACAACGGCAATTTGTTTTTCTTTTCGCAGTAGTTCTTGGTACACGGTAGTTTAGTTATTAAAAAAATCAGATATAGTTTGTTGCCTGTGAAGACACAGGCAACGGCTTAGTAAAATGAGGCCGCAAATATAACAGGTGTCTAACCAGGAAACAAAAAGACCTCGAATTAGGTCGAGGTCTTTTTGGTACACTAAAAACTTAAACGAGTTTATGGCAGTAATTTAAGCTCCACGCGGCGGTTTTTCTTCAATCCTTCAACCTTACCATTGTCGGCAATTGGTTTGAAAGAACCGTAAGAATCAACGATAACACGGTTTACGTCTTTCAAACCAGCTTGGGCTAAATATTGCTTCACGGCATTGACGCGTCGTTCTGACAGTGCTACATTGTAGCGGTCGGTGGCGCGGCGGTCGGCGTGGCCTGCCAACTGCAAGCGGCACTGCGTTTTGTTCATTAGTTCTACCACTTTGGTCAATACGTCGTAGAATTCTGGCTTGATAATGGCCTTGTCGGTATCAAACAAGATGTTGGTAAATATCTCACCGCAAGCCATGCCTGGCAATGCGTCTTTTACGTACTTATCAAAGTCCATTTTCTGACCTGCACCCGTTACGATGCTACCCGCAGGGGTATTTGGTTCTTTATCGAAGAAATCGGAAACACCGTCGTTGTCAGTATCAGTGAGCAAACGTGAATCAATTTCTTTGGGTTTATTGGCTTGGGCAATTGAATCAATCTCAGCCAACGAAAGAATTTTAGGTGGTTTCACCAACAAGCGTGGGTCGGTGTAGCGCAAGTTGTAGAAAGCAGGTTGTCCATTGATTTTTTGTTCTGGGTCGTACGCCCACTTGCCATTTTTCTTTTCAACGCGCAACGGGTTCTTACCAAACTTATAAGTAGCCGTAACTGCAAAGAAGCCGTATTTGTCAAGTGCCGATGCACCTTTTGGAGTAGCACCGTCGCCTGCATACAATTGACCGCTGCCTGTACCAAATTGCATACTGCCATTGTCGCCGCCAACAGTTGCGTCCAACTTCTCAGAGTTTACGTTGTTGAGGCGGAAGTCAATGCCCAAATCAATATTTTTGGTCAATTCGTAGCTGGTGCTAAATCCTACTGGAATGACCCACTCTTGCGTGTAAGAAGACGCTTTTTTGTTCAATTCAGTAAAATTGTTGCGAAGGGTAGGGGAGTCGTCTGAGCGACGCTGAATACGCCCTGCCCCCAATTCGTAAGCCGTAGAGCGAAACCAAATTTGGCCGAAACCAGCGTAAGCATCCATTTTCCAACGCTTCAATTTGTTTGCACCAAACAGCAATCCTTTCAAATTGACCGTACCTGCTACGTCAGCTTGGAAATAATTGGCATTAAAATACGAATTGTAGATGCGGCGCTTCATACCCCGGAGGTTTCCGCCACCAAAATCCAAGCGTGCGCCAAAAAGGTAAGTAAGTTGTTTGCCGAGCGATATGCCCAAGTGGCCTGTTCCACGTTCGCTACGGGTATCGTAGCTGGCGGGACCGCCAACTGGCCAGAAATCATACTCGCGCAAGTCGCCATAAAATTGGGTTGGACCCGCATAAACACTCAGCGACCAAGTGTTTAACTTGTAGGGGCCGTCGTAAGTGGCCTTCGGATTATACTGAGCAGTGGCATCTTGCGAAGATGCAGCACCTTTCGTTTGGGCATTTGTTTCTGCCACCAAGAATCCAGACACTAAAAAGAGAACGAGCAGAGCTACTTTTTTCATACAATAAACGGGTTTGTTTTTATGACCTTACGTCGAAAATAGGGGGTGTACAATTTAAAAATAAAGGTGCTTATGGCGCAAAATTAGGAAACTTTATAGACTTTGCCAACAAACCTAAAACTTGATTTTTAGAAATAGGCCAGATTAACAATCGAAATTAACGGCTTTTGAGCGTACTTTCAAAGCCTAACGGTTATTTTTTTTAAAATTTTTGTTTTCCACTGCGCAAAATCACCTGCTAAAATGTGGATTCGGGCTTGCCCAACCAGCCAGAGATAAAACGTTAAGTTGTGTACGCTGGCAATTTGCGCCCCCAACATCTCGTCCGATTTTATCAAATGTTTTAAGTAGGCTTTTGAATAAAAAGTACTCACGTAGCCTCCCAATTCACTATCTATGGCACTAAAATCATCTTTCCATTTTTCGTTTCTAATATTAATAGTGCCTTGCGTCGTAAACAACATTCCGTTGCGGGCGTTGCGGGTGGGCATTACGCAGTCGAACATATCAATGCCGAGCGCAATGCCCTCCAAAATATTTTCGGGCGTGCCAACGCCCATCAAGTAACGTGGCTTGTCGGCAGGTAAAATATCACATACCAATTCGGCCATTTCGTACATTGCCTCCGCTGGTTCGCCCACCGACAACCCGCCAATGGCGTTGCCTTCGCGCTCAAAACTGGCAATGGTTTCGGCCGACTGCTTGCGTAGGTCTTTATAGGTACTGCCTTGCACAATCGGAAAGAGCGTTTGGCTGTAGCCGTACAAGCCTTCGGTTTGGTCGAAACGGTCGCAGCAGCGTTTGAGCCAGCGGTGCGTCATTTCCATAGACGTTCGCGCGTACGAATAGTCACAAGGATAGGGCGTACATTCATCAAAAGCCATGATGATGTCTGCCCCGATGCGCCGCTGAATGTCCATCACGCCTTCGGGCGTGAATACGTGCGTAGAACCGTCAATGTGCGACTTAAACTTCACTCCTTCTTCCACAATTTTGCGGCCTGTACCTGCCAACGAATATACTTGATAGCCGCCGCTGTCGGTCAAGATGGGTTTTTGCCAACCATTAAAACCGTGCAAACCGCCCGCCTGTTGAATGATATCTAACCCGGGCCGTAAATAAAGATGATAGGTGTTTCCTAATATGATTTGGGCTTTGATATCTTCTGACAGTTCGCGTTGATGCACTGCTTTGACAGTCCCTGCCGTGCCAACGGGCATAAAAATGGGTGTTTCGATGGTACCGTGGTCGGTTTCTAAGATGCCCGCGCGGGCTTTGGTGGCGGGGTCGTTGGCTATTTTTTGAAATTTCATAATTTGCTTTAAGATTGCAAAAGTAGCGAAAAATAGTTTTTTCTAACAAAACTTAATCATGCAAAAAGTGCTTGGCCAACAGGTTACAAGACCCGTCTGCCAAGCACTTTTTTCTACTTCCTAAACCCTTTTAAGTACTTACTTGTAATTGTTTGTAATTATAGTAATTTTTCTTGTAATTGTTTGTAATTATAGTAATTTTTTGTAATTGTCTGTTTGTCAATTTATTACTACCAAATTACCCTTTATTACAAATCAAAAATAATATAATCGCAGCGGCGAACCGCCTATTTCTGCCCAACTACTTATCGCATCAGTACCACTTTTTTCAAGAACCGCTTTTGGGACGTTTGCACTTGCAACAGGTACATCCCCATCGGTAAATCTTCGAGGTTCATTTGGGCTTCAAATACCCCCGCTTCCGCCCTAAACTGGTTGCTTTTGGCCGTGCGACCCGTCAAATCTTGCACCATCACTTCTACTTTGCCCGCCTCGGCCAGCCACGTTTTGAGTTGCAGCAACCCCGTGGTGGGGTTGGGCCACACCACCAGTACGTCGGCATCGCCCGTTTGGTCTATTTCTTCC
>REAB01000232.1 GCA_004293645.1 Cytophagia bacterium | reverse complement strand
ATGTTCAGCAGTATCTTGTACCAATTTGTGCTCAGTTTAGCTCTTACTTTATTCAAATCTACCAAATTTTATTGGGTGATGGCAAATCTACGATTTGTGTATTTTGCGCAGCTTAATCCTTTAACTTTTTTTTATGACTGCACCCGAAATTTTGAATCAAGTAATTGAAGCCTGTGGCGGCGAAACTTGGCACTCGCCCAAAACTTTGATGCTCAAAGGCGAAGCATTTTTTACGCCCTACGGCAAAACCGACGAAGCCCATTTTTTGCACTTCGATACCTACCAGCTATACCGCGTTTTTCCCGAAGCCAACGACAGCGCGCGCACCGCCAACGGCAAAATCCGCTTCGATGCCCAGTATGGCGAAAACGATTTTTTTTCGCTCCGCTTTGACGGGAATGCCACCAATATGCACCTCTCCGAGCGCGCCAAACCTTATGCCAAGCATTTTGAATGGAGCAACAATTTTGGTTTTAGTATTATTCGGCATGCCCTTGCGCAGGGTTTTGGCCTCGAACGCCTCACCGACGACCAGATAGACGGCCACGATTGTTTCTTGATAAAAATAACCGATTTAAAAGGCGACGAAACTTTCTACGGCATTGATCAGCAGTACTTTACCATTCGGTATTTGCACTTCAACACCGCCGTAGGCTACCACCACCGTATTTATTCTGACTTTACGCGGGTAGAAGGCCAAGATTTTGTGCAACCCCAACGCCTCCGCATCTATTTTGAAGGCCTCCGCTGGATGGACATCCGCTGGAAAGAATTTGCCGTAAATCAACCCATTGAAAATGAAATATTTGAAGGGAGGGGAGAAAGGGGAATGGCGTAAGGGAAGTAGCAGGGGTAAAGGTGTAGGGGCCTATGAATGAGGTAGGGTGTATGAATGAGGGGTAGGGTGTAGGAAAATTCACCCCTTTCACCCTTCTTATTTCCCTTTATCCTATCCTTTTTTTGGTAATTCTCCCCCTTTTTCCCTTTTACACCATACCCCCTCTAAACCTTACACTTCTAAACCCTACACCTTATACCTTTAAACCCCACACTTCCTTTCCTCTTTTCCCCCTTTCACCCATGACCACCGAACCAAAACCTAAATTTTACGGCTGGACCATCATCACGATGCTGTTTATCAGTTATTCGGCTACCACTATCAGCACCAACAGCCTGCCTTTTTTCTTCCCAGAATTGATGAAAGAATTTGGTTGGAAACACGCCCAAGTGGTGCAACCTGCCTCGTTTTATTTTATTTACATTGCGGTATTCTCGCCCATTATTGGTTTTTTGCTCACCCGTTTTTCTCCCAAACTCCTCATGCTTTGTGGTATGCTTTTGAGCTTGGGTTGCACGCTGTCGTTTGCTTTGATGCAAAGCTATTTGCACTTACATCTCATTTACTTGGTGTTTTCGATGGCCATTACCATGTGCGGGCTGCTGTCGTGCATGGTCATTATTAGCAACTGGTTTCAAAAAAAACGAGGGTTGGCCACGGGTATATTTTTGGTAGGTTCGAGCGCGGGCAATATTATTTTTCCGCAAATGGCGGCCTATCTTACGCCACTTTACGGTTGGCGTACCGCCGCCATTGGTATTGCCATGTTGGGGGCGGCCATGTCGTTTATTCCGTGGTTGTTTATCAAAAATACGCCCCAAGAGATGGGTCAAAACATAGACGGTGAACTGAAAAATGAGAAGCAAGAAGTGAGAAGTGTGGAAAGTAATGCCAACGTTTTTTCCGTTATACAGTTATTCAAAACGCCCGTTTTTTATCTTTTGCTGTTTATTACGGCGGCCTTTTGGTTTTGTGGTTTTGGCGTATTACAAAACCTCCGCCTGTATCTGACCGACTACGGTTTTAGCATTAAACAAGCGGCCAATATTGCGGGATTGTTTTCTGTTTTTAGCATCATCGGAAAAGTATCTTTTGGCTATTTGAGCGACAAATTCGACAAGATGAATATTCTACTTTTGGCCACAGTAGGGCTTATTTGCGGAATTTTGAGCCTAAAAATGGTCAGCGTCAATACTAATTTTGCCTACCTCTACGCCGTGTGCTACGGCGTGGGCTATAGCGGTGCTTTTGCCATGATTCAGCTCACCGTAGCCGAAATGTACAAAGGTGAAGCCTTCAAAAAAACGTTGGGTATCGTCAATTCGTTCGACAGCATTGGGGGCTTTGCGGGAGTGGCGCTCATGGGCTACCTGCGCACCCAAGACGGCAACTACAACACCGCCATGTCGGTATTGTTGAGCGTCTGCGTTGGGGCTTTTGTGCTGGCTATTTTGCTACGCCAAGTACGGCGCGCACGTCTTGCTTCTTATTAAATCTCTACAATAAGCAGTATGGCATTGGCCGATAGTGCCTCAAATTCTAATACTGCCAAATGCCAAAGAGTGAGGGCATCTCGGGCGTGCAGTAATCGGTTTTGAACCTCAAATACGCCCTCAATGACGTACACAAACAGCTTGCTATCAAGGGTTTGTAACTTGTACACGCCTTCTTCTCGTCCATCAAATTGGCCAATGAAGGCACTTTTGGCAATGGGTAAAAATACGTTTGGACGAGCTTGAACGTCAATGACAGCCACCGTTTCTTGGTCAAAAACGGGGCTTTGAAGCAGCACCTCAAAAAAATTGATGGCATCGTCGGCGTAAGGATTGGCTATTTCAAATTCTGTAGCCGTTTGGCCTTCAAATGTCAGGGCTTGGTTTTCTTCCAACAGCAATACTTTGCCCGCTTTTTTTATTTCAATGTCGCCAATATAGGGTAATATCAGCACCGATTGACTGGTCGAAAGCTGGGTTTTGTAGCCATCACCTGTTGCCAAAAAGACATCGTTTACCGTTATAAAATCGGCGCGTGTGCTGGCCCCGCTAAGGGTGTCAGCGCGCCGCGCCGCTAAGTGAATAATGGCTTCTGTTTCAGCGAACATCTTATTAATTAAGCGTTTACAACAATGGTGTGCGTAAGTGCGTAGCCATCTTTTACGCTGCCCGTCAGGGCGGCCATTTCGGTGGCAAAACCATCTCTAAACACATTATCGCGCTCGTTGGTAGTATCTTGCAAGCCTTTTTTGTAGAAAGTATTGGCTGTGCCATAAACGGTATCGCACACTGTTTTTGGGAAAGCTATTTGTGTAACCAACAACGATTTGCCGCTCGCATTATAGACATGCACGTGAATGTGCGGCGCTCGCCCGCCATACCAGCCTGGAAAAATCGAAGTAAAAGTTACCAAACCGTTGGCATCGGTGGTTTGACGACCACGCAAAAAACTAACGCTGGTGTAGTTGGCGTATTCGGAGTAGCTACCGTCGGCATCGCAATGCCAAATATCCACGATGGCATCTTTGAGCGCGGCACAACTGGCATTTTTGTTTTTGATGGCAATGGCCGTCGTCATCATAAGCCCTGAGCGGTCAGAGCGAATGTCATTTTTTACCAATCCGCTCGGCGACTTAGTAGGAAACGGCCCCGCTGTTTCGGCGGGCGTGGTCGTGCAGTCGCTGGCCGAACTGCCGTTGGTAGAACCCGTGGTGGTAGTGCTACCCGCGTCTGGTGTTGCGGTGTCGGTGCTGGCACAAGCTGCTACGGCCGTAGAAGTCAATAAACCTAAGCCCAAACTTTTCAAAAATTCAATTCGTTTCATGTGGGTATTGTTAGAAGATATCTGACTAATACGTAAAAAAGAGTTAGCACGTTGCCCTTACCATCAAAAAAAACTTCCGCATTCATAACAAACGCGGAAGTGTAAGTACTTGAAATTGATAAATCGACAAATCTATATTTCGTAAATTGCTGAAAATCAGTATTTTATTTTATCGTGGACTATTGACTGTTGACTACTTGTAGGATAAAAACGTAGATTGTTATGTTGCTTAAAAGTGTCGGTCGCCTACTTCGCGTTTGGCCAGCATTACGGCACCTACCATCGCTATCAGAAACAAAACAGAGGCCAGCTCGAAAGGCAACAAATAATCGTTGTAAAGCACTTCGCCCAGATTCTCGACCATTCCCACCTGCGAGTTGAAAGAATATGGATTGTAAGTACCCAACTGCGCTTTACGGAAAACGGCCACCAAGATAACTCCGAGCGTACCACCCACAATGGTAGCTGCAATTTTTGTTAAGTTGGTTTTGGCTTCTTCGTCGTCTTGTTTGAGGTTCAAAAACATAATGACAAACAAAAACAGCACCATAATAGCCCCCGCATAGACAATGATATTGACCACCGCCACAAACTGCGCATTGAGCAAAACATAATGCCCCGAAAGACAAAAAAACGTTAAAATCAGGTACAAAACGCTATGAATAGGGTTTTTGGCCGTAACGACCATCATGGCACTCAGCAGTGCCAAAAACGAAAGAAAGTAAAATAGTTTATCTGCCATGGTTTTGAAGTCTTGGTGTATGATGTAGGGTGTGTGTGGTGTATGATGTGTGGTGTAGGGTGTATGATGTATGGTGTATGATGTATGGTGTTTATTGAAATAAAGTATATCATACACCATATATCATACACCATATATCATAATATCATACACCCGTTTACAACTGTATTCTGGGTTGCGGGGTTAAATCATTGATGTCTTGGTGAAGGGCTTCTTCTTTGGTCCAAGCAGTGCGCAGGTAGCGGTCGTTCATGTTTTCTACCAATTTATCTTTGCCGTAAATCACGTTGTCGCGCTCCGTAAAAACGGGTACAAATATATCGTGGCGTAGGTAAATGGCTTGTTTGGGGCAGGCTTCTTCGCAAAGCCCGCAAAAAATACAACGCAGCATATTTATCTCATACACAGCCGCGTATTTTTCTTCTCGGTATAGCTTTTCTTCGCCTTTTTCGCGTTCTTCGGCCACCATCGAAATAGCCTCCGCAGGGCACGCCACGGCGCAAAGCCCACAAGCGGTGCAGCGTTCGCGGCCTTGCTCATCGCGTTTGAGCACGTGCTGCCCCCTGAAAACGGGCCCTAAATAACGCTTCTGCTCGGGATATTGAATGGTAACTTTTTTCTTAAAAAAGTGCTTAATCGTAATTCCTAAACCCGTAACGATGGCGGGTAAGTAAATCCGTTCGGCCAGCGTCATTTCTTTGCTGCTGACTTGCTTTGCGCGGTTGGTAAGTTGCATAGCTTTTATTTTAAAAGTGCCGTAATAAGTGGTTTCAAGAACAAAATAGCTCCGCCCGTCAAAACAATATTGAGCATGGCGAGTGGTATCAGTCCTTTCCAACCCAAGTTCATCAATTGGTCATAGCGAAAACGCGGCAAAGTCCAACGTACCCACATGAAAAAGAAAATGAAAAAGAAAATTTTACCAAACAAAACCACCGTACCAATCAGCGTAGCCACGTTATGCCCAGCAATTGCCCCTAAATTATTGGTCAAAAACTGATGTACGCTGTCCATAAATGGGTAGTTGTAACCCCCAAAAAACAAGTTCGAAATAACCGCCGACGACACAAACATATTGATGTACTCAGAAAACAAGTAAAAGCCCAGCTTCATGGAGCTGTACTCGGTGTGGTAGCCGCCTATCAATTCGGTTTCGCATTCGGGTAAGTCAAAAGGCGTACGGTTACATTCGGCAAAGGCACAGGTTATAAAAATAATGAAACCCAGCGGTTGGTAAAAAATATTCCAATTGCCCCCGTGCTGTTGGCTCACAATCTCGCCCATCGAAAGCGAACCCGTCATCATCAAAATAGCAATCATCGAAAGGCCCATCGGAATTTCGTAGCTGATGTTCTGCGAAGCTGCCCTGATAGCCCCCAACAACGAAAATTTATTGTTGGAAGCCCAGCCGCCAATCATCAAGCCATAAACCCCCAACGACACAACCCCAAAAATGTACAAAACACCAATATTTACGTCAATGGGTTGCACGGGTACGGTCAAAATCTGATTAGGCCCTGTGGTATATTTGACGCTGTCGCCAAACGGAACAACCGCCGTGGCCATCAAAGCCGTGAGCATAGACAAGCAAGGCCCCGCAATAAACAGCCACTTACTGGCCTGAGAGGGAATAAAATCTTCCTTAAAAAACATTTTGCCCGCGTCGGCAATGGGTTGCAGCAGTCCCCATGGACCCGCTCTATTCGGCCCCAGTCGGTCTTGCAAAAACGCCGCTACTTTGCGCTCGGCATAAGTAGAATAGGTGGCTATCAACAAAGTAAGCCCAAAAAGAGCTAAGATGATAAGCGACTTGATAATAAAACCTGCTTCAAGCATTTGTCGTAATTTGAGATTTGTGCGGGGCTGCCCCTGCGGTTTGTGGTTTGCGTACGCTATTTATTATTCATGGTTGCCTGTGAAGACACAGGCAACGGTCAAATTTTTCAATGTCCAATATCGAATGTTCAACGTCCAGCATCAAACGCCCAACAAACGCTGATTGGCCTTGGCATTGTTTTCGATGCTCGACTCCTTGATTGTTTTTTCGTCGGTAATAAACGGACGTGAATCATCAATTTGCTTGTACTCGGCGGCCGCCAATTTGTCGCCAAAAGTTGGTTTTTTCAAATCGGCGCGGTATTTATTAGCCATAATCACCGAGTGGCGTGCTATTTTGGTGGGGCCTTCGATGGTCCAATCGCTGGTTTTTTTGCGGTCAAAACGGCAAGTGTTGCAAATAAACTCTTTGGTTTCGCCCCACTCATTTTTGCGAGCGGTTACCCGTATTACTTCGTCGCCCCGGTACCAAAGCGTAACGTTGCCGCTGCATTTTTCGCAGTCGCAGTGGGCATCTACGGGTTTGGTAAACCACACCCGATTTTTGAAGCGGTAGGTTTTGTCGGTCAAAGCTCCCACGGGACACACGTCTATCATGTTACCCGAAAAATCGTTGTCAATCGCTTTTTCGATGTAAGTGCTAATTTCGGCGTGGTCGCCACGGTTCAACACGCCATGCACGCGGTTGTTCGTTATTTGGTCGGCCGTAAATACGCAGCGATAGCACAAAATGCAGCGCGTCATGTGGAGTTGAATCTTGTCGCCCAAATTTACTTTGTCAAAGGTGCGGCGTTCTTCTTCGTAGCGGGTTTCAACGCGACCGTGTTCAAAAGCAAAATCTTGGAGGTGGCACTCGCCCGCTTGGTCGCACACGGGGCAGTCGAGCGGGTGGTTTATCAACAAAAATTCCACAATACCTTTGCGGGCTTCCAACACCGACTCGTTGGTGGTGTTTTCTATTACCATGCCATCTTGCACTGTTGTAATGCACGAGGGTACGAGCTTGGGCATGGGGCGCGGGTCTTTGGCCGAGCCTGCGGCTACTTTGACCAAGCAGGCGCGGCACTTGCCGCCCGTACCTTTAAGCGGCTCGTAGTAGCACATGGCAGGTGGCGCGTATTTTTCGCCCAACATTCTACCCGCTTGCATGATGGTAGTTCCTGGCGGCACTTCGATTTCGATGCCGTCAAACGTAACTTTAAATAGCTGCGGTGGAGCAGTAGTTTCCATATTAATTAGAGTGCAGTTGCTAAAAATTTTCTTAACTTATCTTCTATTTGCGATTTACCAGCAATTGAATTATCGTAGAACAACGTTCTAAATCCAGATAAATCAAAAGGCAATTTTTCTCTTTTTCTATCACACAACAAGATAGTGGGTTTGCCGATTGCGTGAGAGTAGCCAACTTCATAAAAAACGTTGGGATTGTTGGGGGTGATGTCAGCAATGACAACGGAAGCCTCTTTGATAGAGTTTTCGATATCCTGTAGTATGGGTGTTGCCGTAAAATAGTCATCGGCACGTTCACATATTAAATCATTGTTTTCTTCGGCCACCAATTTGATAACGTCTTTGTAAAGGGCGTTATATTCGTCAGAAAATTGCATGATAACGAACGCTCTTTTTTTCTGGCTTCTCACTTCAAAATCTGTTACTTCTATTTTAGCATATCCCTGAAACTGCAATTGTATTTGCGACCTTTTAATAAATTCATTGAGGTTCAATACCTGTATATCGTTCACAAAAAGCTCAATTTTTGACCCAGCAATAATCAATTTAAAATCGTAAGGCTTGTTTACTGTAAGTTGATTTGCCTCGCCAACGAACTGTAAAAAATCATACTGGTTGTTATTCAATTTTGAGGCCGAAAACAAGCCGCCATCGTTGTGAATACCTAATTTTATCGGTTGTGCATCTGTATCGCTGTTCAATTGTATAAAACAGCCGCCAGTACCCTGCTTTTCAAAAGTAACTTTAAATGAGATTTCGCCTGAATCAAAAAAAACATTGCTTTTCAAATATGTGCCAACAGACCATGATCCTTTGTTTGTAGCATCTAAGGTGGTATTAGATGTGGTTGGATTGTACATTATTTTATTGTCTTCGATAATAGCCTTACCTAATATTGTAAGCCATTTGTATTTTTTCTCTATTTCCATAATCAAGATTCGTAGTTCAAAATTAAATCCAATGCTTCTTTCTTTACGCGGGTTGGGTCCAAGTGTTTGGCAAATTCTTTTTCTGACAATGCGCCGCCAAAAGCTTCTGCCGAGGCGTTTTTCAAGGCAATGGCGTAGGCTTTTTCTATCAGTTCAGACAGTTCATCTTCGGCAATATATCGACTTCGTGCGTTGTTTCGGGCGTTGGTCGCATTGATTTGGTCAATGGCATTGGCGATAGACAAATCCCAAGACCGTGTTGTTCGTTCTTCGGCTTGTTGTTTCATCAAATGCAGCAGTAAAACCTTAATTAAGCTATAAATTTGATTTCTGATTGCTTTTTGTCCCATTTCGCCCATTTCGTCAATCAGCGTCAAGGCCGCCGAATAGTCGTGGTCTTTTATCATTTTCCGCAGGGCTTCCAACTCTTCCATTTCAGTTGTTTTCTTTGTCAATTATTTCTATGTAACGTGTAAATAATAACGTGGTAAAATTGGAACGCAGATGACGCGGATTTTCAAATCGCAACGGCGGATCGTGCGGATTTATTTTTTTGTTTATCC
>REAB01000231.1 GCA_004293645.1 Cytophagia bacterium | reverse complement strand
ACTAATTTTTCCGACTACATGTTTAGTGGGCAATATGCTTGTGGACTAATTTCTCAAAAACTGTCAACTACTTTGGAAGCAATATGAAAGATGCCGAATCAACGACCCAAAACTGGGATAGGTTCGCATCTTAAAACGGCGGTCGCGGCTCGTAATTTTCCAAGACAATTCAAAAACGGCCTTTTCCATGCCGGTATTGGTACACATCTCGGCCAAGCGCGTGGCCCAACTGCGGCGTTTTTGCAATACTATTTGCTCGCTGCCGCCCGTGTCGCCCACGCCCAAGTTGGTAATGTAGCGGTTGAAAGCAGGAGCTAAAAAGCGATTGAGCACCCAAAGCGAAAGCAACGGCACGGCCACGGCCAACAGTGCCAACATGACCATGCCGTCGGTGCGTTGGGTGAGCCACTGCACGGCGGCGGTCATCCAGAAGGGCGGCAACAAATAGTGCCACCACGGGGGCGTTAGTTGGAGTTTGTCCAAATTTACCCAATCAAAAATACGGCCTATCATTTGGTAGCCCACCGTAACGAGCAACGTAAACACAATCTGAAAATAACTTACCACGTCTTTGACGCGCTCTTCGGAAGTAAACCGAATGAGCAACATATAAAGCAATGTGGTAACAAACAACGTAACCAAAGCTTGCAACGCCACCAGCACCACACAGGCCAAAAACGCCACAACCCCGAACCGAATACCCGCAAAAATAATTCCAAAAAACATAATGCTGTAGCTCAAAAAAAACAAATACGCCCCAATGTGCACGAGCCGCGCCAACAGCACCGTGCGGTCGTTTACGGGGCGCGGCAGCAGCACAGCGTTGTCGGTGGTGTCGAGCAGCAGCGTCGAAAAATCGCTGACCAGCACCAACACCGACATCATCATGGCGTAAGAAAACGGCAGCACCAGCGCGTAATAAGGAACATCTATCACAAAAACGAAAATGCCCATGACGGCCCCAAAAAACAGCAAAAGGGCGCACATTCGCCAAAAAGCGTTGTTGGGATTAGCGTCTTTTTGTTGCGACCCATGGTACGAAAAAGCAGCTGTGGGACGGCGATTTTGCATCAAAAACTTGAGCGCAACAATGTGCCTTAGCTGCTCATAATCAGCTCCCAACCACTTAAATACCCCTTGAAAATAGTCTAAAAATCGAAGAACGATAGAAGTCATGGTGTTGCATAAATTAGTACAAAATATTTTGTCCGCCGATGGACGTAAATTTAAAGCCCACAGATTTTCGCAAATTCAGCGTAAATCTGCGATGCAACTCATTCTGCGAAAATCTGCGAGAAAATTAAGGCTAATTAGCGCAATGCTTGCAAAAAGTCTTCGGCGCGGCTTTGGCTGTTGTTTTCGCCCGTGAGTCCTTGAAAAATACTTTCGAGCGAGCCACTTTGAAGTTGTTCTTTGAGCTGCTCAAACGTGCCATCGGCAATGATGTTTCCCTGATTGATAATCACGATGCGGTCAGAGATTTTCTCCACCACGTCCATGAGGTGAGAACTGTAGAAAATGGTTTTACCAGCAGCTTTGAGCTGGGCCAATACTTCTTTTACCAAAATAACGGCATTGGCATCTAAACCCGACAACGGCTCGTCCAAAAAAATAATGTCAGGATTGTGAATCAGTCCCGCAATGAGCAATACTTTTTGGCGCATTCCTTTTGAAAAAGTATTCATGCGTACATCAATGTGGTTTTTGAGGTCAAATATTTCCAACAACTCGGCGGCGCGGCGTTCAATAAGTTCGTCGGTCATCTGGTGCATTCGGCCTACAAATTGGAGGTATTCCATCGGAGTTAAAACCTCGTACAGCATGGCGTTTTCTGGCACATACCCAATGCGTTTTTTTACTTCGAGCGCGTCTTCTTTGATGTCGTAGCCCAGCACTTTGACAGTACCCGCAAAATCGGGCATCATGCCAATCAAAACTTTAATGGTAGTGCTTTTGCCCGCGCCGTTAGGACCAATGTAGCCAATGATTTCACCAGCCGACACCTCCAAGTTAATTCCTTTGAGAATGAGGCTTTTGCCGTAGGCTTTGTGCAAATTTTGAATGGAGATAATGGGCTTTTTTTCCATGCTTAAATGATTGAGGAGGCAACTATCAGCAGTACAACAACGCTTGCCACAAATTGTTTGACGCACTGACTACTGCTGATTTTCGGTTGCCAAAATTAAAAAAAATACGTTCTTTCAAAGTAAAAATTCAAATTTTCTTGACAAGTACCCATTTTTTATTTATTATTGCAACTCATTATCAGGCAGCATCGCCGCTATTTTGTATCTTAGCACTCTTCGATGCCGCTCCTCATGTAGTTTTGAAATCAATCCTATTCTTTATTTTTTACATTTCTTGAAGCAGTATTTATTGCTAAACGCCTAATTTTCACAACTTTATACCGTAAAGCTCACCTTTACAGTTCCTTTATTTATGCTTACCATCAACGTATTGAGCCAAAAGCTCTTATCTGAGTTGCGCCAATTGGCCGAGCAACTCGGTATTGAAGACGCTATCAAGTACCCCAAAAAAGATTTAATTAAACAAATTTTGAAAAAAACAAAAACCGAGCCTGTGGCTAAAGCCAAAGCCGAAACGCCCAACAAACGCCCTCGCAAAGCAGCCGTGGCAGCCGATTCTGCCCCTATTCCAGCCATACCCGAAGTTATCGTTGAAATACCACAACCAAAAGTTGCCGTTCCCTCGTCGCCAAAACCCGCCCTGGGACGGGGTAAGCGGCAGCGTTTACCCAAAGCCGAAGAAGAAGAAGTATCAATACCTTCCTTGTTTACCCCTGTTGCAGCAGAAAGCCCGATTATTACGCCTGCCATGGAAGAAAAACCAGTGGTGGCAGAAGTAGCAACAGGAACAAAATCTAAGTCTGTGCCAAGCGCCAAACAAGGAAAAAATAAAGCAGCGGCGGCAGTAAATCCCGAAAGCAAATTGGAGGAATTGCCCGAAGAAGAATATTTTGACACGTCGTTTATTACCGAAACGTTTGAAACGACCGCCGCCACTACCAACGAAACCGATTCCCAACAAGCCGACGAAAACCCAACAACCCCGCCGCGCCCCGAAGAAAAAACCCGCGAACAACAACGCAGCGATGAGTATCAAGGCAAAATAAAGAAGCAATACAACAATTATGTCCGTGAGTTTGACGGCCTAATTATCAACGAAGGCGTACTCGAAATCATGACCGACGGCAGTTACGGTTTTATGCGCTCTGCCGACTACAACTACTTAGCCAGTCCCGACGATATTTACGTGTCGCCCTCGCAAATCAAACTGTTTGGCCTCAAAACAGGCGACACCGTGCGGGGGTCCATTCGACCACCCAAAGAAGGTGAAAAATATTTTGCCCTGCTGCGCGTTGAAACTGTAAACGGTAAAACCACCGAAGAAATCCGCGACCGCATTCCGTTTGAATATCTAACACCGTTGTTTCCCGAAGAACAACTCAAACTCAGCGGCCGTGGCGACCAATACTCGACCCGCATGTTAGACCTGTTTGCGCCCATCGGAAAAGGGCAACGGGGCATGATTGTAGCCCAACCAAAAACGGGTAAAACAGTACTGCTCAAAGAAATAGCCAACGCCATCACGCGCAACCACCCCGAAGTATATCTCATTGTGTTGCTCATTGACGAACGCCCCGAAGAAGTAACCGATATGCAGCGCAGCGTACGGGCTGAGGTGATTGCTTCGACTTTTGACGAGCAAGCAGACCGCCACGTGAAAGTAGCCAACATTGTGCTCGAAAAAGCCAAACGAATGGTAGAATGTGGCCACGACGTGGTAATTTTGCTGGACTCCATCACGCGATTGGCCCGCGCCCACAACACCGTAACGCCCGCTTCGGGCAAGATTTTGTCGGGCGGGGTAGATGCCAACGCCCTGCACAAACCCAAACGCTTTTTTGGCGCAGCGCGCAACATCGAAAACGGCGGCTCGCTCACCATCATTGCCACCGCCCTGATTGACACGGGTTCTAAAATGGACGAAGTGATTTTTGAGGAATTTAAAGGTACGGGCAACATGGAATTGCAACTCGACCGCCGACTATCTAACAAACGAATCTATCCATCTATTGATATTCTGTCGTCGGGTACGCGCCGCGAAGATTTACTCATGGACAAAGAAGCCTTGCAGCGGGTTTGGATTTTGCGCAAGCACATGTCGGACATGAACCCCATGGAGGCCATGGACTTTGTGCTCGACCGCATGAGAGGCACCCGAAACAACGAAGAGTTTTTGGTTTCGATGAACCGTTAATGCATTCATAGCTCAATTCAGCACAATCAAAAAAGAAGGTTACTTTCTAAAAGAGTAACCTTCTTTTTTTTGCAAATACCTGTTAATCAATTATATACAAACAGGGCAATTGGTGTAAATAATATCTTGAAATTAATTTTTTGATAAATTTTGCATTTTTTAAGTTACTTATTGCTATTTTTCATCGTCGTAAACCCAAACGTCCACTCTTTACACAATCAAACCTCACTCGTATGCCTATCAAAACTCTCGCTTGGATCGCCCTTATTGTATGGATGGGCGGTTCCACCTATTGGCACGTCTGTAAAATAAAACAGTTGTGCGACGGCCCTACCCCAACGGCTACCTATGTAGTACCCCCACTTAGTATTGTAGATGCGGGCAAACTCGATTTGTCTTCGCCCATGAATTTTGGTTTCAAAAAATCAATGGCTGACCCCAATTTCTACAACCTCAAAAAAGAATTGGACTCCTTGGCATCGTATTTGAAAACCGATTCTACCCGCAAAACAACCATCACGGGTTTGTATTCTTCTATTGAGCAAAACACCAGCAGTTTTGCCGACTTAGGACTTGCCCGCGCCGATGCCATCATGCAATATTTGGTGCAAGCAGGCGTGCCAGCAGGCCAGTTGGGTATTGCCAGCCGCATGATAGACCTCTCATTTAGTGCTGACGACTCAACACACGGCATGGAATTTGGCTTTACGGGGCTTGATTTGCCAAAAGCCGAGCAAGCCCTGGCCGATGCCGAAGTTCACACAACAGTATTTGAACCCATGGACCTGTATTTTGAATCGGCAAAATCAGACTACATCAAAACGGGCGAAAATGACAAGTTTTTGGCCGAAGCTAAACAATATTTGGCCGAAAATAAAGACAAAAAACTGCTATTGACTGGCCATACCGACAATGAAAGTTCGGACGCGAGCAATTTGAGATTGTCTAAAAAGCGCGTTGCCGGTGTGCTTGCTGCTTTCAAGAAAATAGGCATCAACCCCAGCCAGTTGGTAACAGATGCCAAGGGCGAGTCAGAGCCAAAAGCCAGCAATGATACGCCCGATGGCCGCCGCGCCAACCGCCGCGTAAGCATTGTGGTACAATAAAAAATGACGTTTACAGGAACAAACAACGCCGTTTGTTCCTGTAAAAAAATAAACCTATTTAGTTTACTTCAAACAAATACTTATAGTTATGTACGAACATTTCAACCCCTTTGGCCTCCCTGGTGCGTGGTGGCAGCACCTATTAATGTTGGTGGTATCGGCCATATTGGGCTACATCATCGGCTACCGCTCGCGCAAGAGCGAAATTGAAAGCTTAGAAGCAGAACTGTCTGGGCTTGACGTGTCGCTCGACGATTGCCTCCGCAACAAAAAAGTAGCTTTTGTTGCACCAATCGCAACACCCGACGACCTGAAAATAGTAGAAGGAATTGGACCAAAAATTGAAGAACTCTTCAACAACAATGGCATTTTGACTTTTGCCAAATTGGCGGCTACCGATTCTAAGCATTTGCGGGAGATATTGGTCAATGCCGGCCCCAATTACCAGATTCACGACCCAACCACTTGGCCGCAGCAAAGCGCCCTGGCCCGCGATGGCAAATGGGACGAACTCAAAGCCTGGCAAGACGAACTTTATAAAGGCCGCCCCGAATAAATCTCTAAACCTCAAAACGAACAAGTATCATGATTATATTACAAGCCACTCCCCTGAGCCAAAATTTTTTGGTGGCCGTTTTGGAAGCCCTCATTTTATTGGCTGTTGCCGCCTATATTGGTTGGTGGATTGCCCGCCGCCAGTTGGCCGCTCGAATA
Organism: Cytophagia bacterium; assembly: GCA_004293645.1. GTDB lineage: Bacteria > Bacteroidota > Bacteroidia > Cytophagales > Spirosomataceae > REAB01. The sequence goes on along the minus strand of REAB01000231.1, from coordinate 3,653 downwards.
GAAAGCCTTCAAGCCGACATTAGAGCCAAGCGCGCCGATTTGGACGACTGCCGCCGTACACCCGCGCCAGTTGCCGCACGGGCAGTCGTCAAAAAAACAACCGACGATTTGAAAATGATTGAAGGAATTGGGCCAAAAATTGAAGAACTGCTCAAAAAAGACGGCATTTCGACTTTTGCCAAACTGGCTAACACCAGTGCCGAACGTATCAAAGCGATACTCGACGCGGGTGGCCCCAGGTTTCAAATGCACGACCCAACCACTTGGCCACAACAAAGTGCCATGGCCCGCGACGGCAAGTGGAACGAACTCAAAGCTTGGCAAGACGAGCTTTACAAAGGTCGCTTAGAATAGTATGACCGATTGCCATTAAAAAAACCCGAACTGATTAGTTCGGGTTTTTTTAATGGCAATTTGCTGATTTTCTACAAAAATAAATTTGCCAAATCGTTTACTTGCAAAAAGGCAAGCACAGGCATCTACGCCCGTCAAATCGGCATTTTTGAGCGTATCAAGCACTTCTTGCTCACAAACATTATAAGGTTGCGTAAACCTTCAAAGTCAATGTTGCGTTGTGAATCAAAAGGCGTAACGAGGGCTACGCCTACGCCGTGAAATTTGGTTTTTGAGAACAATTATAAATGCGCTGATTGGGGGTTTAAGATTTTAAAAGAACGTTTTATCTTGCAAACTACAAATCATCAATTACAAATTATTAACTTGCCCACAAAGCTACAAATTATAATCAGCCTCCAAAGTAGGTTAAGTAGTTGCGCATATTTAATTGGTGGCACGACTATTCCTTAAGATGCTTTTACTCAGCGCATTAAACCAGTTGTGCCACCAATAATAATAGCATCGGAGCAGCGAACTGCCTAATTTTACGCAACTACTTATCATTGGTTTTAATCTGTTTATGAAACATCCCATCGTTTATTTGAGTGTATTTTGCTGGTTCTTGACCGTTGGCTGCCAAAAAGATAGCGGCATTTCGGCGGGTGCGCTCAAAACCGACTTGCTGGCCGTGGTGCTGGTCAGCACGTCGTCGGTTGACATTGAAGCCACGGCCACTGGCCCCAGGGGCGCTCAGTATGGTATAGTGTATGGTACTGCGCCTCAGCCCACGCTCGGCGGAAGTTTTAAGCAAGCCAATACATTTCAGCAACCCAACAACGCCAGCTTGACCACCACTTTCTCCATTAATATTACCCAGCTAACCCCCAATAGCCGCTACTATTTTAGAAGTTACCTCAAAAACGGCGACGAGGTGGCGTATGGCAACGAGATTTCGATAGAACTAAAAATTGAATCTTTTTGGACATCGGTGGGCAGGGCCGTTGTGCCGCTCGACTACCTACCCCTACCCGAGCTACTGCCCGACAATGCAGCCAATTCTATTACGCTCTATTTCAAAAGCCCCAACGGCACCGACCTCGAAGGCCTATCGGTAAAATACAATCCCTCGGCTTTTCGCGGCAGTTGGGGCGCAGCCTCCAACGACGCACCCATTCGCTTGAATTATCTCCGTACTTTTATCGAATACGGCATCGGCGACCAAGAGCTGTTTCAAGGGCTGGGCTACGCGCCCAATCCTTCGGCGTTGAGTGCCAATCGGCATTACAAAGATTTTAGAGGCGAGCCTGGGCAATTGAAACGAGGTCGCCTTCCCGACTATCCAGGAGCTGATGTACCCACCAGTTTCTTCCAAATAAACCAACAAATTTTTATACTCGAAAAAAACGCTCCTTACCAACTTTGGCGTTACGACAACGAATCGCCCAAGAGTGGGTTTGTAGCAAAGGCGGCACTCCCCGTGAGCAACGGCACTGATTTTCAAGCCTTTGTGGTCAACAACCGCGTTTGCGTTATAGCCGAAGGCAACCCCGTTAAGCTATTTGAATACGACTTGATGGCTCAACAATGGATTAGCCGCGCCAATTTTCCAGCCGAAGCCCGCCAAAAAGGCGTTGCTTTTGTCTCTAACAATCGCGCATTTTATGGCGCTGGGCAGGAAGTGGGCAGTGCAAAAGGCTTAAAAGATGTGTGGGAATACAACCCCACCACCAACCGTTGGACTGCCTATGCCACCTATCCGGGCGGCGGCAACGTGGGCATGGTAGCTACCGTGGTGCGGGGACGCACCTATTTGGGTTTGGGCTATCGGGTTACGCCCACGGCAATAGGCGCACCGCAGTACGCCCCACGCTACGATTTTTGGGAATTTAAGCCATAACAAATCTGCTTGTATTGTAGTCAAAATAGCCAATAAAGGGTATGAAAACTATTACTGATTTCAAGGATTCTTTGGTTCTCACTGAGCCCCCGTCATTGCCACCGTTGCTGCTGGCGTTGTGGCACGATGCCAAAGGAAACTGGAATGCTGCCCACGAAATTGCCCAAACCCAAGAAGGAACAGCCGCTTACGACCGCCTTCACGCGTACCTACACCGCAAAGAAGGCGACTCCTTCAACGCCGATTATTGGTATCGGCACGCCCATGTTGAGCGGCCCGTGGTTTCGTTGCCCGAAGAATGGGAACTGCTGGCTGAAGCATTTTTAATGCTTTGGGTTTAGACCCCAACTAATTTTTTGGAATTGTAAAACCAAGTACTTATGTTTGTGAACGTGAAAACAATACAAAAGTTACGATACGGAAAGTGCAATCATGTATTAGAAAAACCTAATACAACGCAAAAATTACTATATAAATAGTGTCGTAAAATATGCGTATTGTTCAAATAAACACAAGAAGTACGCCAAAACTTTCGTATATTACAGAGTTGGACAAGAGAACTTCGCTTCGCTCCGTTCTCTTGTCCAACGGAGCTCGTCCCCGTCGTACAACGGCGTGTTTACGCAATATTTTTGCTTATGATTTCGCTGCGCTCAATCAACGCAAAAACACTGCGTAAACACGCGCTCCGTTACCAGCAATGTTAGACGACCACACAACCGACAGTAGTTCAACAAAAAGCAGACAAACAACTAAAAGTTTCTAATAAACAACCAAGTGTAGCGAATTTACAACTTTAAGTAGTCGCCAATATTTGTATAACTCCTTTGACAGCTAATAACTTTGTAGCATCATTTAAAACATAAAATATGATGCAAAATTCAAAATCAATTAATGAAAAAAATCCAGAATGGACTGGCTTAATGCCAATAGGAGACACAAACCTCTTTGTAACAGATACTGGTGGTACAGGTATACCGATAATCTATCTAAACGGGCAATTTGCCACACAAAAGTATTGGCGTAAAGTACTAACAGAATTAGGCTCTGATTTCAGGCATATTACTTATGATGAAAGAGCAAGGGGAAGAAAATCTAGCACATCCTCTGACTATTCTTTTGAAACCTGTGTACGTGATGTAGAAGTAGTTCTTAATGCAAGAAACATCGAAAAAGCATTTGTAGTTGGTTGGTCTTATGGGGCTTTTTTGGCGGCACACTGGGCAAGTCGTAACCCTGACAGATGTTTAGGTGCAGTATTAGTTGATGGAGCGCAACCATACAACTGGATGAATGAAGAAATGGCAAAAGGGATAAGAAAATTTTTGTTAGTGTAAATTATAGACTGGTAATATAGGAGATTTATTAATTTTGAGGAAATATATTAACCCTCAATAAAATGGCACAGATAGAAATAATT
>REAB01000230.1 GCA_004293645.1 Cytophagia bacterium | reverse complement strand
CAAAGCACCACCAATTTCCCATCATTTGGGTCATGTTGCTGTTGGAACTTCACAAATATGGTGGCATGAGTTTGCGTTCTTGTAGGCATTGTTTGGTGTGGTTTTCGTTGATTTTGTCGATTGATTTGAAACGGATTCCGAATTTTTTCATCAGGTCTATACTTTGAAACATGACCAAATATTTCAGGTTTGATTTGATACCAAGTTTGGGTAGTGCCTTTTTTTCAAAAATTACTTTTTTTTGTAAAACGGGGGGCAACAATTTGAGCATGTTGAAACCCTCTTCCGCCATTAGTACGCACATCAATAATTAAGCCTTTCAAAATCGCGGCGTAATTTTCCAATTTTTCTTTCTATTTTTCGTTAAAAACCCAAAAGTCATTGCTTTTTCAATGATGGCAAGCAAGTTTTTGCCATATTTGTCGTAATTTCTCAAAAAAAGCCAATCCATGACGCAACGTAAAGCCTTCTCTGCTCTCTTTATTTGCACCTTCTTATACTTTACGCCCCCCATTTGTTTGCACGCCCAAAACACGCTCGGCTACACCGAGGCCGACATTCATTTCAGGAACGGGGTAGAACTCTACGAAAAATCGAACTACGCCGCCGCGCGGCAAGAATTTAAAACGTATTTGGCCAAACGCCCCGTGCTGCTCAGTACCAACGATTATAACGCCATCACGGCCGAGTATTACATTGCCGTTAGTGGGTTGTATTCGGACGAACCCGATGCCGAATTGTTGGTAGATAGATTTGTAAAAAACCACCCCGAACACCCCAAAGCGGGCGTTATTTACGCCGACTTGGGTAAGTTTTATTTTGACCAAGAAGATTACACCCGCGCCATCACGTACTTGGAAAGGGCTTTGAAGCAAAGTCAGAATTATTACCTCCAAACCGAAACCAAGTACAAACTGGCGTTGTCTTATTACAGTACGCAAGAGTTCAGAGCAGCCCTCAAACTATTTGATGAGTTGCAACGCGACCCCGAGACCAACTATTTTGCCGCATCGGGCTACTACGCGGGCGTTATTCACTACCGCAATGGCAGCTACGACGAAGCCTACCGCAGCTTCAAGGCCATCGAAAACACGCCCCAGTACAAAAACGACATGCCCAATTGGATCGTGGCATCGCTCTACCGCGCGGGTCGCTACGACGAACTTTTGCGCTACGCCGAGCCGCTGCTGCGCCGCGAAAAGGGCGGCGTAAAACTCAACGACGTGGCACTCTACGCTGCTGAGGTACAGTACAGCAAAGGCGATTTTGCGAGCGCGGCCAAGTATTACGCCCAGTACAACCAGTTTAAAACCGCCAAAATGCCCGCTCCTGTGCAGTTTCGCTACGGCCATTCGTTGTTTAGAAGCAATAATTTTCAGGCAGCTGCCGAGCAACTCAAAGCCGTGGCCACTACCAAAGACACCGTGGGGCAGTTTGGGTCGTACGTGTTGGGTATTGCGCAGTTGCAACTCAAAAATCAGCCCGCCGCGTTGGTGGCCTTCGACCAAGCGGCGCGGCTTAAATTCAACAAAACCATTCAAGAAGAGGCCAGTTTCAACCACGCCAAACTTCAGCTCGAACTCAACAATACCAACGCGGCCATTGCCGAACTGAAAGAGTTTTTTAAGAATTTTCCCGCCAGTAGTTTTGAAAAAGAAGGCCAAAAGCTCTTGATTCGGGCTTTTTCTAATGCCAACAACAACGCCGCCGCCGTAGCCTACATCGAAAGCCTCAAAACCCTCGACGACGACTTCAAGGCCGCCTACCAACGTTTGACCTACAACCAGGGCGTGGCCGACTTTAACGCCGAACGCTACGCCCAGGGCATCGTTAATTTTGACAAATCGCTCAAATACAGCCCCGACAACGAGATTGAGCAAGCCGCCAATTTTCAGAAAGGCGAATCGTTTTCTGCCCTCAACCGCTACGGCGAGGCCATTTCTATTTATCAACAGCTCATTAGACAAGCCCCAGCCAGTGCCAACGGTGTTAAAAGCCTGTACGCGCTCGGTTATGCGTATTACAACACCAAAGATTACAAAAATGCCGCCCCCAATTTTCAGGCGTTCCTTGCCAAAGCGGCGGGTGTGGCCGAGCGACAAACCCTCGACGATGCCACCCTGCGCTTGGCCGACTGCTATTTGGTGGACAAAAACTACGCCCAAGCCACGGCACTCTACGACAAAGCCCTCAACGAAGGTCGCCTCGACCGCGACTACGCGCTTTATCAAAAAGGCTTGATTCTGACTTATCAAGAAAAAGATGCCGAAGCCAAAGCGCAGTTTGACAAGGTGATTTTGCAGTTTCCAACCTCGCGTTACGCCGACGACGCGCTGTTTCAAAGTGCCAACATTGACTTAGAAAAAGGCAACTACCAAGTGGCCATTCGGTCTTATACCAAACTCATTAAAGACAAACCCAAGAGTTATTTGATGCCAACGAGCTTGCAAAAACGCGCATTGGCCTACAACAACATTCAAGTTTACGAAGAAGCCATTCGTGATTATCGCCGCATTTTGAGCGAGTTTCCCGACGCACCCGCCGCCAAAGACGCGCTGCTGGGCTTGCAGTCCACGCTCGAAAACGCGGGCCGTTCCGACGAAATGTCTGATGTATTGGCCGACTACAAACGCAAAAATCCCGAAAGCAGCGACGTAGAAAAATTGGAATTTGAAACGGCCAAAAACCTTTTTGGCAACGAAAAATACCCGCAAGCCATCAAAGCCTTCCAAAGTTTCATTCGGGATTATCCCAACAGTGGCTCAACCACCGAAGCCCGCTTTTTGGGCGCCGAAAGCTACTACCGCACCAACGATGCTGCCAACGCCTTGAAACTCTACAACGCCGTAATGGCCGAAGCCGATGCCAAGTTTTCGCCCAAATCTGCCCTGCGAGCAGGCGACATCGAAGCCCAGCAGCAAAATTATCCCCGCGCGGTGCGCAATTATTACGTGTTGTTTTCCCAATCAGAAAACAAAACCGACCAAGTAACGGGGCTTTCGCGCTTGATGGACACCTATTTTGTGATGAAAAAATACGACTCTACGCTCTATTTTGCCCAGCAAGTAATCAATGCAGGCGACGTAATACCAGGCTCGACCAAAAAAGCCCAAATGCAAGTAGGCAAGGCTTATTTGGAAAAAAATGACTACAAAACTGCCGAAACCGAACTAAAACGACTTTTGGCCAACAACAAAGACGAAACGGGGGCGGAGGCCAAATACTGGTTGTCGGAGCTGCTGTACCGCCAGAAAAAACACAAAGAAGCGCAGGCCAGTATTTTGGAATTGAACAAACAGTTTGCTGATTACGAAAAATGGCGCGTGCGGGCTTTTATTTTATTGGCAGATGTGTACGTGGCCCTCAACGACCCCGACCAAGCCAAAGCCACCCTGAACTCGGTCATCGAAAACTCGGAAGACAAAGAAGCCGTAGAACTGGCCAAGGCCAAGTTGGCGGGTATCAATTAGCGCCATTCACCAACCCCATGCCTTTAGGCTGGGGATATACCACCAACCCCACGCCTTCAGGCTGGGGATATACCACCAACCCCACGCCTTTAGGCTGGGGATATAACCAAGACAACATGAAAAAAATAGCCCTCCTTCTCACCTTCACGTCTTCACTCCTTCTCACCGTTACGGATTCAACCTTTGCCCAAAAGAAGACGGGCGAGATTGACAGTCAGACGTTTGAGGTAGAAAAAAAGAAACGCATCGAGTTGCCGCCCGCCAATCGGCTTTATAATAAGGTGCAGCCCGCCGTGAGTGCCGAAGACAACCAAAAGATGAGTTACGAATTTAACCCGCCCAAACTCAGCTTGGGCGCGCCCAAACTCACCCCCGCCGTGCTCCCCGTGAATGGAGACCAGAAAAAAGATGAAGAAGCGGGAAATCTCAATAACTACGTGAAAGTAGGCGCGGGAAATTTTGGCAAACTTTACGCCGAAACTTTTTTGGGCGGCGGCAGCCCCGACTTGTCGTACAATGTGCAATATAAACACCTATCCAACCAAACGGGCCCCGTTGATGCCAAAAACTCGGCCAGCAGCGACAACAACCTCAAACTGAACGGTATTTATCAAACGGGCAATTTCAAAGTGAGCGGAGGAGTCCACTACGACCGTGAAAACTACTATTTTTACGCCCGCCGAAACGCCGAGAAGGCCAACATTCGCCAAACCCTCAACACCATGGGGGCCAACTTGGGCTTTGAAAATTCCAACAACGAACGCCTCATTGACTACGGCTTCCAGACCAGCATTTACCGCCTCACCGACAACTACAATGCCTCCGAAACCGACTGGGCTACCAATTTTACGGGGTCGGTGTCCATTTTGCCCAATTTTTACGCGCTCGTGGGCGCGGGGGCGTACGTGTCGCAACGCGCCGATGCCGAAACCTTTGCCCGCAATCTGTTCCGCGTAACGCCTTCTTTTAAGTATGTTCATTCTAATTTTACCATAACTGCCGCTTTCAAAGCCATCAACGAAACCGACGACCGCCTCCAAATCAACCGCACCGTTGGTTTTCCAGTGGTGGAACTGGACGTTACGCCGTTTAGCGGGGTGCATTTGTTTGCGGGTTTAGACGGCGACATCAACCGCAACACCCTCCGCTCGCTGCTCAACGAAAACCGTTGGCTGGCCCCCAACGTAACGGTGGCCAATACCGAAAAAAACCGCGACATCTACGGTGGTGCCAAGGGCGAGTTGGGGTCGGGGTTTCAGTTTGAAGTAAAAGTATCGTACGCCAATTACAAAAACTTTTACGCTTTCAATAATTCGTGGACCGACACCACGCAGTTTTCAGTGCTTTATGATGCCGATTACATCAACGTATTGGCCGTTTCGGGTCAAGTGGGCTACCAATACAAAAATATCGTGCGTTCTACGCTCCGCGCCGACGTGTTCGACTACAACGTAAAGCGGCTGGAAGCGGCCTGGAACCGCCCCACCACTACCATTACTTGGAACAACTCGTTTGTGTTTACCAAAAAATTGTTTGCCACCTTAGATTTGTATTACTTGGCAGGTTTGCAAGGAAAAAACTTTGCCACCAACCGCATCGTGAAGCAAGAAAATATTGCCGATTTGAATTTAAAAATAGATTATTTATTGACTCGAAATTTCTCTTCCTTCGTGTCGGTCAATAACTTACTGGGCCGCAGCTACGAAAGGTACTTGTATTATCCGCAGCAAGGATTGAATTTTTTGGCGGGGCTTTCATTTCAGTTTTGAGTGCGTCAGCACACCTAAATAATTGCTAACTTTGTTTTTTTTACTCTTTTAGAATATGGAAAAAATAAAGTTAGGTTTTGATCTCAGCGTTATTGCCGAAGTTTTTTCGATTGTAAGGGTATCCAATAGCGTATCTTTATCTCATTGGTTAGAAGCCTCCTATGTTCTTACAACCGAAGAAAACCACATCATTGATAAGATATACGAGGAGATTTCAGAAGATGGGGGCTATTGGAACGAAGCAGAGTTAAAGATAAAAGCCGTTGGTTTGTTATTTTTTTTGGCGGATATTGCTGTTAAAAATCAAATAAAAATATTTTATGAACGGCCTTTGTCTGCTCATATTAACGATTATTATCTGTCAGTTATCGCCGATTGTATGGTAGCCACTCCCATGGCTTTCAATGCACCCAAACATCCTTATTTTTTTTACAAGAGTTTAAGAAAGGCAAAGGAGAAAAAAGAGATCCGGAAGCTCAAATGTTGTCAGCAATGCTCATTTCTCAAAATATCAATCAAGACAATAAACCCCTGTACGGCGGCTTTTTGGTAGGGTCAAATTGGCGTTTTGCTACCCTATTGGGAAATGAATATAGTGTGAGTAGGCAGTTTGATGCAGCCAACAAAAATGACCTACTCCAAACTGTGTACATACTCCGTAAATTGAAAGATTTGATAATAAATCGTTAATGATTGTTTGTTTTTCTGTACTCACCCGTTATCTTAGTGCCATAAAACCCCATCAATACATGTCATTAGTCGAAAAATACGTCCGCAAACTGCTCTATGAGCATGATTGCGTGGTGCTTCCCGAGCTGGGCGGCTTTATTGTCCACGCCAACCACGCATTTTTTAGCGAGCAGCACAACCTTTACCACGCCCCGCATCGGCGAGTGGCTTTTAACGAAGCCCTCAAATTGGACGACGGCCTGCTGGTCCATTACCTGACGCTCAACGAGCCGATGAGCCGCGAAGAAGCCCAAAAACAACTTCGGCAATATACCGAGCAAATAAAGCAATCCATCAAAACGGGCGGCAGTTACGCTCTCGCTGAAATAGGCACACTATCGGCCAACGAAGAAGGTAAGTACGTGTTTGAGCCACAGCCCATGGTCAATTTTTTGCCCGAAGCCTACGGTTTTACGTCTATTGCTGCCCAAAGCACGCAGCCCGCTTTGCAACTATTGTCCGACTCTGCTGCCGATTGGACATACACCGACCGCAGCCCCGAATCACTGCCTTTTGAGCTACCCCGCCGCCGCCGTTCGCGGGCTGCTTGGTATGCGGCTACTGCGCTTTTAATTGGGGCATTGGTGCTTGGGAGTAATGTCCAACTCACGCCAAGTAGCTTAAAAAGTAGCCTCAATCCATTTGATTTAATGGATAGGTTTTCGATTGATAAAAAATCTAACGATGTTAAAGTTGTTGTTGTTCAGCCAGTTGTGAATAATACTGCGTCAGTAGTCGTTGCGCCCCCCATTACACCTCAACCCATTGTATTGGCTGAAAAAGCAATGGTAGCCCCCGCACCAGCTCCCGAAATAGTAAGCAAGCCCATCAAAAAAGCTACTGTGGTGAAACCCGAAATTCAGCGGGGTGTGTCCTCAGATGAGAACGCGCAGTATTGGGTGATTGCCTGCGGATTTATGCAGCGCACCAACGCCGAAAAATTGGTAAACAAACTCAAAAACAGCGGATACGACCAAGCACATTTGTTTAACCCCGACGCTACCGAAGGCACTTTGATAAAAGTAGCCGCCGTGGGTTTTGAAACCAAATCTAAAGCCAACAAATACCTCCGCACGGTTTCTAAAATATCTGGGGCGCAAGCCTGGGTGTTGCAAAAATAAAGAGGTATAAGTTATAAAGGTGTAAGAAGGTGTAAAGGTGTAAGTTATAATGGTGTATGGTGTAGGGGTAGTTTATTTTACCATACACCGTACACCATATTTTGTTTTAGACCCTACACCACCTCATATACCATACACCACATTTATACGTTAATACCAAAAAATAAAAGAAGGCACGAATGACCCTCACCACCGAACAAGACCGCGAAAATCAACTCATTGCTTTGGCCGTAGCCACCGTTGTTACGTTGGGGCTAATAGTGGCCATGATGTTTATTACCATCTACCGCTCATTGCCCAAGCAAGAAATAATAGAATACGTGGAAGTGAATTTTGGAACGGATGCTGCGGGCTACGGCAAAGTGCAAACCTACAACAAAGCCAACGACTCGAACCGCGCCGAAGACGTGAAGAAAGCCGACGACGCGCCCAAAGTAAAAGCCCAGCCCAAAGTAACGCCACCGCCTACCCCTAAAGTAGAAGCTCCTAAACCAGTCAAATCAGAACCCGTAAAACCGCCCATAACCAGCAAAGCCGAAAGCCCCGTGGCCGTCAAAGAAAGCAGCAAACCCGTCAAAGTCGAATCTAAAAACCCCACACCCACGCCCCCCGTCGAAACCAAACCAGATCCCAAACCCGCTCCCAAGAAAGTAGATGAGAGCGCGTTGTTCAAAAAATCGTCGGGTAGTGCGGGCAGTAACGGCACCACGGGCAAAGCAGGCGGCGTAGGCGGCAACAACAACGGCGATAAGCCCGGCAGCGTAGGCGACCAGGGCAATCCCAACGGCAAAATAGACGCGGGTAGCCTGTACGGTAAGCCAGGGGGCAGCTCGCAGGGCGTAGCCCTCAACGTGTCGGGCTGGGGCATGGGCAGCCGCCCCCAAGTAAACGACGACTCGGACGAGTCGGGCAAGATTGTTTTTGAGTTGAAAGTAGATGACACGGGCGACATCATTGGCGTGCGGGTCAAAGAAAGCACCGTCTCGCAGTCGGTGGTAGAAGTGTACCGCCGCGCCGTTAGCCGTATGAAACTCGTACCGAAGTCGGCCAACGTGCCAGCCACTTCTACTGGTACGCTTACGTTTATCATCAAGAGTCGGTAATTCGTTTGTTTAACGTCGGGGAGGTTTAAAACCTCCCCGACGTTCGTTTGTTTCGTTATTTTTAATCTAATTCAATCTCAAATTTCATTAAACTGGCCAACTCCTGATTGCCAATATGAAATTTTTGAAACTCACTTTTATTGCCAAACCAACTGATAACTTCGCCTCTCTGAAGCCTCGTTGGGCTACTGGCTAAGTGCGAATGATAAGACGAATGGGGGTAATCTCTGAAATCTTTTACGAACCCGTGTTTCTGTGGGTTGTGGTGTATGTAATAGATAAGTTCGGTAAAATAGGCATCGGTATCAACCATAATCCGACGGAAAGATTGCTCAAAAAGCCCTCCCGTACGATTGTAGGCTTTATTGATAGCTTGGGCGTATCCATTAAATAAAACCGCAAACTGCTGATTAATAATGCGTTGAATGTCGGTTTTTTTAACATCGTCGTTTTTAACGTCGGGTAGGTTCGGAATCTCCCCGACGTTTGCGTTTATACCTTTTTTCTTCCAATAAAAATCCATTATTTTGGGTTCAGTCTTTATTTTTACGGCCAAATGAAAATGATTTTTCAACAAACAATAGGCATAAGTATCAGCGATGGGCGAAATGCACTGGGCATATTTTTCTAAGAAATACCGATAATTGCGTTCTTCTTTAAAAATATTTTCGCCGTTTATGCCTCGGTTGTAGATGTGATAGACGGTGTCGGGTTCTAATGGTTCTGTGTATTTTTTGGCATCTTTCATATTGCTTCCAAAGTAGTTGACAGTTTTTGAGAAATTAGTCCACAAGCATATTGCCCACTAAACATGTAGTCGGAAAAATT
>REAB01000229.1 GCA_004293645.1 Cytophagia bacterium | reverse complement strand
GAAAGTATTACAACGATAATTGGTTAGACAATTTGATGGTGGCGGCTTCTTGCAATGGAAAATTATCCCCCCACCAAATAAGTTAGTGTCAGAAATTTTCTAAAAATTGGCGGTGCGCCACCGTTCCCGTTTGCTGCGGGCGGTGCGCGAGCGCTTGACGAATTTTTTGCCATTCTGCGCTAAATGCCTTCAGTTCGGGGCTAAAATAAGCGTCCGCAAATTGCTCAAAAATATAAGCCTCGGCCACCTCATTGGGGTGAATGAGGTCGGATTTATAAAAACGATAATCGCGCAGGTCGTCGAGCATTAACTCATAACTCGGAAAATAATGGCAGTCGGGCAGCAGTTGGGTTAGTTCGTGGCACGCCACGCGCAACGTAGATTTACTCACTTGATTGAGCGGCAGCGTGTCGCGGGTATGCCGAACGGGGCTAACGGTCAAAATAAGTTTTAATTCGGCATTTTGTGCTTTCAGTTTGGCGTGCAATTTTTCAAACGTTTTTACCACTTGCGTCGTTGTGAGCAGTTCTTTTTTGAACAAATGCGCAGGCATTTTATGGCAATTGGCCACTATTTGGCCATTTTCTACGTGCCGATACACAAAGGCCGTTCCGAACGTAATAATCAAACAATCGGTGCTTTTGAGAAACTCGTGTGTGCTTGCCAATTGCCGCTGCACCGCCGCCGCACAGGCCGCTTGCGTGTTGCCCCAACTCGACGAATGAAAATCGTAATGAAACCAAGTGTCTTGGTTTTTGGCAAAAAAACTACTTTCAACTAATTGATTTTCAGCGCTTTGTTCAATTAATTTGGCAATAGAAACCGGGTTAAAAATCGTACCAAAAGGATTGGCCAACACCGACAGCTTGTTGTGCTGCAACTGCTGCCCCATCACCTCAGCAAAACACGAACCAACCGTAAGTAGGCGCGTTTTCTGCGTTATTTTCCAACTGGAAGGTGGCAGCAATAATTCGGTTCGAAGATGCATGGAGGGTATTTTTTAGCAAACGGTACGCTTTTTGACGCAAAAAAACGTTCAATTTGTGGCATGGTTTTTATGCACAAATATAGAAATACTCCTCGAATATGAATTTCATGCGCTGTTTATCGTTCTCCCTTTTCCTATTTTATTCTTTTTTTTTTAACACAAAAAACGTCCACGCCCAGCAATTGACGGGCCGGCACACGGGCAATTACGCGGGTATGTACCGCGCCACCTTCAATCCGTCGGCTATTGTAGGTACGCGCTACCGCTACCAAATCAACTTGGTGGCTTTCAATGCCGCCGTCAACAATCGCTATTTTAAATACTTTCGTACCGACGCGCTTTTTCACCCGTTTCGCAACCCATATACGTCCAACGAACTCTACGGCAAGTCAAAACTCACGGGTACCATCACCGAAATTCCGAACATCAACGTGCTGGCCGAACTCCGCACGCCTTCGGCATTTTTGGCTTTTGGCAACAAGCAGCAGTTTGCGGTGGGCGTTCAAACCCGCCTGCGCGGCCTCATTCAAGGCACGGGTGTGCCGCCCATTATCTCGGAAGTTTACACCAAAAGGCTAGATTTTGGCGATGTGAAGGCGTCTTCGGGCAGTTTTAAAGATTTTACGATAAGCCAACAAACGTTTTTTGAAACCGCGCTCGTAGTAGCCGCCATGCCACTACACATCGAAGGACTCCTCAAAGTAAAAGTGGGCGGGAGCATCAAGCGGCTGTCGGCGGGGCGCAATGTATTTTTGAAAATAAACAGTGCCAATTACAACATTCGGACGCTCAACGCCGAAGAATCGGAAATGGACTGGACCAACGTAAACTACGAATACGGCTACACCCAGCCCGTAACACCGTTTAGTTTGGGGTCGTTGTTTTCTGACCAATACGGTCGCGGTATGGCTTACGACTTGGGCGCGACCGTAGAATTAGGGCAAATTAGGCACCACGAGCCCTATCGTTCCAACTACATTGTGCGCCTCGGGGCAGCCATTACCGACGCGGGCAGCGTCAGCTACCCCACCAGCGTGGGCAAAATATACCGAGGTACGCTCGCCAAAACAACCTTCAACCAAGACAAAATTGTAGCCCTGGGCGACAACTCCGTTCAAAGCCTCGAAAGTACTTTCCCTAAAACCAACGCCCGCGCTTACGACCTCACCACTACCCTACCCCAAATGCTCAACTTAGACGTGGACGTGCAGTTTCTGAAATCGTTTTTTATCAATGCTACGTATCTTGAAAACCAAACGGCGGGCGCGTTGCCAGCCTACGTGCAGCAACCCAATACGTTTGTTCTTACGCCCCGTTTTGAAGACGAAGATGCCGAATTTACGCTGCCCATCAGTTGGATAGACGGCAACAGCTCGCCTTCTATCGGTTTTTCGTTGCGCCTTGGGCCTGCTTTTATTGGTTTTAGCAATTTTAGTGGTTTAGTAAAAATCAACAACCCGCCACGTGCTACCATGGCCTATTTTGGCATCAATTTGTGGAAACTGAACGAAAAGCGCGTAAAATGATAAACTTTCGGGCGGAAGTACTTGTTTAGAAGATATTAAAAATCTAAAACCTGCGCTGTTTCGTAGATAAAATCATTGGTACAATCTTAATTTTTACTAACATGAAACGTCGTCATTTTATACAAGTATTAGGTGGTTTGGTACTGAGCAGCCCTTTGGCTCTGGCGTACCAAGAAAAAACGCGCGTGGTAAAAACCGATGCCGAGTGGAAAAAAATATTGACCCCAGTTCAATATTATGTTACCCGCCAAAAAGGCACAGAACGGGCTTTTACGGGGCCTTATTGGAACAACCACGAAAAAGGAATTTACAAATGCGTTTGTTGCGGCGCGCCACTCTTTGATGCCAGCACTAAGTTTGAATCTGGCACGGGCTGGCCGAGTTTTTATGCCCCAATTAACAAAAAAAACGTAGCCGAAAAAGTGGATAAAACCTACGGTATGGAGCGCGTAGAAGTAGAATGTGCCGTGTGCGATGCGCACCTGGGACACGTTTTTGAAGACGGCCCCAAACCCACTGGTTTGCGCTACTGCATGAACGGAACAGCCATGGAGTTTGAAAAAAAGTAATATCGGACAAGATATTGCGTTGTATTTCAAGGAAATATTGAAACCAATATTTGGAAAAAATAATATTTTAACGGAATATTACACCTCAAACTAATCCTTATAAACAATATGAGCGCATTTGATGACGCAATGACCCTGTACAAAGCACAGGTAAGCGAACTAAATTTAGGTATTAGCGATGAACTGCTGACCAAAGTTGCCAAAGGACTTGGCCCGTCTATTTACAATGCAGATTCGTCAAAGGTGTCGGCCACCGATTCTGAGGAACTGGCCCGCGTGAAAAATAATTTCTTAATCAAGAAATTAGGAATGACCGATGCCCCCGAACTCGACGCGGCCATTGCCGACGTAGTGAACACCCTGGGAAGCAGCAATCGCAACAAGTACCGCGCCGTTTTTTATGCATTGTTAGTGAAAAAATTCGGAAAAGAAGGCGTTTACGCTTAAATTCAAATCCAACATTTTAAATAAAGGAGGACTTAGCAAACTAAGTCCTCCTTTATTTTTTAGTCGTCAATAGCAGCTTGCCTTGCACGTCTTGAAGTTCGTATAAAATGGTGCGCGTGCCGCCCGTGGGCTGGGCATTGGCATCGCCTGGCCTGTAAATGGGAAACTTACGCCCCAACAAACCGTTCTCAATTTTGAAAATATCGTGCCCCATATAGCCGTCGGCCTGGGCGTTGGTGAGCGGCTCGCTACGAATGGCATCAAACGAATTGGGGAAAAATTGAAAACCATACACCTTCCCAAACGAGCCACTGCCGTAAGTACAACTGTACAAATATACTTCGGGCGAGCCGTTGCGGTCTAAGTCGGCTACTTCGGCGTTGATGATGGTGCCGTCGGCTTTTTGGCGAATGGTAATCAAAGATTGTTGGTTGTTGAATACTTGCAGCACCAAATCGCGCACTGCCCCCGTGGCCGTAGTAATTACCTCAAAACGATATTTCTGAAAAGTAAGCGTTTTTTTGAAAACAACGCGCGGAGATTGCCCCGCCTTAGGCACAAAAGATTGCCCAATGGTACTTGCCAATACCACCATTATCAACCAAATGCCGCCTATTTTTTGTGTTTTCGTCAAAATATTTCCCAATTCTTAGTTCATAAACGTAAATACAGAGCAAAAATTCTGCCACAAAAAAGGGTAACCCAAAGGCTACCCCATTTATTTGGAATTTTATTTTTGTTGCACTACGCCACGCCCTTGTCGCGCATATTGGTAAAATCTTTAAAACGCCGCGCGGCGGCCATCGTAAAGCCCACAATAAGCACCAACGCGCCAATCCAAAGTAGATTGATAAGGGGTTTTTCGTAGGCTTTTAGTACAATATAGTCGCGCTGCTTGGAATTGACGGCAAACGTAAATTGCCCCGTTTTGGGGTCAATTTCAAAAAACTGAATACGAAGTCCCAAATCTTGGTTTATCTCTGGTTTGCGCAGCACCATGCGATCTTGATTAATGGCAAAAGTGGGGGTCATCACATATTCACGTTCCTTATCAAAAATACGAATACTCGCCTTAACGGCAATGTCGTTGGGCGATAACTCTACCCCCGTTACTTGCTCCGTACGGGCTACGTTTTCAAGAATAGCCACGTGGTCGTTTACAAAAAAAGTATCGCGGATAGACACCCGAAACTGCTCCGTTTTGTTCCATTCGGCCTCGGCATCGGGGTTTCCTGGCACCATCGAAACAAACGAAAACAAGTCTTTGTTGAGTTCTTTCTTGATGTCGGGCGACATGACCGTGCCCATCGTTTTGTTGATTTGCACCCTCGGATAAAGCGTGCTAATGCGCCCGCTCGATTGGCGGTATTCTACTTCATAAAATACGTTTTCGGGATAAACCGCCACCGTGTCGCCTTTTTTATGGTGTATTTTACCGCCCGTTTCGATGTCTTGTAAACACACCGCGCGGAAGTCGCCCTCAATCACTTCAACCCAACTGCGCGGCACGTAAGTGGACATATCTCTGATTTCGATGCGCGGTCCGCGGTAGGTGAGCATTCCATCGCTCATGCGGGTAGGCTCATTGAGCCACAACAGCACATTCTCTTTATTTTCTTTGTTGTCATCTTTCTGAAAAGCCTCCTCATTTGAAATGGCCAAGCCCGAATTATTGAGCGAAACCACTTTTTGATAACCCGACGAAAACAAGATACCAATGAGCATCAAGGCCACGCCAATGTGCGTAACCGCGCCACCCGACAGCCGATAATTGCCCCGCAAAATACCCAACACGATGGTGGTATTGGCCACCAAGCCAAACACCGCCGCCGTTAGCAACACCATGTATTCGGGCTTATTTACTTTGGCAAACGTAATAATCAAGGCCGTAATAAAAAGTGAAATCCAAGCAGGTGTGAGTAGGTCTTGCATTTTGCCTTTTTGCACGCGCTTCCACCAAAAAAACTGCCCCACGCCCGTCAAAATAGCCACTGCCACAAAAAACCACAACTGGAATTTGGAATAATAAACCATGGGGTCGGTGGGCGGGGCTAAGTTGGATACGCCGCCAAAACCCTCTACTATTTTGTTCCAAACTGGAATAGAAGTAGGAATAATAACCTGGAAACTGGCCAAACAAAGCACCGTAGCACCCATAAAAAGCCAAAACTCACGCGAGTAGCCCGACAGCTCATCTTTGTCGGCAGGAATGAGTTTCCAAGCCCGCACCGACATTACAACCGACACCGCAATAAACGAGAATAAATAAAGCAACAATTGCCCCGAAAGCCCCAAGTCGGTAAAAGAGTGTACCGAGGCATTGCCGAGAATACCGCTGCGTGCCAAAAAAGTAGAGTACAACACCAACACGAATTGGGCAATAATCAAAATAATAGCGGCTTTGAGAGCGGTAACGTTTTTCTTGGCAACAAGCATGGTGTGCATACCAGCTACCAGCACCAACCACGGCACATAAATGGCATTTTCGACGGGGTCCCAGCTCCAATAACTGTTAAAACTCAGCGTTTCGTAGGCCCAATAACCACCCATCAAAATACCCGTGCCGAGTACTACCCCCGCCACCAACGTCCACGGCAGGGCAGGGCGCAGCCACTCGGTGGTTTTCTTTTGCCACAAACCCGCCATCAAGTACGCAAATGGCACCACAGTAAGCGCAAAACCCATAAACAAGGTGGGCGGGTGAATGACCATCCAATAATTTTGCAGCAATGGATTAAGACCCTTTCCATCTTTTGACACAAAATCAGGATTCATCTGTAAAAACGGTTCGTTGGGCATGGCCTCGTGGAGCGTCAAAAAGGGCGTGCTGCCAATTTTTAAATCAATGCCAGGAATGATAACCCCCAAAATCATAGAAGTCAGAAATACCTGTACCAACGCGTAAACAGTCATAAAAGGTGCTTCCCAGGCTATGCCGTCGCCATTTTTTCCACTGGGGCGGTTCAGCCGAATCAACAATAGACCCAACAAGGCTTGCCAAAACATCCAAAGCAAAAAACTGCCTTCTTGGTCTTGCCAAAAACAAGAAACCAAGTATTGCAGCGGCAACGACAGCGAAGAATTGTCCCAAGCATAGTGATAATCGAACCGATGCCCGTAAATAATGCTAAACAACGTAACCACCACCGACACAATGGCTGCCGCATGGACATAATATGCGCCCCGTGCAAAACGCTTCCATTCGGCAGTTTCCAACGGATTTTTCTGGCTCACAGTAGCCTTATAATAAGCAAACGTAGCCACAATGGCCGAAATAAAAGATACGATAACGGACAAATGTCCGAAGTTTCCAATGGTCATATTTTTGGGGTCAGTGCGAGATGGGATATGGTGTTATGGTATTGTGGTATTATGGTGTACGGCGTACATGATATTTGTTATCTGTTATTTGTTATTTGCTAAATGTTAGCCGTTGCTTGTTTTTCTTCCAGTTTGCCATTCTCGTATTTCGAGGGGCATTTCATCAGTATTTTTTCGCATTGAAAATACTCACCTTTCATTTGGCCAATTACTACCACTTGCTCCGATTTGTCAAAATCTTGAGGCTTTGGGCTTCTGTACAATACTTTTTGTTCCCGATTATTGTTATCAACCAATAAGAATTCAAAGCGATTGGCATCTAAAACGGGGTTATAATTCATGCCCACAATCTGCCCGTTCGTACTTTTTTTGAGTTTTCCCACTACGTGAATAGACTTTCCTTCACCTTCTTCGGCCATTTGTGCGGCTTCGGTAAAAGTTACGTAAGTGCTGGCATCGCCCGCCGTCGAAACAATGATGCTCACCGCAATTGCAATAACAATGAGCGCGAAAATGTGCGTATTTTTCATTTTTTTAGTTGTTTTTTTCTATTGCCAAATTCTTTTCACGCCGTATTTATCAAATATTTTTTCGTTAGAAACGAGCGTAATATTTTCACTCAAAGCTTGTGCTATCAACGTTCTGTCAAAAGGGTCGCGGTGGTAAAAAGGTAACTGCGAAAGTTGAAGCGTATGGCGGAAGTCAATGGGCAATATATTGCGTAAATTATTATCAAATAACCATTTTTCTACCTCTGGAAAAGGCAAACCAATGTCTAATTTATTCAGGCTTATTTTGATGCTCATTTCCCAAAATGACGCGACACTGACAAAACAGTTCAAGTGATTTTCAGCAATAACTTGCCTTACTTTGTCTGGCATCTTTTCATCGCCTTTCATAAACCAAATTAGAGAATGTGTATCCAACAGATATTTCATGGGTACATGTATTCTTTAAAGTCATCAAGCGGCTCGTCAAAATCATCAGCCATTTCTATTTTCCCCTTAAAACTTCCAAAAACAGGTTTTTTTTCAGCATAAACTAACTTTCTGCTCGCCAGAAAATCCACAAAATCTTCTACCTCTACCTGCTTTTCGGGCGGCAGCTTTTCGATTTTAGCTACTAAATCCAAGAGGCTCATTTTTTTAGTTGTTTTTCTAATTTGGTTACTTTTCTGTCCATACTCACCAAAAACAGGATAATTCCAGCAAATATTACCGCAATAACCACCACCACGACCCAAATCTTGCCATCGGCCCGCATTTGGTCGGCCATTGGTACTTCTTCTACAACAGTTTGTTGCGCAAAGAGGTTTACCGCTGTTGCAAATAACAGATAACAAATAGCAAATAACTTGCGCGTTGATTTCGAGAAAAATAAGAACGCTGGACTTGACGAATTTCTATTTTTTGACATTTTTTTATTGTTAATTTTCTTGTAAATGGTCTTCTATTTCTCTGATTCTCAACCTCAAACTCACTATCCAAACACCCAGTAAAATCCAACCGATGACGATGGGATAAAACACCATCCGCATTTGATTGTCCATGTCGTACTGGCCAAAAGCGGGGTTGCCGCCGTTGCCTGGGTGCAGCGAGTCGTTGAGGCGAGGTAAAATATAAATAAGTGGCACAAAAATGGCAAAAGCAAAAATATTATAAACTGCCGAAATACGTGCTTTGCGCTGCTCGTCGTCAAAAGAACTTCGTAAAATTAGGTACGCAAAATACATCAACATACTGATAGCCACGCCGTTGAGCTTGGGGTCGTTGGGCCACCAGTCGCCCCACGTAAACCGCGCCCAAAGCGAGCCAGTAGCGCAGCCCAACATTCCAAATACCACCGCCACATTGATAAACTCGGCGGCTTTGGTGTCGTTTTGCAAGTCGTTAGAGCGCAGATATTTAATTGAAAAAATGGCCGACGTGAACAAATAAACAGTTACGGCAAACCACATGGGCACGTGAAAATACACGTTTCTGATGCTTTCGTTCAAGATGTGGCGGCGCGGCACTTCGCCCAACAACCCAAACGAGAAGCCGTACACCAACAACAAAACTCCGATTATTTTCCACCAATTACTGCGCATATTCTTAGTTTGAGATTTGTAGTTTGCAGTTCAGACAATTTTGAAAAAAGCCATCTAAAAAATGTTATTTGATATATGTTAAGTACTTACTTGTAATTGTTTGTAATTATAGTAATTTTTTGTAATTGTCTGTTTATCAATTTATTACTACCAAATTACCCTTTATTACAAATCA
>REAB01000228.1 GCA_004293645.1 Cytophagia bacterium | reverse complement strand
GATGTTTATCAATTTATTACTACCAAATTACCCTTTATTACAAATCAAAAATAATATAATCGCAGCGGCGAACCGCCTATTTCTGCCCAACTACTTATTCGTCATCACCTGCGCTTTTTAGCAGTTCAGCTTCGAGCAATCGCGCACCTTTTAGCACAATTTTTGGGCCAACCATTGCTTTCAAGAAAGACGTTTCTGCAAAACCATTTTGTTCTGCTCCTATCTTAACGGCTACGCGCTCAAAATGACGGGCAGCGGTTTCGACAAACACAAAAGCAGTTTCGCCCTTGCGAATAATGGCGGCCTCGGGTAAGGCCAGTACTTGCTGCGAACCCACGTCAATTTGGGTAGTAATGTACTGTCCCATAATGAGTTGGGCTTCGTCGGTGGTGCTTTGAAGCCGCCCGCGCACATCGAGCGTGCGGGTGTCAGCATCGAAATTTCGACTCACCGATGCAATGACTCCGCGCAGGGTT
The DNA here is from genome assembly GCA_004293645.1 of Cytophagia bacterium. GTDB lineage: Bacteria > Bacteroidota > Bacteroidia > Cytophagales > Spirosomataceae > REAB01. The sequence goes on along the minus strand of REAB01000228.1, from coordinate 10,459 downwards.
TGATTTTTAATTTGAAGAGTAAATGTCTGATTAACAGCTACTTTGTTCGCATCTTTTTCGTATATTTTGAAGAGTAACTGTGGGTTGGTTTTACTTACAATCTCAAACAAAACATCGTTTGGTGCAACGGCCTTGCCAATATTTACGCGCACCGATTTGACGTAGCCCGCCAGCGGAGAAACCACGCCCAATGCCGAACGCATGACTGTTTTCTTTAAGTTTTCGGGTGATATTCCCAACATATTTAGCTTGATTTCGAGCGCGTTAGCGGCTGCTTTGGCCGCCTGAAAATCGGCTTCGGCTTGTTGGAGTTTACGTTTTGCCCCCACTTCTTCGTTGCTCAATGTGCGCTGTCGGCTTAATTCTTGTTCCAAAAAAACCAAATTACTGCTGGTTTGCAAATAGTCTTGCTGCATCTGAACGGCCTCCATGCTTTCGAGGGTGGCCAAATTTTTACCTTTTTCGACCAGCTGCCCCACCGAAACACCCACCGATTTGACGTAGCCCGCAATGGGAAAACTAACCGTTGCGGCACTTTGTGGCGGGGCTTCGACGCTACCACTGGCTTGGACGTACTGGTGCATTTGCCGCGTTTCAAAACTACCCGTGGCTATTCCAAACGATTTGTATTGCGCGTCAGTGAGCGTAATTTGGTTGGTTGGAGCGGCAGCATCGGCGGTTTCTTCTTCGGCTGATTGCGAACTGCAAGCAATTGATAAAGAGGCAATTAATATCGCTAAAAGTCGAGTTGTAAACCTGTTAGCTTTTACTTCAAGACGATTCGCGGCGCGATTAGAAATATGGTTTTTCATTTTCTGAATTGGTTTTGATCTAAAATTGTTTTTTACAAATCTGCTTTTACTTCATCACTCCCTGCACTTTTCCATCTGGTAAAAACGGCTGGAAGCCTACGCGGCGCGGCCTACTAATAGTCAGCACGAGGCAGAGCCTCGCGCTATAAAAATATTTTTAAAACGGCTGGAAGCCTACGCGGCGCGGCCTGTTAATACTCAGTACGAGGCAGAGCCTCGCACTGAGTATTACTAATAGTCAGCACGAGACAGAGCCTCGCGCTATCAACTGACGGCTGGAAGCCTACTGATAATCAGCACGAGGCAGAGCCTCGCGCTATCAACAACTCAACAACTCAACACTCAACAACTCAATCACTCAATCACTCAACAACTCAATCACTCAACAACTCAATCACTCAATCACTCAATCACTCAACAACTCAATCACTCAACATTCAATCACTCAACATTCAATCACTCAACATTCAATCACTCCCGTAGCTTCTCCATTTGAATGACCACCAAGCTGTAATTGAGCAAAGTAGCCCAATGGCCTTCGCGTATTTGCCCTGCTTGCTGGGTATTTTGAAAAAATTCAACGTAATCAATCTCGCCCGCGTTAAAATTTTTGAGGGCTGTTTGGAGTAATAAATCAGCTTGTGGGAGAGCCGATTGTTCATAATAATTTAGCGAATTTTGGTACTTAGTCAGTTCTTGCTGCAATGCTTGCCAAATTGCCTCCAATTGCACAGCCGCGTTATTTTGTTGTTTTTCGGCTACTTTTTGGCCAATTTTGGCGGCTTCTACTCGTGCTTTTTGGGCTTTGGTAAAAAGTGGAATTCCGATGCCGCCTTGCAGATACGTAAATCCCAGCCGTTGTTCAATAGACTGGTTGGCAACGCCCACGCGCCAGTCGGGTTTTTGGCGTTGCTGCTCGGTTTCGGTCAATTGGCGGCTCACTTCGGTTTGTTGTTTCAACAAGCCAACGAGCGCGTTGTCGTCGGCAATAAAAACAGCTAAGTTGCTCGTAATGGGGCGTTTAAGCGGCATAAGGGTGTCAATCTGAAAGGGTTCATTGCTAAACAAAAGGGCTTGCAATTGGCGGTAGCCCACGGCCAAATCCGACAAAGTTGCCGCCAAACGATTTTGGGTTTCGCGTTGGCGGGTTTCGAGCGCCATTGCTTCTAAGCGGTTGGTTTCGCCCGTTTGGAAGCGCAGTTGGGCAGCTTTGGCAGCATTGGTATAAACCACATTTTGCGACCGCAACCAACTGGAAAGTTGGTACAAATACAACAACTGATAGTATTGCTCTTTGACCCGAAAAGTAACCTCGTTTTTGCTTAAAACGTACTGTTTTTCTGCCAAACCCACCTGACTTTGAAGCAGTCGCTCTTGCGCTTTATAGACGCTACGGGGCGCAAATGCTTGCATAACACTGGCCGTGTAGTCGAGTGGGCGGTTCTGGATTTGCCCCATTAGCACATCAACATTGGTGCGTGGCAGGTCGAAGGCCACAGGAATCAAAGCGCGTCGTGCGCCAATTTCGAGTTGCGTGGCTTGCAAATTTCCGTTGTTTTTGGCTGCCATTTCAACCGCAACTGGCAAAGAAATCGTTTGACCAAATGCTTGATTAACAACCAAAAATAAAATAAAAAAGAGTCCCTTACTGCCTTCAATCTTTCCCCTTCCCCCTTTTCCCTTTTGAACTCCCCCATCGGGACGGTACGCCGCGCGGGCTGGGGGGCTGGTTATTTCGTACAAAATGGGCAGCACAATGAGCGTCAAAAGGGTAGCCGAAAGAATACCGCCAATCACCACCGTAGCCAGCGGACGCTGCACTTCTGCCCCACCCGACGTAGAAAGTGCCATGGGCAAAAAACCCAGCGAGGCCACCGTAGCGGTCATAATAACGGGCCGGAACCGCACCTGCACGGCCTTCATAATGCGGGCTTTGAGGTTGGCTACGCTTCCTTCCTCTTCGAGTTCTTTGAGGTAGGCAATGAGCACAATTCCGTTGAGAACGGCCACGCCAAAAAGGGCAATAAAACCCACACCCGCCGAAATACTAAATGGCAGGTCGCGCGCCCACAAAGCCAAAATACCCCCAATGGCCGACAGTGGCACGGCCGTAAAAATGAGCAGCGATTCTTTAAACGAATTAAAAGTAAAATACAACAGCACAAAAATCAAAAACAACGCAATGGGGACGGCCACGGTGAGGCGTTTTTTGGCTTCTTGCAAATTTTGAAACGCCCCGCCGTAGGTGTAATAATAACCCGATGGCAACTTAACTTGGGCTTCAATGCTACGCTGAATATCATTGACCACGCTCTCTACGTCGCGGCCGCGCACGGCAATGCCCAGCGTAATGCGGCGGCGGGTGTTGTCGTGCGAAATTTGGGCGGGTGCTTGTTTGTAGTCTATTTTGGCAATTTGCGACAATGGTACGCCTCCGCCGTTGGGCAGCGGTACGTGAAGTTGGCGCACGTTTTCGATGTCTTTTCTAAAACTTGAATCGAGCCGCACCACCAAATCATAGCGGCGTTCGGCTTCATAAACTGTGCCTGCGGTTTCGCCCGCAAAAGCGGCGCGTACCAAGCGGTTGGCATCAGTAATTTTGAGGCCGTATTGGGCCATTTTGGCACGGTCGTAGTCAATACTGATTTGGGGCAAACCCACCAATTGCTCCACCCGTACGCTGGCCACGCCCGTCACTTGGTTGATAAACGGCACGCAAGCATTGGCACGTTCAAAAAGGAGGTCGAGGTCGTTGCCGTATATTTTTACCACCACGTCGGAGCGCACGCCCGTTATCATTTCGTTGAAACGCATCTGAATAGGCTGCGTCATCTCGACGGTTGTCCCAGGTACTTCGCGGGCGATCACTTCTGCCATTTTTTCGGACATTTCGTCGCGGTTTTTGGCGTTTGTCCAGTCCGAAATATCTTTCATATTAATCATCTGGTCCACCATTTCGATGGGCATGGGGTCGGTTGGAATCTCAGACGCGCCAATGCGACCCACAATTTGTTTGACTTCGGGGAAATGTTTGAGCAACGCGCGATGCGCCTCCAAACTGGCCTCAACGGTGCGCGTGAGCGAAGTGCCAGGGGCGGTGCGGAAGTCAATGGCCAAGTCGCCTTCGTCGAGTGTGGGTATAAATTCGCCGCCCAGTTTGCCAAAAATGAACAAACAAACCACAAACAAGGCGAGTGTTGCGGCCAAAATACTTTTGGGAAAGCGCAGCGAAAACCGAATGGCGGGTTCGTAAACTTTATAAAGTGCGTTCAATATTTTTTCGGAAATGGCCCAATGAACGTCTGATTTCGTTCCCAAAAACACCGCACAGACCATTGGCACGTAGGTTAAAGACAAAACGAACGCCCCAAAGATGGCAAAACCAACCGTCAGCGCCATGGGCCGAAACATTTTGCCTTCAATGCCCACCAACGACAAAATGGGCAGGTAAACCATTAAAATAATTATTTCGCCAAAAGCCGCCGAATGACGAATCTTACGGGCTGTTTCGTAAACAATAGCCCCCCTAACCCCGATGGGGGAGTTTAATACGGCTCCCCCATCGGGGGCGGGGGGGGCTGGCGGGGGGGGCTGCTGTTGAAACCGATACACAATGGCTTCTACAATAATGACCGCACCGTCCACAATTACGCCAAAATCAATGGCTCCCAGCGACATCAAATTGGCCGAAATACCAAAAGTCTTCATCATGCCAATCGTAAACAACATGGCCAACGGAATAACCGAAGCCGCAATGAGTCCCGCCCGCAGACTACCCATGAGCAACACCAACACAAACACCACAATCAAGCCACCCAGTAGCAAGTTTTCGGTAACGGTACTGATGGTTTTGTTGATGAGTTTGGTGCGTTCAATAAAAGGTTCAATGCGTAAACCTTCGGGCAGCGATTTTTGAATTTGCGCCACGCGCTCTTTCACGCGCCCTACGGTTTCGGCAGAGTTAGCCCCTTTGAGCATGAGTACCACGCCGCCCACCACCTCACTTTGGCCGTTGCGGGTGAGCGCGCCAAAGCGCATGGCGTGGCCAAACCGCACCGTTGCTACGTCTTTGATGAGCAGCGGCACGCCCGCTTGTGTACGAACAACGCTGTTTTCAATGTCGGCTACAGTTTTTACCACGCCCTCCCCGCGAATAAAATACGCTTGGTCGGCTTTTTCGATGTAGCTACCGCCCGTGTTGGCGTTGCTGGTTTGGAGAGTTTCAAACAGCTCGCCGATGGTTACGTTGAGCGCACGCAGCCGTTCAGGATTGACGCTCACTTCGTATTGTTTTACAAAACCACCAAAGCTACTTGTTTCAATAACTCCTTCAATACCAGCCAATTGTCGCTTCACAATCCAGTCTTGAATGGAGCGTAGTTCGGTAAGGTCGTAGCGGGTTTCGTAGCCTTTTTTGGGAACAATGGTGTATTGGTAAATCTCGCCCAAGCCCGTGGTGAGCGGGGCAATGGCGGGTTTGCCAAACTCGGCAGGAATGTCGCGGCTCACCGTAACCAGTTGCTCGCTTACCCACTGTTTTGCTTGCAAAATGTCGGCATCGTCTTTGAAAACCAGCGTAATAACCGACAAACCTTGCTTAGAAACCGACCGAATTTCGGTAACGTTGGGAATGTTGGCCATCGAAAGTTCGAGGGGCGTGGTAATAAACTGCTCCACTTCTTGCGCCGCCAACGTGGGCGTGGGTGTCAGAATCTGGATTTGATTGGTGGTAATGTCGGGTACGGCATCAACGGGCAACTGCGTGAGCGAAAACCCACCCCAGCCAATCAAAGCCACAATACAAAGCGTAACAATGAGCTTGTTTTTGATGGAGAAAAATATCAGAGAATCTATCATACTGGTTTAATTTCGTTTTATTTTTGTTGAAAATTAATTTCAATCATTATGCAAATCACGGTGAGTGTGCCAGAAAAAAAAGCCGAGGCTTTCTTAGAATTAGTAAAAGGAATGGGCTATAAAACTAAATTGACTACGCCTAAAAAGCCCCGAAAAAAAGAACCAAAATTGTTGCAAGAATTGAAACAGTCTTGGAAAGAAGTACAGATGCACCAGCGCGGTGAAATTGAATTACCACTTGCAAAAGACATACTAAATGAACTTTAACGTTAGAGCTACCTTAGGATTTAAGAGACAATTGAAAAAAATTGTCAAGAAACATCCTGATATGAAAGGCCAAATAGACAAATTAATTGATGTGCTAACGATTGAGCCTTCCATGGGTACGCCACTTGGCAAAGATTGTTTCAAGATTCGACTGGCTATTCCCTCTAAAAATAAAGGTAAAAGCGGAGGGGCAAGGGTCATTACGCACGTGAAAGTGTTGGGCGAGGTTGTATTTCTACTTTCCATTTATGATAAATCGGAGCAAGATTCAGTAACTGATGCTACACTTGATACTTGGATTGAAGATTTGTCAGAATGAGTCGAATGTGCAAAAACACTCAATTAGTTAGGGCGCAATTATCCCATAAAAAAGCAGAAACTAAGCTCGGGGCGGACAAATGAGGGCGCGCGTGAGCAAGAAAGAATAAGAATTAGCCCAATTAAAAGTAGCTTTTTCGATAAAGCCAAGAACGGGGCAATTGAGAAAAGAAACGCTGGGCGTTGGGGTGGCACAAAAACTCGCCGCCCCGCTCAAATCGAGCGATGGCAGGTGGTGCGGCTTTTGTTTGGTATGCTCCGAATCGGCGGCGTAGTGCATTTGCAGAAATGCCCAAAAACTAAGCGGCGCGGTAGTTTCGCGCTGATGTTCGCGGAAGTGCTGCCACAATTCGGGCGAGCGCAATAGCTCTACGCTGGCAGGCGGGAGCAGGCTTTGACCCAAAAAGTTGATTGCCAAGAAAAAGGCCGCAATACTTCGCATTGAAAGCACTTAAAAAGTGTAATTCCCAAAGTTAAAAAGAGAATGGCACAATTACGCACAAAGGCTTTTTTTACGAAAAATTTTTACTTAAACTGAATCTAAATTGCTAAAAAATTACTCGGTCAATTTGGTAATGGGAGTCAAAACCACTTTCCGAAACTCTACTTCTGCGCAGTATGCCAAGCCATGGTTAAATGTGATTCCAGACGCTTTTTTTACTACAAGCCCATTTAGATTAGCTAATATTGCTCAAAATTCAACTAAATTTTCAGAGCAAATTATGAGATCTTTTAGTTGGGGTATTTCAAAAAAGCAAATTGAATCTAAGAATTGTAAATTGGTTTCGGGTTTCAATGACTAAAAAACTGTTCTACTGCGTCTTGGCCACTTTTGATGAGTTTTAGTTTTTGTACCAGTGGAATATGCTTGATTTTAGGGCTAAAATTCAATGAATTGATGCTTACCACGCGGCGGTACTGGCTTGGTTTAGTGAGATTAAGCCCCGAAATAACCATGTTGTAAAACGCTCCCACGTAACTCCCAAAAGAATCAATTCGGTAAGGGGCGGGTTCGTTAGGCGAGTTGAGTTGTTCGCTACGCACCAGCCGAAAACCCAAGGTTTCGGGGTTGTCATAAAAACGATTGGGGCTTTGGTGCGGTAAGATATACTTGGTTGAATCGAACAAAAAAAGCGGAAAGTTGGCCGCTACGCCACCGTCCACAAAGACATTGATACGCTGGCCTGGACGTACTTTTTGCACAACTTGGGCCGTTGAATCAAGAAAAACAGCCCTGAAATAAAACGGAATGGACATTGAAATCCGAACTGCGTCCACCACGCGCATTTGAGGGTAAGTTTCGTGCGAAAAAACTTCAGTACGCTGCTGGGTGAGGTTGGTGCCAGTTACGTACAAATCTCGGAACCCACCTGCACCTGCATAAGCGTGGAGCTGGGCAAAAGTGAGGTTCGGAAGGCCTGTTTTGGCTTTTAAGCAGCTTTGTAGCCACTGTGTAAAACGCTCGCCACGGTACCAGCCAAAATTTTTCACTAACCGACGGCTACCACCTACAAAAAAGCCACTTCCATCATTAAACTGCTTGATAGAGAGCCGACTGACTGTTTCTATAATTTCTTTGGGCGAATAACCTACGGCCAGTAAAACCGCCGTAATAGCCCCAACCGATGTGCCACCTACGCGCTGCACAGAGTCGAGCAGCCCTCGTTCGGACATTGCCTGTAAAGCTCCGCCGTAGGCAATGCCTTTGATGCCACCGCCCTCAAAAACTAAGTTACGAAATTTAGTTGTTTGAGCAGAGGTTGTACCGTTTGCTATTAGAAGCCAACCCAAAATAAAAAGCCAACGAAGCATACATTAAGCAGTATAAATGAGCGCCACACAATGCGCGGCTATTCCTTCTTTGCGCCCCACAAAACCAATCAACTCGGAGGTAGTAGCCTTGATAGAAATATCTGCTTCGGGTATTTGCATCACTTCGGCCAAGCAGGTTTTCATGGCTGGAATATGCGGGTTGAGTTTGGGTTCTTGCAGCACCACGGTTACGTCCACGTTACCCACTTCATAGCCCGCTTCGCGTACCATTTCCAGCACCTTAGCCAGCAAAATTTTGCTATCCACGCCTTTCCACTGCGGGTCTTTGTCGGAGAAATGATACCCAATGTTGCGCATATTGGCCGCACCCAGCAGGGCATCGCACAGCACGTGGCATATTACGTCGGCATCTGAGTGGCCTTTGGCCCCGTGGGTGTGCGGAATCTGAATGCCGCCGAGCCAAAAAGCGCGGCCTTCTTCCAACTGATGCACGTCGTAGCCGAGGCCGATTCTAATGGGGAGAGGTTTCATTTTATTTGCCCAATTTAGCTAATGGTCGGTAAAACTAAGAAATAGGGGGTCTATTACTCGTAATTGTTTGTAATTACAGTAATTTGTTGTAATTGTCTGTTTATCAATTTATTATTACCAAATTACCCTTTATTACAAATCAAAAATAATATCATCGCAGCGGCGAACCGCCTAATTTTACTCAACTACTTATTACCCCACTTTTGCGTCAAAAACGCCCGTCAAAATTTGGCCGTCACGTTTCACTTGGAGCCAAATGCGGTAGTTGCCTGCTTTCGGGAACACGTACGGAAAATTAACTTCGCCGCCGTGGTGTCCGTTGGTTTCGTGCTTCATGTCGCCCATGAGGGTTTTATCGCGCTCGGTTTCGGTCATGGTTTGAAGTTTCGATAGCACCACGTCCACGCTATCCCTAAACCGTTTTGAGTTCTTGAGATTAGGCCGCGCATTGGTAGTTTCGTTGATTCGTTTTTGCAATACTTGCACGGCAGTAGTCGAAAAAGTGCCGTTGGGGTGCAAGTGAATATAGACCGAGCCATCGTCTTTGATAACAGCAGCGTGGCCCATCATACCCAAGTATGTCTGCAATTCGGCAGGTTTTCCGTTGGGAGCCAGCACCGCAAACTTCAAATTGTACACCTGTCCAGCTTGCAGTTTTTGATTGGGTTTTTCTTCCCAAACAATGCTCGAACCATCTTGTAAGGGCGTTTTTACGCCAGGTTTGCCACAAATAGTAACCGAGGCCGCGTCTGAAAAAGCCACGGAGTTGGTATTGAGGGCATTGGTAACCACAAATGTATCGTCGGAGTCGCCCGACGACAATACGGGGACGTTTGTATTGGAGGCTTGTGGAATATCAACGGTATCGGCAATGGTATTTTGTAAACTATGATAGCGCAGCACGTCGGCATAAATTAAGTATTTGCCAGCGGGTAAATTGGGTAGCGGTGCTTCAAAAGTCATACTATCTTTTCGGACGGGGTGCACGTGCGCGAAAGCATCCATGGTGCCTGCTTTTACCAAAAATAGGTGCATGAGCTTACCGTGATCTGGAATGATAAAGCTTGTTGAACGGCCATTTACCGAGGCAGAGTCAATCTTAAAATCTAATACCCGCTGCCCATTTTCTATGTTTATTTTTGAGGTTGCGGTGTAGGGCTTGTACTTGTTTTTTTGGTAGTCAGCGGCTTCGGCGTTCCACCACATATTGCCCCCAAACAAAAATACCCCGCAAAACGATGCCCCAATAACCGAACCCACCAATCGCCTTTTTTTTGTTTTACTGTCTTGCACTTTCCCTGCGTCCAGAAGGCTGTCGCCCGTACTGGCTCCAATGATGGTGGTCATGATGCCCACTAAAAGCAAGGCCAAAATGGCTAAAATCCAACCCAATGAAGGTGGCAATGGGCGTTGAGCGGTAGAGATGGCAGCAATCGGAATCAAGACTTCGCCTTTACCTCTTGCGCCCTCAATCACTATTTTGACGCTGGCAGCCCCCGTTTCCATGAGCCAGATTTGTCCGTCGTAGCTACCCGATGCCGACAAAACGCCTTCGTCGGAACGAGGCGAGCCTTCGTCGCCCGTAAAAAAATAGATGGGACTCATCTTGACACTCGAAATGTCGGAGCCGTCCACCATGACCGAAATTTTGGCCGTGCCAGGTATCACATCGGGTGGCTCTACATAAACCTGTACTTGGTAGTTGCCCGCCTTGCCTTCTTGCACCACACCCGCGCTCCCGATGTGCGCAAAAGCTAAAAAAGGCGCAAAAAGTGGCAAAATTATTTTGAGTAAATTATTTTTAAATTTTGCTGACACTAACGGATTTGGTGGGGTACAAATTGGAGCATAATAAAACTTGGCGGATATTTGTTTTACTACAAGCAAAAACCGCCAAGGAT
>REAB01000227.1 GCA_004293645.1 Cytophagia bacterium | reverse complement strand
TACTAATTTTTCCGACTACATGTTTAGTGGGCAATATGCTTGTGGACTAATTTCTCAAAAACTGTCAACTACTTTGGAAGCAATATGAAAGATGCCCTAAATTACTTCTTTTTGCTCACTCTCCTCCTTTTTTTTTCTAAAACTGTAAACTGCATCGTGAAGGATGCCAAAAGTAACATATATATTCCTTTTGATTTCTGCTTTTACACTTTCGTGTACAGAAAACTTTGAAGAAATAAATACCGATCCAAACAGAACAAGTGCAGCGGTATTTAATGCAAATTACCTTTTGGCTCAATCACAGTTTACGTACAGTAACACTGGTTATGATCAACTACTATTCCAAAGTATGTGGCCTCAAGCCTTGGCGTCCACCTACAACTATTATGGGAATGGAGATAAATATGTAGCATCTGGTAGTTTTGAAGCGTACAAGGGAAGGGAGTTCTCAACATCCTACCGAGCGGCCTCTTTAGCTTTTGAAATGCAAAATCTTGCAAAAGATAATCCTGCTCAGTCTAATTTGTTTCATATAGGAACTATTATGAAAGTATTGTGCATAGCCCGATTAACAGACACTTATGGCGATGTACCCTATACAGAAGCACTCAGAGCAAAAGAAGGAGTTACTTTGCCAAAGTATGATGATCAATCTGCTATTTACCCTGGAATTTTAGCAGAGTTAGAAAAAGCTACAGCGGCTTTAAGTACATCAAGCCCTTTACCAACTAATGACTTAATGTACAACGGAGATATAACCAAATGGAAAAAATTTGGAAACTCTTTGATGTTGAGGCTCGCTATGAGATTGGTAAAAGTAGATCCAGCTGCTGCTAAATCATGGGCAGAAAAAGCAGTTGCAGGAGGCGTTTTCACTAGTGTTGATGACAATGCAAGAGTGCTTACCGATGCTACCTCACAAGGCAATAACACCACAGGCGCCTTACGTGTAGGCGATGACTACAGAGAGGTGAGATGGAGTAAAACTTTAATGGATTACTTAAGGAGAACTTCAGACCCAAGAATCAGTGCTATTGCCGAAGTTTCTCAACCAGGGCTTATCAATAATTCAAATCAAGAGTTGGCAGGCGACAATGCTGAGGCTATTCAAATTGGACTACCTAATGGGCTTGATTTAGAAGGAGGGGCATTTGATGTTTCGAAACATCCTCAATACCCAGGAGGTTCTGGTACAGGAAACGATGTAGCTAAAGTAGGCAAATATTCAAGACCAAGAACGTTAGTTTTCTTAGATAGAGGCGGTGTAAACTTTGTTTTGACATATGCAGAAACAGAATTACTAATAGCTGAAGCAAGAGTTCGAGGATTTTCTGTAGGAGCTGCCTCAGCCTCAGATCGCTACAGGAATGGGGTTAGAGCTGCCATAGCTTCATTAGCACAGTTTAACTCCAGAGCTGGTTCTGATGCGGCCATCGCTGCAGCAATAGGAAGAGCTGATGCTTACCTCACAGCAAATCCTCTTTCTACCACATCAGTAGAAGCCTCGCTAAGACAAATAAACGAGCAAATTTGGTTAGCAACTGCCACTACCTTCAATTTTAATGAGACATGGAACAATTGGAAAAGATCAGGGTTTCCAACACTTACCCCAGTGGTATTTCCAAATGGATTCTCAAATGGTCAGATTCCTAGAAGAGTCCCTTACGCAGTAAGTGAGTCTGGCTTTAATGAAGTTAGTTACAAAGCTGCCGTAGCAAAACTTTCTGGAGGCGATTCTTTCACTGCCAGGACGTGGTGGGATAAATAATTGAATAAACGCAAACACATCGTTTACAACAAAGACGGGGTTTTACCTCGTCTTTGTTGTTTTAACGCAAAAAACTCTTTGAAAATCGACTGTAATAATATCGAAGGCAACCCTTATTTCTTCATATCTATTTACGACCAGCTGTGAATCTATCAAGACAATTTTTTTGTCACAACTATTTTAATATCAATTAGTTATAATATTTTTGGCATATTAAAACCTCTCGCTAAATTCCTGTCTTTTGGGAGAGAACCCAAATTTGGGCTTAACTAAACGACATTGATAACTGTGTTATAAAATTTATTTCTCCAGAATGTCTAATTAGGTTTTTAGGGCCAATAAACTATTTGAAACAGAGATAATCATTGTACAAGTTTATTTTTACATTTGTTGAAAATAGGCTTTTTTAACAAAAATAATTTACGAAATGAAACCAATTTTCTATTCATTAATAATCTGTATTTCGCTCTCTTGTACCAATAAAAATAAAACTTTTCTGAAACTTGATTCTTCAGAAACCCATATTGACTTTGCAAATACCATCACTGAAAACGAAATAGACAACATTTTAAATTATGAATACTTTTATAATGGTGGAGGTGTAGCTTCGGCCGACTTTAACAATGATGGGCTGCAAGACTTGTATTTTACGGCAAACCAAGGGATTGATAAATTGTATATTAATAAAGGAAATTTAGAATTTGAAGATATCACCGAAAAAGCGGGTATAAAATGGAATGGCGAATGGAAAACGGGCGTGAGTATAGTGGACATAAACCATGACGGGTGGCAAGATATTTACGTTTCTGTGTCTGGAAATATTGACAACCCACAACTAAGAAGCAACCAATTATATATCAACAACAAAAACATGACCTTTACAGAAAAGGCCGCTGAGTATGGACTTGACCTCAAAACCTATAGCACTCAAACAGCGTTTTTGGATTACGACAAAGATGGAGATTTGGACGCTTACGTGCTAAATCATAATATCAAAGACTTCAAAAGATTTGATGTTTCTGCTGTTCATTTTATGCGAGATTCATTGGCTGGCGATATGCTTTTACAAAACAACCAAGGTAAATTTGAGGATGTAAGTATAAAAGCGGGTATAAAAGGTAATCCCATCGGTTTTGGCTTAGGTATTCATACCGCTGACTTAAACGGCGATGGCTGGACAGATATTTATGTTTCAAATGATTATTTAGAAGAAGATTATCTATACATAAATAACAAAAACGGCACATTTACTGATGAAATAAAATCAAAAACTAACCATGCCAGCTATTTTTCAATGGGAAATGAAGTGGGAGACATAAACAATGATCTTTTGCCCGATATTATGACCACTGACATGCTTCCTGAAGACAATAAAAGACAAAAATTGCTTTTTGGACCAGAAAAGTATGAAGCCTATCTTTCGATGTTAAAAAATGGATTACATCCATCTTTTATGCGAAATATGCTTCAATTAAACAATGGAGACGGTACATTTAGTGAAATAGGACAATTGGCAGGGGTTTCCAATACGGATTGGTCCTGGTCGGTATTGTTTGCAGATTATGACAACGACGGGTATAAAGATGTTTTTGTCTCAAACGGATATTTAAGAGACTATACCAACATGGATTTCCTGAAATACTACGGCGACCAAGGACAACAAGAGGGCCAGAGTATTGTGGAGGTTATAAAAAAAATGCCTTCTACCAAAACTCCGAATTATATTTTTAAAAACAATCAAAACCTTACCTTCAGCAATAAACAGAAAGAATGGGGTTTGGAAGATCAAATTATAAGCAATGGAACGATATCTGTAGATTTAGATAATGATGGAGACTTAGAGATAATTACTAATAATTTAAACGAGGTAGCCACAGTATATAAAAATGAAAGCGTAGAAACCAAAAACGGAAATTTTATTTCTATAGAATTAGATTATTTAAATAAACTAAACGCAAAGTGCTATCTTTTTACCTCAGATTCTAAACAATTCCAAGAGTATTCACCCATACATGGGTACCAGAGTAGCTGTAGCGCACCTATGCATTTCGGCTTAGGCAGTTCAACAAAAATAGATAGTTTAGTGATTGTTTGGGCAGATGGAAAAATTCAAAAACAAAAAGATGTTGCTATTAACAAAAGACTAAAAATTTCGTATGCTCCCAATGCCAATTCATTCACATTTAACAATCCAAAATCTATTTTTACAGAAACTAATTCTCTCGATTTTAGTCATAAGCAAATTCCTCTCAACGATTTTTCTAGGCAAATACTTTTGCCCCAAATGTATTCTTACCAAGGCCCCAAAATTGCGAAAGGAGATGTAAACAAAGATGGGTTAGAAGATATTTTCATTGGAAACGGGAAAGGCTCGCCAGGAGAGCTTTTTATCCAAAAATCCAACGGAGATTTCTTGAAATCAGAACAACCTGCCTTCAAAATAGATGAACTTTGTACCGACACCGATGCCCTTTTCATGGATATTGAAAACGATGGTGATTTAGATTTAATTGTTTCTGGTGGAGGTTATGAGTATTTACCCAACGATTTGATGCTTCAAAATAGGGTATATTTAAACAACGGAAATGGAAATTTTTCTAAATCTATCGATGCTATTGTTGATACACCGTTTGGAGATTCGAGTATAGAATCTATTGATTTTGATAAAGACGGAGATCAAGATTTAATAGTAGGAGGCTCTGTAGTGCCGTGGAATTACCCTCTTGCAAATCATAGTAGATTGTATAGAAACGAAAAAGGAAAATTTATAAAAGTAGATGATACCATTTTCGAAAACTTAGGGTTGATTACAGATATTGAAGTTCTTGACTTCAACAACGATGGCTGGCCAGACATTGTAGCGGCAGGCGAATGGACTGGAATTATGTTCTTTCAAAACAATAATGGCGTTTTCTCAAAACAAGAAAATGCGCTTTCAAATTTAAAAGGTTTTTGGTCGAGCATCAAAGCGATTGATTATGACAAAGACGGGGATATTGATCTAATTATGGGTAATATGGGACTAAATTCACAACTTAAAGCCTCTATCCAAGAACCTGTTAGTCTGTATTATGAAGATTTTGATGAAAATGGGAAAATAGACCCTATTTTGGCGTATTATATTCAAGGGAAAAACTATCCCGCTTACAGCAAAGATGAGTTATCCGATCAATTGGTAGCTTTGAAGAAAAAATATATTTCACATGAACTTTTTTCTTCAGCTACTATCAATGAAATTTTAAATGAATATAAAAACAAAACGCCTAAATTGCTGGAAGTAAACTCATTAGAAACTATCATTCTTGAAAATAAAAACGGAAAATTTGAAGTCAAATCGCTACCTATTCAAGCTCAGTTTGCTCCAATTTATGCCATCGAAAATGCAGACATCAACGGAGATGGTTACCAGGATTTGATTTTAGGAGGTAATCAATCAAAAGGCCGTGTGAGACTTGGAAATATTGATGCCAATTATGTTCAAGCATTTATAAATGATAAAAAAGGCAATTTCTCCTATCATTCAAGTTTGGGAATAAAAGGCGATGTAAGAGGCTTAAAGAGCATTGGCAATCAACTCATTATATCTATAAATAGCCAAAAAACTAAAGTTTTTAAATGGAATAAAATAGCGATTTAATTGCCATCACCCACATTCCGCATCCCTTCAGTATTTTTTCAAAAATATAGGTAATTCAGAGTAAGAATTGGTGGCACGGCTATTACTTAAGATGCTTTTATTCAGCGGATTAAATCAGTTTGGCAAATTCTTTGATTGATAAAGATGCAGCCTTATGCTTCAAGGCCAACATGTGCGTGTTTTTCTAATTATCCAAAAATAACCTTGTTCCAGTAAGGCTTGCCGCAAATTTGAAAAATATTGACTAACTCATTATCAATACACAATTCTAATGATGTCTGTGTAAGAAAAACACCAAAAACTTTTTAATTTTTTTGCAAAAGAAATCAAAACATATTATAATTGTGTAATTAAGTATCATTGAAATTAATTTGCGATGTCAAAAAAAAGGATTTCTGACAAAAGTAAGGTACTTAGAGAATTATACTTCGCTAAGTCTATGTCATGCGCTGATTTAAGCAATCAGCTCAATAGAAGCCTTCCTCTTATTACAAAACTCATCAATGAACTTTTAGAAGAAGAAACTATAGTAGAGGTTGGCTATGCGGCTTCAACAGGCGGGCGTCGTCCACAGATGTATGCTATAAAGGCCGATACGCTTTATATTGTGGCTGTCTCTATGGACCAGCTTTTTACGCGCATAGCATTAGTAGATACCGAAAATCAATTTGTAGGAGAGATTAGCCAAATCGAATTGCCACTCACACAAAATCCCCATGCCCTCGAAAAACTCGTAGAAGCTATTGGCGATTTTCTAATTTTTAGCAAGGTAGATAAGTCCAAAATTGTGGGTGTTGGCATAGGTATGCCAGGCTTTGTAGATGTTGAGAAAGGAATCAATTACTCATTTTTTAAAATTCCAGGGTTGTACAAAAGCCTCCCAAGATTTATCTCAAGTAGTATAGACTTACCTGTATTTATAGACAATGATTCGAGTTTGATTGCACTGGCCGAACTTCGTTTTGGGGCAGCCATAGGCAAAAAAAACGCAATGGTAGTGAATGTAGGTTGGGGCGTTGGACTGGGAATGATTCTCAATGGCAACATTTATCGAGGAGAGCTGGGATTTGCTGGAGAATTTAGCCACATTCCGTTATTTACCAACAACAAATTGTGTAGCTGTGGTAAAAGTGGATGTTTAGAAACCGAGACATCGCTATTGGTTTTGATTGAAAATGCCAAAGAACAACTCCGTTTAGGGCGTATTTCTAAAATTCAAGAAGAAAGTTTGGCCTATCCCGAAGAAGCGTATGGCCTCATCGTCAAATACGCATTTCAAGGCGACCGATTGGCGGTAGAACTCATCTCAGATATTGCCTACAAAATAGGGAGAGGCGTTGCTATTTTGATTCACCTCCTCAACCCTGAACTGATAGTTTTGAGTGGCCGTGGTTCAAGAGCAGGCAAAATTTGGCAAGCACCCATCCAACAAGCCCTCAACGAATACTGTATTCCGAGGCTTGCGCAACAGACACGCGTTCAAATATCGGAATTGGGTTTTGAAACGGAGTTAATAGGAGCAGCGGCATTGGTTATGGAAAACTTGGAGTATTTTGATATTTCTAAGTTAGAAGTTACTGATTTTGAGTAATTTAGCAGAAATGACAGTACTAAAACAAAGAGTTAAATTAGGCAGGCAGATAAGAGTTTTGCAGTTACCCAGCGCCCAAACCTCCCACAAACCAAAGGCTCGAAAGCAATTACAAGTGTTTTATGAAAGAATGTAATTGTAAAGAATCTACCACCAAAGAGCGGATACGCCCGCGCAACTGATATTGAATTATTCGTTTTTTTATTTTTTTATTCATCATTAAACAATCCAACATTCACTATGAAAAAAATATTACTTGTGTGGGGATTGCTTTTAATAAGCTGTATATCAGTTTATTCGCAAAGCAACAGAGCCTTAACAGGAGTGGTTCGCGATGTTAAGGGGGAGGCTATCCCAGGGGTTAGCATCATTGAAAAAGGTTCTCGCAGCGGTGCCATTACTGACCAGTATGGCAACTTTCGAATCAATGTTAGCACTAATGCTACTTTGGTTTTTTCTTACGTTGGTTTCTTGAAAAAAGAAATACTCGTGGGTAATAATACCACGTTAAGTGTAATTATAGAAGAAGATACAAAAATATTCAATGAAGTTGTTGTAACAGGTTTCGGGGGTAAACAAGAAACCCGTAAACTCGCTTACGCAATACAAGAGGTAAAGGGACAAGACCTTGTTCGTACCAACAACGCCAACGTTGTTAATGCACTTCAAGGAAAAGTAGCAGGGGTACACATTGACCAAGGAACTGGTGGCCCGATGTCGTCTTCACGCATTCGTATCCGTGGGAATGCTTCATTGGGAGGGAATACCCAGCCCTTGTTTGTGATTGATGGGGTACTGATTCGTCCTGGCACTTCAGGTGCTGACTCATGGGGTGCTGCACAAGACATGGGTAACATCATGAAAAACATCAACTCCGACAATATTGAGTCTATGACCGTATTGAAAGGTTCTGGTGCAAGTGCACTTTACGGCTCAGAAGCATTGAATGGCGTAATCGTGATTCAAACTAAAAAAGGCCGTGTTCAGAAAGGTCTCGGTGTTACTTACAATCATACTTCCTCGTTTGAAAAAGCCTTCCGTTTCCTTGATCTTCAAAACCAGTTTGGAGCGGGAACTAGTCCTACATTCCCTAAAGGTGCTGATGGTGTAGATGAAGTGGAAAGAGTTGCAAATGGCTGGATTTATTCTTACGGACCTCAATTACAAGGTCAAATGGTACGCGATTTGGACGGTAGAATGGTTCCTTGGGTTGCAAACAATCCATTGGATTTCTTTCAAACTGGAAGATTTACTAATCATAACATAGCCGTAGAAGGTGGTACAGAAAACACCACTTTTAGAGCATCCTATTCACGTTTGAACAACAGTACCATCATGCCTTCAGGGACTGAATTGAAGCGTGACAACTTTAATATAAGAGCCACCCAAAAGATTGGCAAAATATTTACATTGGACGCAACTGTTGACTACACTGACAACAACTTACTCAACCCTGCTCGTCAGGGAGGCAATTTCAACCCAGTATTTCGTTTTGTATTTAACCGCCCACGTTCTTTGGACATCAATTATTGGGCTAACAACTACACTGATCCAGCGGTAGGTGGACGTCGCCAAGGAGTCAATGACCCTTACTTTATATCACAATTCTTCTGGGAAACTTTTGAAAGAGATGAGATACAAAATGAAAAAGTCTTTCGTACAAACATAGACCTTACAGCCAATATTACGCCCTGGCTTAACCTTTTGGTACGAGGAAACGTGCAAAACCAATTGACAAAAGCAGAAACTAAAAATCGAGGCGATGGCCCACGTTTTTCAGGAAATGATTTTTACCAAACTCGTACTTTGGACGATTCACAGTATCGTTTACAGGCAGTTTTAAGCGCAAATCGTACTTTTGGAGATTTTCAGGTAAATGTTGCTGGAGGTGGAGAAACGAACCGTTTGTTGGGTGGCCGTAGCTACAGAACTTTTACCGATGGCGGCCTTCGTTTACCTGAAATCTACTCACTTGCCAATGCACGGACCCGTGTTGAGATTGCTACATCTCCCGTACCAGCGAAACGCACTGATGCCGTTTACTTGTATGGTGATGTAACTTATAAGGACTTTCTGACCTTCAACTTCAGCAATCGCATGGATTTCTCTTCTACCCTGACATATGCAGATGGTACTGGAACATGTTCTGTGTTAAATTACAAACAAAATACAAAATATTATTTGGGATGTATATAATTATTATCAAAAATGGTGTTACTACTAACGACAGCAAAAA
>REAB01000226.1 GCA_004293645.1 Cytophagia bacterium | reverse complement strand
CTTTTGATTTGTAGAAAAACTAAATTACTTCTTTTTGCTCACTCTCCTCCTTTTTTTTTCTAAAACTGTAAACTGCATCGTGAAGGATGCCTACAAATTAGACCAAGAATTTCTTAGGAAAGTAACCGTTACAGCCTTAGCCGACAGCGGAGCTTACTATTTATGCATCAATCAAGACATTGCCGCACAGCTCGGAGTGCCAGTAATTAGAAGAAAATTGGCGGAGTTGGCCGATGGTACAATCCGAGAGTTTGAAGTAGTAGGGCCAATAGAGGTTCGTTTTGAGAACCGTGAAACTACAGTAGATGCCATGGTTATGCCTGGCAATTCGGAGGTTTTATTGGGGGCAATCCCGATGGAAGGTATGGATGTACTTATCCATCCATTGCGGCAAGAACTTATCGTCAATCCCGCGCACCCTTACATGGCTCAGTTTTCGTTGAAATAAGTAATTATTTGGGCAGTTTGCCTTAGTTCTTGTCATTTCTTTGTTTTTTTGCAGTAATAAAAAATAACAAACCTTTGATGGCGCGAGCCTCTGGCTCGTGTTGCTATTATGTGGCTTCCAGCCGCTTTTTTTGTAGCACAACTGAGGCTGGAAGCCTTTTGATAATAGGCACGAGCGTCTGGCTCGCGCTATCGCGTTGGTTGGTCTTGGATAACAAAAAAACGTCGTCGAGAAAAATCCCAACGACGTTTTCATAAAACTGCTATTTTTTTAAAGTGAGCGTTTCACTTCTTTCAATTCAAAACTTTCGAGAATATCGCCCGCTTGAATGTCATTGAAACCGCGAATACTCAAACCGCACTCAAAACCTGCGCGCACGTCGGAAGCATCGTCTTTGTAGCGTTTGAGGGCCGACACGTCGCCTTCGTGTACCACAATAAAATCGCGGACTACCCGAATCTTGTTGTTGCGTTTGATAACGCCGTCCAACACATAACAACCTGCTACCGTGCCTACTTTGGTAATTTTGAACACTTCGCGCACTTCGCAACTGCCCATGATTACTTCTTCTACGGTTGGTTCCAACATACCCGCCATTGCGTCTTTCACGTCGTTGATGGCATCGTAAATAATGGAGTAGAAACGAATTTCAATTTGCTCTTGCTCGGCCAGTTTTTTGGCACTGCTCGACGGGCGCACCTGAAAGCCCACCACCACGGCATCGGAAGTGATGGCCAAGTTGATGTCTGATTCAGATATTTGACCCACCGCTTTGTGAATAATATTGACCTGAATTTCTTCGGTTGTCAGTTTCAAGAGCGAATCTGAAAGTGCCTCTACCGAGCCATCTACGTCGCCTTTCACAATCACGTTTAGTTCTTTAAATGTGCCAATCGCTTTCCGACGGCCAATTTCTTCGAGTGTAATGTGCTTGCGGGTACGGAGGTTTTGCTCGCGCAAAATTTGCTCGCGTTTGTTGGCAATTTCGCGGGCATCGCGCTCATTTTCCATGATGTTAAACTTGTCGCCCGCTTGCGGTGCGCCAGTCAAACCCAGTAATTGAACGGGCATAGATGGCCCCACTTCTTTGATGCGCTCACCACGACTGTTGAACATGGCTTTTACTTTTCCAAACAACGCGCCGGCCAGCATCATATCGCCAATTCGGAGCGTACCGTTTTGTACCAACACGGTGGTCAAGTAGCCACGTCCTTTATCAAGCGATGCTTCGATTACCGTACCAGTGGCGCGGCGGTCGGGGTTGGCTTTGAGTTCGAGCAAGTCGGATTCGAGCAGTACTTTTTCCAATAAATCGTTGATACCCTGTCCACTTTTCGACGAAATCTCTTGGGTTTGGTATTTACCGCCCCATTCTTCGACGAGTATATTCATTTGGGCCAATGCTTCCCGAATTTTCTCGGTATTGGCTCCTGGTTTATCTATTTTACTAAATGCAAACACAATGGGTACATTGGCCAATTGCGCGTGGTTGATGGCCTCACGGGTTTGGGGCATGATGCTGTCGTCGGCGGCAATCACAATAATAACCACGTCGGTAACTTTGGCTCCCCGCGCTCGCATGGCCGTAAATGCCTCGTGGCCAGGCGTATCCAAGAAAGCAATTTGGCGGCCAGAATCGGTTTTTACGCTGTATGCACCAATGTGCTGCGTAATACCGCCCGCTTCGCCCGCTGCTACTTTGGTGCGGCGCACGTAGTCGAGCAGCGACGTTTTACCGTGGTCCACGTGTCCCATTATAGTAACAATGGGAGCGCGGGTTTGGAGGTCTTCTTCGGCATCAACTTCGTCCACCACGTCGGCTTTTACTTCTTCTTCTGCCGAGCGGAACTCCACATCAAAGCCAAACTCATCGGCAATGAGCGTGATACTTTCGGCATCTAAGCGTTGGTTGATAGAGACAAACATACCCATGCTCAAACACACGCCAATTACCTCGTTTACAGGCACATCCATAAGCGATGACAAGTCGTTGGCCGAAATAAATTCGGTTACTTTCAAGATTTTTGCATCTTCTTGCTCCTGCAAAGCGCGTTCTTCGGCGGCTTCGGCGCGGGTGCGTCGGCGTTCGCGGCGTTTGTCAGCACCAAAGTTTTTACCACTGGTGGTGCCGCTCAAACGGGCATTGGTAGCCTTGATTGAGTCGGTTACGTCTTTGGCCGAAATCTCGTCGCGGCGACCTGTTTTCTGGCGGCCTCCTTTTTTGTTAGCACCAGCAGTGCCAGTACTTGGTGCAGCACCATTGGCGGGTGGTGTGCCAGTGCCTGTTCGGGCGGGTGGTGGTGTGCCAGTACCTGTTCGGGCGGGTGGTGTGCCAGTGCCTGTTCGGGCGGGTGGTGGTGTGCCAGTACCTGTTCGGTTATTTGGATTTGCACCAGCAGGACGCGCATTGGGCGTGTCGCTTACTTTTTCGCCTTTTCTTACACGCTTGCGCTTGCGCTTCTTATCATTTTCTTTGTTATCGTTCGGTTTACGCTCGCTGGGCAGTTGAATTTTACCCAAGATGGTCAAACCTTTCAATTGGTCGCCTTTGGCTTCAATTAACTCAGGCTCAACGGGTTCTACTACTTTGGGGGCTTCAACTACGGGCTTCGGGGTTTCAACTACGGGCTTCGGTGCTTCTACTGGGCGGGGCGTTGCCGTTGGTTTGGCGGTAGCCACGGGGGTTTCTTGCTTTTTGGGCAATTCTGCTTTGGGAGCAGGCGGAGCAACCACTGGGGCGGGCGTTTCGACCACCACGGGAGCTGCCACTACTGGAGGTTCGGGCACTACAACGGCGGGGGCTTCAGCTTTTGGCTCAGGTGCTGGTGCTGGTGCAGCAGGTTTTGCTGGCTCAACCACTGGCTCAGGCTTTGGCGTTTCGGCAACGGGTGCTGGCGGCGGTACTACCACTGGCTTGGGAGCTTCAACAACTTCCACCACTGGCGGGGCTACTGGCTTGGGAGCAGGAGGTGGCACAGCAACAGCCGACGGCTTTGCGTCCAAATCTATTTTTCCTACCACTTTGAGGCCAATCGAAGGCGTTTCGATTGAGGCCGCTTCTACAACAACAGGCTTTGCTTCTTTGGGAAGTGGTGCTTCTGGCTGAACTGGCGCGGTGGCATTGCTACGAAAATAGCGAATAGGATTGTCTTCCGCGTCAATTTTGGGTGGCGCTGGGGCTTCTTCTTTTTTAACACTACCGCCCAAAAGCGCATCAGACTTGAAATCTTTTGACAAGAACTCAAGCTGCTCGGCGTTGATTTTGGTATTCGGATTATTGTCAACCTTAAAACCTTTGGCCGACAGGTGGCTAATGACCGTGGGAACGCCCACGTTTAGAACCCGCGCCACTTGGCTCAGTCGCATTACTTTTTCTTCCGTCATACTGGAATTTTAAAAATTACTTCAAATATACTGGTTTTTCGCTTACCATTGTACAATCAACGCACAACAACTTGCTTATGTTCACGCAGTGTCCGTGTTTATTGGGCAATACCAAACAAAAAATGGTTAATCAAATTCGCGGCGTAAAATATCAAGAATTTCATCTACGGTTTCTTCTTCGAGGTCGGTGCGGCGTATCAACTCTTCTTTGCCTACCAAAATAACCTGCTTGGCCGTGTCCAAACCAATGCGGCGGAACTCGTCGAGCATCCACTTGTCTATTTCGTCGGTAAATTCGTTCAAGTCCACGTCCTCTTCGTCTTCTTGGCCTTCTATATCGCGGAACACGTCGAGTTCTAAATTGACCAAACGACCTGCCAATTTGATATTTTGCCCACCTTTACCAATGGCCAACGACACCTGGTCGGGTTTCAAATATACCGCTACCCGCTTGGCATCGTGGTCTATGTTCATCGAAGTAATTTTGGCGGGGCTCAACGCCCGCTGAATCAACAATTCCAAGTTTTCG
This sequence comes from Cytophagia bacterium, assembly GCA_004293645.1. GTDB lineage: Bacteria > Bacteroidota > Bacteroidia > Cytophagales > Spirosomataceae > REAB01. The sequence continues at coordinate 4,903 of REAB01000226.1, read as the reverse complement.
GTGTAGTTGATTACGTCAATGTTTTCGTTGTTGAGTTCGCGCACAATGCTGTGAATCCGCGAGCCTTTCATGCCCACGCACGCTCCCACGGGGTCGATGCGGTCGTCAAACGATTCGACGGCTACTTTGGCTCGTTCGCCTGGCTCGCGCACAATTCGACGAATACTGATGATGCCGTCGTAAATTTCGGGAATTTCGTTTTCAAATAATCTTTCCAAAAACGTAGCCGACGTGCGCGACAAAATAATGCGGGGTGAGCCGTTGTTATTTTCTACCTTGTGAATCACCACCTTCACCGAGTCGCCTTTGCGGTAGCGGTCTTTGGAAATTTGCTCGTTGCGGGGCAATACCAATTCGTTGCCGTCGCTGTCCAAACAGATGGTTTCGTTTTTGAGCAACTGGTACACCTCCACGTTGATGAGGTCGCCCACCATATCTTTGTATTTGATGTAGAGCAACTCTTTTTCCAAATCTTTTACCTTTTGAATCAGCGTTTGGCGGGCGGTTTGGACCATTCTACGGCCAAATTGCGCCAACTTCACCTCTTCGGCTACTTCTTCGCCTATTTCAAAGTCGGTTTCAATTTTACGGGCTTCTGCCAACGGAATTTTGTCTGGCTCCCAGATGTCTTCTGAGTTGTCGTCCACGATTTCGCGGGTGCGCCACATTTCTAAATCACCGCTTTCGGGGTTAATAATTACGTCAAAGTTGGTGTCGGTTCCGTACGTTTTGCGAATCATGGTCCGAAACACTTCTTCCAACACCTTGATGATGGTGGGGCGGTCTATGTTTTTGGAGCGGGCAAAATCGGCGAACGATTCAATTAATACTGCACTATCCATTTTTTGTTTTTTTGTTTATCGGGTTTCTTTGTCATGCCGAGGAACGAGGCATCTGATCGACTTAGATGCCTCGTTCCTCGGCATGACAAAACTATTTATGTTACAAACTATTTAAAAGTTATTTGCACTTGCGCTTTGGCTATTTCTTCAAAAGCAATGGTGTATTCGGTGGCATCGGTGTCGTTCTTTTTTCGTTTTCCTTCTTGTTCGAGCACAATGTGCGTATCGCTAACGCTGGTGAGTTTTCCTCTTTTTTCTACGCCATCGTTTTTGATTACCTTAAACGACCTACCGATATTTTTGTGGTATTGGCGCGGAAAAACCAACGGAAACTCAATGCCTGGCGACGACACTTCGAGCGTGTAGGCGTACGGCATGAGGGCTGTTTCTTCGATTTTCTCGTCCAGTTTTCTGCTAATTTCGGCGCACTCGTCAATCAAGATACCATCGTCGCTGTCCAGCAGCACCACTACTTTGGAGCGTATTTTAGAATTAGAAACTTCCAGATTGACCAAATAATACTTGCTTGTTTGCAATATTGGTTCCAGAATCTCGGTTATTTGTTGTTTTAAACTCATTTTTGGCCAATAAAAAAAGGAACTATTCGTTCCCTTCGTCCTCTTTTCGTTAAATCTGCGTTGCAAATGTAACATATTAATGTGAACAATACAAAATGATTGTAATTCGGGTTTCTTTTTTGTGGGTTGATGGCATGGCTTTGTTTCCGTTTGTGCTGGTGCGGCAGGCCAACCCGCCGCGTTGGTTGCTCAATCATGAGCGTATTCACCTCAAACAACAATTGGAGATGGGGCTCGTGCTGTTTTATGCGTGGTATTTGTTTGAATTTTTGGTGCGCTGGCTGCAACATGGCAACCGCAGTCGCGCTTACCGCTCCATTAGTTTTGAACGTGAAGCCTACAAAAACGACGAAAATTTGAATTATTTGCAAAATCGAAAATTTTGGGCGTTTTTAGCGTATCTTTAATCAATCAACTTACTATTCCAACAGCCTACTATGCGCCCTTACTTATTGATTTTTAGTGTTTTACTAACAAATTCTTTGCTCACGTTTGCCCAAAACAAACCCGACTTCGCCAGCAAGGTAGTTAAACAATTTGATAACTACGTTTTGAACCTCCCCCACGAAAAAGTGTATGTCCACACCGACAAACCCTACTACGCTACGGGCGACACACTCTGGCTAAAAGCCTACATAACCGATGCCAATAGTCTTAAACCCGACACCGTGAGCAGCGTATTGCGCGTAGATTTGGTAGCCAATTCGGGCAAAGTAGTTCGGTTTTATTCGCTCAAAATGCGCGGCGGCGGAGCGGCAGGTTTTGTGCCGCTCGACTCGCTGCCTTCGGGAATGTACCGATTGCGGGCTTACACCAATTGGATGCGCAATTTTTCGGAAGCAGGCTTTTTTGAAAAAACAGTTCAAATTTTTGACCCCCAACTGAGTGTTAATGTGCCACCGTTTGACAGCACCGCGCTCGACTTGCAGTTTTTTCCAGAAGGTGGCCAACTCGTGGCGGGGCTGGTCAATCGGGTGGCGTTTAAGGCTACCAACGCGCTGGGGCGCGGCGCAGACATTGAAGGCTTTGTGCTGTCGGCGGCGGGCGACACGGTGGTTGGGTTTGCGAGTAGGCACTTGGGCATGGGCTATTTGAGCCTCGAACCCGCCCCCGACCAAACCTACAAAGCTTATTTTAGGCAAAACGGGGGCAAGTGGCTGCAAGCGGCTTTGCCCAAACCACAGCCAAGCGGCTTTACGGTGCAGGTAGATAATTTTACCAACAAAGCCAACGTGCGCATTATTGTGTCGCAAAATGTAGGTGGCACCGCCGAGGAATCGGCTACGATGGTGATTCACGGAAAAGGTGAAATCGGAATAGCCGTTAAATTGCCCTTGACCCGCAAAACCTCGCTCCTCAACGCCGCACGGGCGCAGTTGAACGCGGGAGTCAATCATTTGACCATATTTGACGCGGCAGGCCGCCCCGTTTGCGAGCGACTATTTTGGCTACCCGACTCAAACCGCCTGCAAATCAGTGTTTTACCCAAAAAATCTACTTACCGCCCCCGCGAAAAAGTAGAACTTGATATTATGGTAAAAGATGCGAAAAATCAGCCCGTACAAGCCGATTTTTCGCTGGTAGTAACGGACGCGGTGCAGGTGCGTGAGCTCGAAAAACAACCGCAAAACATCGTTTCTTATCTTTGGCTGGCCTCGGAGGTGAAGGGTACAATTGAGCAGCCCGCCGCTTATTTTGACCCCAAAAACAGTTCGGCGGCACTCAACTTAGACTACCTACTTATGACTCAGGGATGGCGGCGTTTTAAATGGCAAGATGTGCTACAAGACTCGCTGCCCCGCACGGCTTATTTTGTGGAACAGGGCATGGCATTGACTGGCAAAATAACCAAACTCAATGGCAAAAGCCCAGGCACGGTAAACTTGACTACTTTTATAAATGCCAAAGACAGCACGCGGTCGTTGTTTATGGGCGAATCGGACGAGCAGGGGAGTTTTGGTTTTTACAATCTCAATTTTGCTGATTCGGTAACAGTGTTGCTGCAGGGCGTAACGCCCAAAGGAAACCGTGATTTGGTAATTCAACTCGACCGCCCGCAGCCACCCGCCGCCCTGCCCGCCAACCTCAACAATAACTTGGAAAGTGCCGCCGTAGAAGAATACCTCAAACGCCTCAAAGATTACCTCCGCATTGAAGCCCAAATCAGAAAAAGTGGCGAGCAAATGCTCCAAGAAATAGTCATAAAAGCCAAAAAAGCACCCATACCCGACGGACGTAAAATTTACAGCAGCGCCGACGCTACACTCAAATCGGAGAATTTTAGCCCCGCCGCGTTCAATGCCTTTGAGCTGTTGCAAGGCCGCGTGGCGGGCGTGAACGTAACAGGCAGCGGGCAAAACATACAAGTAAACATCAGGGGTGCAGCCAATTTTAGCGGTGCCATCGAACCCCTTTATCTCTTGGACGGCACGCCCGTAAGCCGCGATGCTATTTTAGGCATACCCGTAACCGATTTGGAGTCTATTGACGTGCTGAAAGGCCCTTCGGCGAGTCTTTTCGGTAGTCAAGGTGCTGGCGGGGTATTGGCGTTTTTTACCAAACGAGGAAGCCCTAACTACGATGTTACCACCGAAAAAGCGCCTGGCACCCTCGTAACTAAAATGATGGGCTACCAAACAGAACGCGAATTTTATGCGCCCAAATACGACACCAAGCCCACCTTCGACCGCCCCGATTTTAGGAGTACGCTGCTGTGGTTGCCACGCATACAAACCAACGCCAACGGCCAAGCCACGGTAACATTTTACCACTCAGATGCCACCAACAAAGCCCAGATTAACGTGCAAGGTTTGGCCCCAAACGGCCAAGTGGGGGCAGCCGTGGGCAGCTACGATTTGAAGTAGCAAGTGGTCCACAGTCAGTAGTCGACTGTCCACAGCAATTCAAAATACTCATTATCAGCATTTTACATAAATCAGAAGTGTCGATTAAATATGTTCATCTACTTAAATGGTCAGCGCAAGGCCGCCCGCACGTTCAATGATGAATGTTCAATGATAAGTGTATCGTCCCAAACTTGCGGTGTTTTGTCCCGTCGTTGATGGGTTCGGTAAATTGTGTTTTGGTACAAAAAACCGACGTACTACTTTTGAACCATCAAACCAGCATAAATCAATGAAAACCGACAACTATTATTACTTCAAATGCGCCTTGGCTTATACCGCAGGTTATTTTATTATTTTTCTTTTACTCGGCGATTTTTTCCCCTGGGTCAAAAGTCTGTTTTTGCCCGACACCGACTCACTTTTGGTTTTTTGGCAAAATTTAGCCCAAGTAAATTGGCTTAAAGTAAGCGTTAAAGTGCTTATTGTTAGTTTATTAATGACGTTTCTAAAATACCGCTCCAATCGTAAGTTACAAAAATTGGGTAGTGGTACATTTATGGTGCTATTGATTTTTGGATTTGCAAGTTATAATCACAGATGAAATAAGCAATTGCTCCAATGTGGTTGTCTAAATCTT
>REAB01000070.1 GCA_004293645.1 Cytophagia bacterium | reverse complement strand
TTGCTATTCTGAAAGTTCAAATACTCAACAATAACTGGGATAATTGCTGGAATATTAAAAATGCAGCATAATCAGTCTATAATTTACACTAACAAAAAACTTGGAAAGAGTTGGTGCCAGGCCGCGCGTTTAAGTACGCGTTTTTGGACGAAACCTACGAAAAGTTACACCGTGCCGAGCAAAATCAACTGCAAATGTTTGCTGTTTTTGCGGCTATTGTTCTCTTAATTTCTTGTTTTGGGTTGTTTGGATTGGCTACTTTCGCCGCCGAAATTCGCACCAAAGAAATCGGGATTCGCAAGGTGTTGGGGGCAAGCGTAGCCAGTATTACGGCTTTATTATCGAAAGATTTCCTAAAATTGGTTCTCGTGGCCATCGTCATTGCCAGTCCTGTGGCCTATTATTTGATGAACAAATGGTTGGAAAGTTTTGCTTACAAAACCGAAATCAGTGTTTGGGTTTTTGCAGCGGCGGGTTCGCTGGCAGTTGGCGTGGCGTGTTTAACGGTTGGTTATCAGGCCATTAGAGCCGCATTAGTAAATCCTGTGAAGAGTTTAAAGACGGAGTAATCACATTTTAAAAACCGCATTTCTCTGCGTTTTAGAGAACAATTCTATGAAAAAATCAACCCTTTTATTGTTGGCCTTATTTTTGTGTACGGGCGGTGTTTTTGCCCAAAATAAAAGTACAACGGCATCATTACACACCTCCATTTCTGATGATGACAAAGAACTGTCTATCAGTGTCAAAGGAATCATCAATGGAAAATATGTCAATTTTGACCGTACTTATGATGTAGCAAAACTCTCTAAAAATGAGAAAGATAAACTGACCCATTCCATCATGGATTCTTTGGGCGTGAACCTACCACCGCCCCCAACTCCTTTTAGTCCGCCTATGCCCCCGCACTCACCTGACGTAATTGGCGTTTATTCCGAAGAATCCAAATCGAAAGAAGAACACCGATATCCAAAAAGTATGGCAGAAATAAGAGTTACTTGCGAAAAATGCCCCGCCAAAGGAACATTTTCGTTGGTAAGTACCGATAAAAATAGTCGCGTAGTGATTAGCTTTGATGAAGACGACAAAGAATCATTTCCGCTCATTTTTAAAGCAAAAGATGGGCGATATACTTTCAAATATGAATACGAAAATACCTCATTTTCAGAGACTTTAACTTTGAAAAAGGGGGACATAATTGTCAAAAAACTATAAGAAATGATGCTCAGGAAATATAGATACTTGCCAAATTATTGACAACCAATAAGGCAACATCTATTTAAAAAGCAATTGTATTTTGCTCTAAGTCCGTCGTATCAACGCCACGCGTGGCGTTGATACGACGGACTTTAAAATTCTTAAAAACAGGGGTTATCAGTTAATTATAAACTTCAAAATAATCGAAATGCTCACCCAAAAAGCAATAAGTCATCAATTAATAATGGGGCTATTCCAACCCAATGCTAAGATTTTGAGTCATGTAAGTAGTTGAATCTATTCAAGAAATTATCAATTTTAACTTTATACTGACATGAAAAAGCTACAATTCTTTATCGCCACGCTGGTTTTGATTTTGGGGTTATCTTGCTCTCAAGTTGAAAACGGAGACCTTGAACCTGATGGCACAACGAGTGGCGGCCAACAAATAACTTTTTACCTGCTCAAATCTTACCAAATGATTCCCAATAAATGTGCGATTGACCCTGCAAGCGTGGTTTTGGAAACCAAACCATTGATTACCCAAGACGATATTGTTTCATACGCCGACAAATCTTATACCTTTACAATAAATGCCAATGGCTATAATAATGTAAGACAACTCAGAGACGCTACGCCAATAGCGGTATGTATAGACAACAAAGTGGCTTTTTTGAGTGTTTACAAGCCTTTGACTTCCAGTTCGACTTGCTATGAATCTATTACGATGCAGGCTTTGCCAAATAACCAAGTCAAGTTTCAGTTAGGCTATCCTACGCTTCTCAATGGCGTTATGATAGATGACCAAAGGAACAATAATATGCTTCTTGAAACCCTTAAAGTTGCTAATAAACTCAATGTTAAGTTTGTCTGTGTCAATAGTGCCGTACCTTTGCTGGTTTCAGATGTCAAGGGCAAGATTTATGGAGAATGGAAGTTGGAAAGACTGATTACCAACATAGCAAATCCGCCAATACCCGAAATCAAGGTTGTTTTTAAAGATGTACTGGGGACTCCTGCTGATAAGCAAGTTGCTGATGTTTATCTAAATTGTAAACTGGCCTATACCACTACCTACTCTTTGAAGCAAATCGATGGCACTATTAAATCGGTAAAACTTGAACCCGATAAAAAGGAATATAGTAAGGAAGAACCTGCTGTACTGAAGGGCGATATTAGAATCTGCGATGGCGAATTAATGATAGATACAGGAATGGCTTTTGATGCACCAGCGTATCTGTTCAGCAAAATAAATACAGCCGCTTGCGCCTTAAAACCCGATGCAGGTCTCTGTTTGGCAGCTTTTCAGCGGTACTATTATGACACTGTAGAAAAACGGTGTAAGGTATTTACGTGGGGAGGTTGTGGCGGTGTAGTGCCTTTTGAAACCCTCGAAGCCTGTAAATCGTGTGAGTGCAATAAGTAAAAATGGTTGTTACTAAGTACTTGCTCGTAATCATTTGCAATGGCAGTAATTCGTTGCAATTGCCTGTCTGTCAATTTGTTGCTACCAAATTGCCCTTTATTGCAAATCAAAAATAATAGCATCTCAACGGCGAACCGCCTATTGCTGCCAACTACTTATTTTGTAATTCTTCACAATACCTGCTAACTTCGCTTGCAGAACAGCTCTCCGTTGGCTAACAAAAACTTTAATTATTCATGAAATCTTTCTTTCGTTTGTCCAGCGTTTTATTGATTGCGCTGCCGCTGCTTTTCATAGGTTGTAAAACCACCGAACCCGCCGCCCCCGAAAACAAATATTTAGTGAGCAACTCCGTCATTGGTAGTTTTACCAAAGCCCAGCTCACCACCCAGTTGACTACTTTCGACCCTACGCTGGCCAGTTTTTTGCGCAATGGCATCAAAGTTTACAAAGTTATTTACAAAACCAAAAACACCGACGGGGCAGAAATCCAGGCATCGGGCGTGGTACTGATTCCCGACGTGCCGTCGGCAGTGCCGATGGTGAGCGTGCAGCACGGCACTATTTTTGACGATGCCGACGCTCCTTCAAACTACAACCCAAACACAGAGGCCAGTACCGTGGGCGCGTTATTTTCGTCGTTGGGCTACATCTTGGTTTATCCAGATTACATTGGTTTTGGTGCTTCCAAAAACGTGCCACACCCCTACGAACACCGCGAAAGCCTCGGTACGGCCTGTTTAGACATGATTCGGGCGGCCAAAGAATTGGTAACGCAAGAAAAAGCCCAATGGGACGAGCGGCTTTACATTGGCGGGTACTCGCAAGGTGGCGGGGCTACCATGGCTTTACAAAAAAAGATAGAAGAAGAAACGGGCAGCGAATTTAACCTGCGGGCATCGAGCTGTGGCGCGGGCGCATACGACAAAACCGCCTTCATGAACTTTTTGATTAACAGCAAGTCGTCGGCAGATGCCCAGGCCAATCGGTTTTATCTGTGGGTATTGCTCACCTACGACCGCATTTATAAGCTCAACCGCCCCATGACGGCCTACTTCAAAGAGCCTTTTGCCACCCAAATTGCCGCTACCAAAGAACGTACTACCATTACTGTGAGCTTTGACCAAATCTTGACCGACACCTTTAAAAGTGGCGTGAAAAATAACACCGATGCGGCATTCATGGCCGCCGTGAAAGACAACGATGTGTTTGACTGGAAGCCCCGCACACCTACCCGTCTTTACCACGGCGATGCCGACGTAACGGTCTATCCGTTTACGTCGCAAAATGCCTTCAATGCCATGCAAAAACGCGGTGCTACCAACGTGCAAATCATGCTATTTCCTGGCAAAAACCACGCTACGGCTATTCAAGATTACCTGTTGGGTACGCTCAGTTTTGTATTAAGCACGCAATGAAAAGCGCAGGTTTAAAATGAAACTTACGGCAGTCTCTTCGTCACGATGCAAAAATAGCGGTTTATCAAATATGTATTCGTAAAGTATTCTATTTCAAACTATTAGAAAAAATACGATAGAGTTTGGCCGCACGCCCACGCAAAAAAACCGCGACAACAAGCCCGCGCCGTTTATGGGCTGCGACTACACGCTCGAAAAGCTAACTTACCCTTTCCGAGGGCGTAATTTTAGACTTACCAGCGTGGGCGGCAAAGTAATAAGGGAGATTTTAACTTAGTTTGGGGGGCTTTCCCTAACTTTGCGGCTCTAAGTAGTTGCGTATCTTTAATTGGTGGCACGACTATTACTTAAGATGCTTTTATTGAGCGTATTAAATCAGTCGTGCCACCAATCCGCCTAATTTTACTCAACTACTTATTATCAACGCATTTTAGTTTTGTCTTCACCTTCTCAGTTCAAGATTTTTGCCAATTTGGCCATTGTTTACGTCGTTTGGGGCAGCACGTTTTTGGCTGTTCGTTACGCCATTGATGTTCTACCTCCACTTTTGGCCAGTGCCATTCGTTTTTTGCTTGGCGGCACTATTTTGTTCACATTTACGCTTTTGCGGGGCTACGGTATTCCCAATTTTAAACAGTGGCGATCGGCGGCTTGGGTGGGACTTTTGTTGAGCGGCATCGGCAACTCGGCGGTGGCTTACGCGCTCAAATTTATGCCCACGGGCTTGGTGGCGTTGCTGGTAGCTACGCTGCCCGTTTGGATGGTAGTGCTCGATTATCTGTTTTTTTCCAAACAAAAACCTTCTATTCTTACCAGCTTTGGGCTGGTAGTTGGCCTTTTTGGAATGTACATTTTGCTCAATCCTACCGCCAGTTTAAATCGCCAAGAAGTAGTATTTTGGCCCGCTTGTTTGGTCTTTTTAGGTTCTATTGCGTGGGCGTGGGGTTCTATTCAGTCGCCCTATTTGTCTATGCCCTCCCAAATACAATCTACGGCCATCCAGATGCTGGCAGGTGGAGCTTTTGCACTGACAGCCAGCTTATTAGTTGAACCCAACGGCACGGCATCAATTGCCAAAATGACCAGCCAAACTTACTGCGCCATGGCCTATTTGATATTTGTTGGTTCTTTTGTGGGATATTCGGCCTACGTGTGGCTCATCAACCACGCCACGCCCAGCCTGACAGCCACTTACGCTTACGTCAATCCAGTGGTGGCCATGCTGTTGGGTTGGTTGTTGCTCAACGAAACCCTCAGCAGTCGCACGCTCATGGCATCGGCCATTATTTTGGGCGGCGTAGTTTTGATAACCTTGGGGCGGCGAAAAAAAGCAGTTAAAATTTAGGGTGCATTTTGTGCCAATTGGTGGCATCTTGGAGCATTTTGGCCACCCCCAACAACTTGGCTTCGGCATATAACTGCGCCGAAAAAGTAATGCTGGTGGGTAAACCATTTTTTGTAAAACCATTGGGTAAACAAACACTTGGATGCCCCGACAGATTGGTATAAGTGAGGTTTCCGCCCGCGTAAGTAGGCGTAATGTACACGTCAAACTGCTGTTTTTGAAGTACTTGGTACAAATCCTGAATCATTTTGGTACGCACCCGTTGCGCCTGCACATACTCTACGGCAGGAATAAACCGCGCCGACCTGAACTCGTTGGGCCACGCGTTTTTGCCCTGCCGCACCATCTGGTCGTCTTGGTTGCTGCGGGTCAGCTCGTCGAAAGCCGCGCCCCCTTCTACGCCAATGGCAACGGTGAGGTCGTTTACGGGGTAAGCGGGCAACTCAAAAGGTACTAATTCGGCCCCCAGTTCGCGTAATTTTTGCAACGAAAGCGAGTCGTTGGTTCGGTTGGGATAATTGCCGCCAAACGCTTTTTTCAAAAAACCAATTCTGATTCCTTTCAAAGTTTTGAGCGGTGCATAATTGAAAGGCAAGTCTTTGACGGTGGCATCTTTGCCGTCGGTGCCGCGTATGACATTGAAAATCAACGCGCAATCTTCCACGCTGCGGGCCATGGGGCCAATTTTGTCCATGCTCCAGCTCAAAGCCATGGCCCCAAAACGGCTTACGCGCCCAAACGTAGGTCGCAAACCCGTAACGCCATTTACGGTAGCGGGCGAAACAATAGAGCCGAGGGTTTCGGTGCCGATGGCAAAAGGCAAACAGCCCGCCGCCACCGCCGAACCCGAACCCGCCGACGACCCGCTCGCACCCGTTTGGGTATTCCATGGATTGCGGGTCATGCCTCCAAACCACACATCGCCCCAGGCAAACTCCCCCACCGACATTTTGGCTACCAAAACCGCCCCCGCTTGCTCTAATTTTTGAATAACGGTGGCATCGTACGGCAGCATTTGGTTGCGGTAAATATTTGACCCCCAAGTAGTTGGGTAGCCTTGTTTGGCCAGTAAGTCTTTCGCTCCATACGGAATACCGTGCAACGCACCTCGGTAGCGTCCTTGCTTTATTTCGGTATCGGCGCGGCGGGCTTGCTGCAACGCCAAATCTTCGGTAATAGTAACAACATTGAGCAACGTAGGATTGTATTTTTTAAGCCGTGCTATAAAAAACTGGGTCAATTCGACTGATGATACTTGCTTGGTTTTGAGTAAATAACCCAATTCAGACACCGTAAAAAATGCCAAGCTATCTTGAACTTGGGGAAGTTTTATGTTTTTTAAGTTGCTCAAAATGAGCGGCTTTGGTATTTTTTCAAACGTAAAACCAACTGGAACGGGATTGAAAAGCAAAGCCGATGGCACATCGTTGGAAAGCGAAATTTTGCGTACCCGTTCAAAACCTTGTAATTGGTCGTTGAGGTTGTCGGTCATGGAGTCGCGCTCGGCGGCGCTAAACTCAATACCGAACACCTTGGAGGCATAATTGGCGATGTCGGCAGTAACCTTGGGGTCGGCTTGGCGAAAGGCTGTACCCGCCCAAAAACTGCCCAAACAGGCAGTGAGGAAGAAAAAAATAGTTTTTTTGGACATTTGAAAAAAGTACGGATAGAGTTAGATGGGAAGAAACGGAGTTTTACACAAAATTATACGAACCAAGCTGAAATAAAAATTATCGCGGCTAAACCCAATTTTATAAATGAAAAAGCACCCTACTTTACATTTCTGTATTTGTTGAAAATGGATTTTAAGAAAAAAATGTTGAAATTGAGCAAAAATCACCAGTAACCTGATATTTATAGCTGGTTTTACTCAATCAAGACATACTATCTCTCTAACCAACAAACCAATTATTACCAATGAAACTCACGAACATCGGCAAGATTGCCATTATTGTATTGGTAGTAGGGGCTGCGGCGCTACTCTACAATTATTTTGGCCCTCAAATTAAAGTATTAGAATCGAAAAATGTTGCGACTATTGATGTGCAGCACGACGATGTAAACGTTACGACCACTTCTGCCCAAGCGGCGTTGCCGTCGGAGGCGGTTTCTACGGCCAGTAAGCCGCTTATCAATATTTCGGGCTACGCCTGGAACGCCCAGTCGGGTATTATTGCTGCCAACGGCGGCCCACGCACCACGCAAGGGTCTTTGATGGAAAAAAACGGCATCAATCTTTCGCTGACACGCCAAGATTGGCTGTCGGAACTCCGCAACAACCAGATGAAATTTATTGAAGCCTTTGACCAGGGCAAGGATTTTCCAGCAGAGGGCAGCGCAGGTATTATGATTATGGGCGACGGAGCCCCGTTTTATATTTCATCTACGCAACAAGCCCTGGACGAAAAATATGGCAAAGGAAAATACAATCTTAAAATTGTGGGTTCGGTGGGTAAGTCGGTGGGCGAAGACAAACTCATTGGACCAGTAACCTGGAAACTCAACCCACAGGCCGCCAAAGGGGCCTATATTTCTACTGTTATTGGCGACGGCGACTGGGTGGTGGCCGTAAACTGGGCGGCCATCAACGGCATCAAGGTTAATCCTGACCCCAATACTTATGACCCCGACGCGCTCAATTTTAAAGCGGCCAAAAACGACGATTTTGTGGAAGCTGCCAAAGAATTTATTACCTCTCAAAAGCAAGAGTTAGAATATGAACTCAAAGTGGTAAAAAATGGCAAAACTACGGGAGAGGTGATTAAGAAAAAAATTGATGGCTGCGCCACTTGGACTCCCGCCGACAAAATGGTGTTTGACGAAGTGCCAGGTGTAACGGATATTGTTTCGACCAAAGAGTTTAACAACCAAATGCCTTGCGTGTTGATTATGCCCAACGAATGGTGCAAAAAACACCCCGACGTGGTAGGGGGAATATTGAAAGCCTCGTTGGAAGCCAGCAACCAAATGAAACAATATGACGGTTGGCGGCAGTTTGCCTCAAAAGCCGTGGCCAAGACTTTTAACTCCGAAACACCTGATTTTTGGTACAAAACATTTAAGGGCTATTCTGAAATCAAAAACGGATTACCCATCAACGTAGGAGGCTCGCAGGTGATGAACTTGGCCGACAATAAAAAGTATTTTGGTTTGGCCCAAGGCGAAACTTCACGCTACGAAAAAGTCTATAACCAAGTGTCCAATTACCTAAAAGACCTCAACCCAGCTGGTTTTAACGACAATGTAAAGCAAATTACACCTTACGCCGATGTGCTTGATTTGTCGTATTTGTCGGGTATTACGGGTATTGACGAAGGTACTGCTACCACCGCCAACTACGACCGAACGGCTTCGGCATTGGTTGGGAAAGGGGCGTGGCAAATCAATTTTGCAACGGGCAAAGCCGACATAATGGCCAACTCTTATAAAACTTTACAGACCATTTTAAACTTGCTGGTGCAGGCCGAAAGTGGCAAAATTGAACTCTACGGACACACCGACAACGTGGGCAATGCCGCCGCCAACCAGACGCTTTCAGATGAGCGTGCCAAAGCCGTAAAAGCATGGTTGAAGTCGCGCGGGATTCCTGAAAATCGTTTTCAGGCTGTGCAGGGCAAAGGCCAAAGCGAGCCAGCCGAAGACAACAGCACGGCCGATGGGCGAACCAAAAACCGTCGGGTAGAGGTAGTTATAAAAAATTAAAATGGCCTCCATGAAAAAACTCGTTACACCATTTGAGGTATTGAAAGCGCCGCACAATTTGGCGTTGGTAGCGTTTTGGTTGGTAGCCGTGATTGGCTATTGGTATCTTTCTACTACTGGACAAAAACACCTGCTTCCTTCTCCGCAATCAGTTTTGCGAGGCTTGGGCGAAGAATACCAAGAAGGCTTGGTACCGCATATATTCAGCAGTTTAAGTCTTTGCGGTCAAGCTACTTTTTGGGCACTTTTGGTGAGTTTACCACTGGCTTATCTTTCTACCTTGCCGCTGTTTATGCCTGTTATACAAGGTATTAGTAAATTTAGGTATTTGCCACTAACGGGCATTACGTTTTATTTGGCCACTTCGCCGCTCATTAGTTCGGGGCGCGCCATGCAGGTAGGTGTGTTGGTTATTTTTATGTCGGTCTATTTTGTAACCTCGCTTTTGAGTGTCATTGCAGATATTCCGCAAGAAGAGTTTGACCACGCCCGAAGCCTTAAAATGAGCCGTTGGGAAGTACTTTGGCACGTTATTGTGCGGGGCCGAATTGACTACGCCATTGATATTTTACGGCAAAACTTGGCCATTGTTTGGATGATGCTCGTAACGGTAGAAAGCATTGTGATGTCGGCGGGCGGCTTAGGAACAATCATCAAAAATGCCGACCGCTACGCCAATCATGGCCGTATTTTTGCGGCTCAATTGGTGATTTTGCTCATCGGTATTTTATTAGATTACTTGCTGTCAGAATTGCGCTATTCATTCCCATACGTCAATCGCGGAAGCAAAAACTAAGCCCATGAAACATTCTTATAAAACAGAAGGAACGGTATTGCTCGTAGAAAATGTGTCGGTAACGATTGGCAACAAAACCATTATTGAGAACATCAATATGGAAGAACACAATACCCTCCGCGATGGTCATGCACAAGGCCAAATGATAGCCGTAGTGGGGCGTTCGGGGCGCGGTAAGTCCACTTTATTCAAAACTATTACAGGTTTACGTAAGCCCAGCACGGGGCGCATCTTGATTCCAAGCAATGAAATTAACAAACCCATTGAGGTACAAGAAGGTACCGTAGGGTTTGTGGACCAAAAGTACACGCTTTTTCGGCACTTAACCATTTATAACCAACTCAAATTGGCCGCTCGAAAAGGAGGTATTCCCGACGGAGAAATCCACGGACGAGTAATGGATTTGTTGAATAAATGGGGCCTCGAAAAAGCCAAAGACCAGTACCCTTGCCACTGTTCGGGTGGCCAACGCCAACGAGCGGCCATTATGTCACAATTGCTATCTTCGGGTTATTTTTTGGTGTTAGATGAGCCTTTTTCGGGCTTGGACGTAGGAAATGTGGAAGACGTTAAATCAATGCTTCGGCTCGTCAATACTTCTCACGAATTAAGCACCATCATTTTTTCTACCCATGATATTGAGTTGGCCGTTGAGTTGGCCGACAAGATTTATGTATTGGGCTTTGCGTCGCCCAGCAAACAAGTGGGGACTGTTGTCGCGTCTTTTGACCTCAAAGCCCTGGGCTTGGCGTGGCAGCCATATAGTCAAAGCCACACGGAGTTAGCAAAAGACATAAAAACTGCAATTCTGGGTAGTTGAAAATTATAAATAGTTGCCTAAAAACGCACAACGCCACGGCCTTTCAAAGGCCGTGGCGTTGTGCATTAACTATTAAAAAGTGTTCTTTTTACAAACCCTTGCGGTAGTCCAAAGGTGGTTTGCGGTCGCCAACTAAGGCTTTGTATTTGAAACCTTCGGTGCGTTTTTCGAGTTCGGCTTTGGCTTTGGTGAGCAACTCTGGCGAACTAAACATATCTACGCCCATCATGGCCATTGATTTGGCGGCTACCATCATGCCCTTAAAACCGATGCCCATGCCGTCGGCGGCTACGGCTTGCCAAGTATGCGCGGCTGTGCCAGGTATCCAAGTGGCAGGATACACGCCCACGGTGGGTACAATGTAGCTCACATCGCCTACATCGGTGCTACCCGACATATTATTATTGGTAGTAAATGGCTGAATATCAGCCGCAAAAGAAATGTTGGGTATTTTGTACGGAAAAGACTCCCGAACTTTATTGGCAAATGTCAGCTCGTCGGCGCTGTATTTTACGCCACCCACGCGGGTCAGGTTTTCGTGCATCACTTTGGCCAGCACGTCGTTGGGAAGCAAGTCGTAAAGACCAAAATTTACATCAAACTCCATTTTGGTTTCGGTGCCAATGGCCGCACCTTCACCGCATTTTACTACGCGGTCAAAAAGTTCCAATACTCCTTGTACGTTGGGGTGGCGCACATAATATTCCATTTCAACGTAATCGGGCACCACATTGGCGGCCAAACCACCTTTTTTAATCACGTAGTGAATGCGGGCGCGCTCGTCCATGTGTTCGCGCATCATGTTCACCATGTAGTTCATAGACTCGGCGGCATCCAAAGCCGAACGGCCCACTTGTGGCGCGGCAGCGGCGTGTGAGCTACGCCCATAAAACTTAAAAATAGCCCCTTTTACGGCCAAACTACTGCCCGAACTGGCCTCGTTTCGGTCGGAAGGATGCCAATGAATCATGCCATCAACGCCGTCGAACATTCCGTCGCGGGCCATGAATACTTTGCCGCCACCACCTTCTTCGGCGGGTGTGCCATAGACAATCACCGTGCCAGCACGTTTGTTGGCAGTAAGCCAATCTTTGAGCGCAATGCCTGCCGCTGCCGAGGCCGTGCCAAACAAATTATGGCCGCAGCCGTGGCCATTGCCTCCTTCGATAAGTGGTTTTTTGTAAGGAACTGTATCTTGCGAAAGACCAGGCAGCGCGTCAAATTCGGCCAAAATACCAATGACAGGTTTGCCGCTGCCAAATTTGGCCACAAAACTCGTAGGCATACCAGCCACACCTGTTTGTATTTCAAAACCTTCTTTGCGGAGCATATCCACGAGTACTTTCGAGCTTTTGGATTCTAAATAACCCAGTTCGGGTGTACTCCAAATGGTGCGGGCTGCGTCGCAGTAGGCGGTGTATTTTTTGTCCAACTGACTGGCTACAAAGCCTTTGTCGTCGGTTTTTTGGGCTACTACATTGACAAACGATGCCAAAACAAGCAATAGAGAAAGTTTTTTCATTGGTTTTTTGGGTTTTTATTTCAAAAGTAAGATTTTTTTTAATACACATTTGGGCTTTTGTCATCGCACTGGCACGGTTCGCCGCTGCGGCACTGTGCCAATTTGTTTTTTTGTCATTCCGACGAAGGAGGAATCTTGTCAATATTGTAAAGATTCCTCCTTCGTCGGAATGACAAAAGAGTATATCAGTACGGTGCCGCAGCGACGACAAAGTTTATTTTTTGACCAATAATGGCCGATTGCTAAAATGTTGGTACTCAAAACTACTGCGCTAAAGAGCGGTAATTGAGCGGTGGTTTGCGGTCGCCTACGAGGCATTTGTATTGCCAATTGGGGCCGCGTCGTTGTTCGAGTTCAGCTTTTGCTTTGACAATCAGTTCGGGCGTAGTGAAGAGGTCTATGCCCGTCATGGCCATTGTTTTGGCAGCCACCATCATGCCCTTAAAACCAATGCTCATACCGTCGGCGGCGGTGGCTTGCCACGTGTGCGCGGCTGTGCCAGGCACCCAAGTAGCTGGGTAAACCCCCGCTGTGGGGACTACCCAACTAATATCCGACACATCGGACGAACCCGAATTGATAATACCCGTGCGGAAAGGCTGAATGGTGGTGGCATTGGAGAGCGGTGGCGCTTTTTTGGTAGGCAGGGTTTTCTGAATGGCCTCAGCAAAGGCAGTTTCTTCGGGCGTGTAAGTTACGCCACCCACTTTGCGCAAGTTAGCGTCCATTGCCCGCGAGAGTTCATCGTTGGGCACCATCTCATAATACCCCGAAATAACTTCATATTCAAAACGGGTTTCGGTGCCGAGGGCTGCGCCTTGTGCGCATTTGAGTACGCGTTGCCAGAGTTCTTCCATGCCTTCCCCTTTTGGGTGGCGTACTTTGTATTCCATTTCAACGTAATCGGGCACGACATTGGCCGCCAAACCACCTTTTTTGATAACGTAGTGAATCCGCGCTTTTTCGTCCATGTGTTCGCGCATCATATTTACCATGTAGTTCATGGCTTCGGCGGCATCGAGTGCCGAGCGGCCTACTTCGGGTGCGGCGGCAGCGTGTGAGCTACGCCCATAAAATCGCATAATGGCTTGTTTTTGCGACAGCCACGAACTTGACTCTGCGTTGTTGTCATCGGAAGGATGCCAGTGCAGTACGGCATCCACATCATTAAAAAGACCTGCGCGGGTCATATAGACTTTGCCACCACCGCCTTCTTCGGCGGGGGTACCGTAGAGCCGAATCGTGCCTGGGCGTTTGGTTTGGGTAAGCCAATTTTTGAGGGCTGTGGCGGCGGCTACTGAGGCCGTGCCAAACAAGTTATGCCCGCAACCGTGGCCATTGCCGCCTTCTATGATGGGTTTTTTATACGGGACAGAGTCTTGCGAAAGCCCTGGCAGTGCGTCAAATTCGGCCAAAATAGCAATAATGGGGCGGCCACTGCCGTAGCTGCCTATAAAACTGGTGGGCATATCGGCCACGCCGACTTCCATCTTAAAACCTTCTTTGCGCAACTCAGCTTGGAGCGTAGCCGAGCTTTTTACTTCTTGGTAGCCCAGTTCGGGCGTAGTCCAGATGGTGCGGGCTATGTTGGCGTATTGGTGGTATTTTTTGTCCAATTGGGCCGCAATGGTGCTTTTGTCGTCGGTTTTTTGGGCAAAGGTGGCCAATGACAAAAACAGGGTTGCCAAAGATAAAATTGATTTTTTCATTGTAGGAGGATTTAGCTTTTAGTTCGTAAAAATACGAATTACAAACTTGAATCAAACCATTTTTTTGAAATCAGGTGGTCAAGCCCAAATCTGCCCGAACCCATGACGATGGCGTAAAGCGAAATCCACAAAAAACCCATAGCAGGCAGCATTTCCCAGACTTCTCCACCCCACTTTTGGAAGAAAATAGCAACCAACATGGTACACATCACCATAAAACCCGCAAACCGCGTAAAGAGGCCCAAGACGAGCATGGCCCCGCCAAAAGTTTCGGCTAAGACTGCTGCCCACGCAAAAAACGCAGGAAACGGAAAGCCGTAGCCTGCCACGTCTTTGATGAACCATTCGGGACAAGGAAACTTGCTGCCGCCAAAATTAACGGCTAAAAAATAACAGCCTACTATGCGTGGAATAGCCAACAATAAATCTGAATACCAAGTAGAAGTGTAAACAGGAGTGATGATTTTTGAAAATAAGGTTTTCATGATTTTGTTTGTTTGAGCCAACCGCTTTGTTGCGATTGATGATGCAAAGGTGGCGCATCAAAATCTCTTGCGTGCTTCAAAAAATGATTTGAGGCGCGTCAAAACATGATTTGAAACAAAGAACTTCAAGGGCGGCTATCAATCTTGCAAAAACTGTAAAACATAGCCGTTTATTTCAGCCCGTTGGGCATCGCTGGCGTTGTCATCCATGTGGTTATGAATGGTATTGGGGAGTTTGACAATGGTCATTTTATACTTTTTTTGGTCATTGTCGGTGGGTAAAACACCCGCATCGGCAGGCTGGTCGCTCGACCGCAGTGAGTAAACTTTCACCTGCTGGCTTTTGGGCAAAGCCATGCGGCGGTTGTCTAAAGTAATGATTTTGGCAACTACACGAGGGTATTTTTGAGGAAACAAGGCCGTCATATCTCCGCCATTAGAATGACCCATCAAAACGATATTGTTGAAATCTAATTGCCGATGAGAAGTTTGTAATTGCTTGATTACGAAGTAGATATTCTATGCTCCTCGTTCCCAAAAAGGCCGCCTTACCACTTGCGGCACACCCACCAACGGCATCAAAGAGTCGCTTGGCAGCTCGTGCTGAATACTGGCTACAAAGTGTCCTTCGGAGGCCAGTTTTTCGGTCAAGTACGAGTACGCCACATAATCGCCGCCTTTGTTTTGGCCGTAGCCGTGGCTAAAAATAACCAATTTTTGCTTTTTGATGCCCTTCGTAACTTTTGGCGAATACAAAGCCACGGGTACGGGGCGGTTTCGGGTGTTGTCAAACAAAGTCAGGGTATCAAGTTGCACGGTATATGGCGTTTGGCCCAGCACCGACTGGGCAAAAAATACGAGCAAAATGAGATTTTTGAGCATGAAGGAGATTTGATTCTGAAAGTGTAAATAATGACCAACTTAATCTTCGGGAAAAGGCACAAAGATAAAACCTGCGAAGTCGGCTTCTATCACAAAGAGGCAGCAGTATTCGTCGGCGTTTTTATAATTTTCTTGAAACATCTCCATCGATTCTTCGCCCACGAGTTCGCGTTGCACAAATTCCTGCAAATAAGACGCGCGGTAGTTCCAGCGGTTTTCAAATTCGCCGTTACCAATGAGTGTAATTCCAAGTTCTACCTCACGCTGCGATGCCACAAAAATAGGATGTTCTGAAAAACCCCGTTTTCTGATTTGGTACGATGCTTCGCGGAGTTGCTCAGATACTTTTACAAAATCTGACGATACCACTCCCATCAATTGTTTGTTGAGTTCGGGCGAGTTGGCATCGTCCATGAGCATATTTTCGTTGCTGTTGTTTATCATTATTTGGGGTTGAAGTTTTGAGCAGAACTCGCAGCAGTTTGTAAAAAGTTCCTCGCTTGATTTGTTATCTGTTATCTGTTATTTGCTATCTGTTATTTGTTATTTGCCCAAAATTACGCCAAATTTCAATTTTTAGGGTATCAATTGGCAACATTAAATGTTGGGCAGCGGCTTCGTAAATGGTTTCGATGTTGCTGTTTTTGTCGTCATTTTCGAGCAGCAATCGGTTGATGGGCAGCATTTTAATTACTGCGCTGGCATTCGATTTTGGCAAAAGCAAAGCCGTTCCCAACGAAAAATAAAAGCCATGCGCCAGTAGCTGCTGCGCTATTTGAAGGTTGTTGTTGAACCCATGCACCACCAGCGGTACGGTAGGTTTGGTGCGTTTTTTCCACGCCACCAGCACGTCAAAAGCCCGCACACAGTGAATAATAACGGGCTTTTTGAGTTGTTCGGCCAGTTGTATTTGGGCTTCAAAAATGGGTAATTGCTGCGCCAAAGGCAATGCCACCAGTCGGTCTAAGCCACACTCGCCAATGGCCACCGCGCGTTCGTTTTGCGCCCGTTGCGCCACTGTTTCGAGCTGGGCGGGGGCGTTGTCGAAGTCAATGTGCCAAGGGTGAAGCCCCACCGAGAACCAACCTCGGTGGGGTATTTCAACTTGATTGATGGACCAATTATAAACTTGCCCAACCGCGTTGGTACTTGCAGGCTGGTGCGTGTGAAAATTGAGGCAGTTGTGGTGCAGTTTAGTATCCAAAAATGTCCTCCAACGTTAGCGTTTTCAACTCGCCGTATTTTTGGAGTTCTTCCGTTTTTACTTTCTTGTCGGAGGCCACCACGCAATACGTATATGGTTTTGCCGACAGATTTTGAGCATGAAATTTCTTCACATCTTCAAACGTAAAACGGTCGGCAGCTTCGTAGGTGGCTTTGCGCTCGTCGGTGTCGAGACCTTTGTCTTGGGCCGACAAATACGAAAAAATCACGTCAGCTCCTTGTACCCGCTGCGTTTCGATGCTTTTTTTGATGCTCTTTTGGGCCAATTCAAACATATTTTGCGCCTGTGGTAACTCCGTGAGTAGTTCGTTCATACCCACCATCGCGTCGTGTACTTTGTCAGACTGCGTACCAATAAAACCCATGAGGGTATATTTGTCGCCGCGCTTTTGGGGAGTCATGTAGAGTGCGCCCGTTGAGTAAGCCAAGGCTTTGGCTTCGCGCAATGATTGGAACACAACCGAACTCATATTACCCCCAAAATATTCGTTGAACATCGAAATCGTGGGCGTAAGGGCAGGATTGTACGACTCTGTGTTACGAATCCAACTGATGTCGGCTTGTACCATTTCGTAATGGGCAAAAAGCACTTCGTTTTTTTCGGTAGCGCGTTTGCTAAATAGTTTAGAGCCTGGCAAACCGTTCAGACCATTGTTGCTTTGGGGGTGTAGTTGGCGCATATCGGCTTTGAAAGCGGCCATTTCGGCGGGGCCGTAATAGATAATTTTGTGGGGATAATTGAACAGCCCGCGCAATAAATCTACCAGTTGTTGGGCTGTAATGGCCTTAATTTCGTCGTTAGAAAGTACGTTGTTAAACGGATTTTGTGACCCATACGTAGCGTAGCTGCGTAGCCCTGACATGATGGCCTGCTTGTTGAGTTTGGCATCGTTGCGTTGCTTGGTGAGGCGAGCTTTGAGCATTTCGAGGGCTTTTTCGTCGGGTTTGCAGTTGCGCATTACGTGTTCGAGGAGGGCAATGGCTTTGCCAAAGTTTTCTTGTAAGCCGCTCACGTTCACGGTAGTAGTTTCGTTGGCGGCAAAGGCGTTGTAGGTGCTGGCCAATCCATAAAACTCTTTGCTCAACTGCTCGGCGGTGTATTTGTCGGTTCCCAAAAACTGCAAATATTGAAAAGCAATGGGGAGCAGTTTGTTGTGCCAAGTGCCCATGTCAAACCGATACGCCAAGTTGTAAAGGGCGTTTTCGGTGTTTTTTACGTACAAGGCTTCCAGTTTATCAATGTTGTCAATTTTGATGTCTTTTTTGAAATCTAAAAACACGGGTTTGATGTCGGCCATGGGGGAACTATTGACCGTTTTTAGAAAATCTGATTGCGCGTCGCGGTTGAGCGATACGGGCGTAATGGGCGGTTTGGCCATTTTCAAAACGTTGTTGTCCACGCCCTTGCGTTTGTAAACAATGCCGTAGTTTTGACCCAACCACTGGTTGGCAAACGCCATCACATCTTGTTTGGTAATTTTGGCGAGGTTGTCTAAGTTGCTCGCATTGTCTTTCCAACTGTCGCCTTTGTTGAGCGAGAACGCCTGCATGTAACCAAAAACGCGCCCCTGGTTATTTTCGTACTGACGAATTTGGTTGAGTTTAAAATTATTGACAATGGCCTTGATTATTTTGTCGTCAAAATCGCCTTTTTTAAGTTTTTCTATTTCGCCCAAAATCAAATCACGCACTTCGTCGAGCGACTGCCCCGCTTTGGGCGTGCCTCCCATTTGCCAAACCGAATAGTCGCGCGAGCGAGTAATGGTCGAAAAGCTGTTTTGGACTTTTTGTTGTTTGTTGAGGTTCAAATCGAGCAAGCCCGCCGCACTATTGGAGAGAATTTCGTCGGCAATGGTCGAAACAAGTACGGCTTTGGAGTTGCGCAGTCCAGGCATCCGAAATCCCATCAGAACGTTGTCGGGGGTGGGGCCAAATACCTCCCGCACTACGGGGGCAGTTATCGCAGGCTCTGCTTCGGGTTGGTACTCGGCCACGGGCGCGGGTTTCATCCAAGCAAACGTCTGCTCAATTTTGGGCATCAGTTCGTCGGGGTTCAGGTCGCCCACCAAAATCAAAGCCATGTTGTTTGAAACGTAGTAGGTGTCGTAAAACTTGCGAATCGTGCGGAGATTTGGATTTTTAAGGTGCTCTTGGTCGCCCAACACCGATTTGTTG
This sequence comes from Cytophagia bacterium, assembly GCA_004293645.1. Taxonomy (GTDB): domain Bacteria; phylum Bacteroidota; class Bacteroidia; order Cytophagales; family Spirosomataceae; genus REAB01. The sequence goes on along the minus strand of REAB01000070.1, from coordinate 42,342 downwards.
AGGTGGTATTTTTGAAACAACGCGCCCATGAGGGCTTCGTTGGCCTTGCGGGGGTCGTTGTCGACCGAAATATTTTTTTCTTCGTAAACCGTTTCTAACTCGGTATGAAAAATTCTGAATACGGGGTTTTGGAAGCGATCTGACTGCACTTTGAGGTAGCGGTCGAGGGCATTAGTAGGAATATTTTCGATGTAAGACGTATATTCGTAGTTGGTGAAAGCGTTGGTTCCCTGCGACCCCATTGCTCCCATGAGTTTGTCGTACTCATTGGCAATGGCAATTTTGGCGGCATCGTTCGACATTTTGTCAATTTTTCGATAGATGGCTGCCCGCGCTGCGGTGTCGGCGGTTTGGCCGTATTGGTCGTAGAGGTCTTCGATTTGGGTCAAAAGCTGTTTTTCTTTGGCGTAGTCGGTTGTTCCAAAGTTGGTTGTACCTTTAAACATCAAGTGTTCGAGGTAGTGGGCCAAGCCCGTGTTGGTGCGGGGGTCGTTTACGGCTCCCGCGCGGGTGGTCATCATGGCATAGATGCGTGGCTCGCGTTTGTTGGTACTCAAAATCACCGTGAGGCCGTTTTTGAGTTGATAAAAACGCGCGCCCGTGGCATCGTTTGTCACGTATTTGTAGGTGTAACCACCCGAACTGGCGGTTTTCCAGTCGTAAAGTTTGGTTTGGGCAAAAGAGGCTGTCAAGGCCAAGCCCAACAAGGCTGTAAAAAACAAAGAACGTTTCATAAATAAAGGGGTTTAAAACTGCCACAATGTTAGCAAATAAACGCTAAATAATAATACAGTATGCTTTATATTTGAAAACGCTTTTGGTGCAAAATAAATACATCTTACAACCTCAAATTAGCCAAAAAACAAAATAAAAATGGGGCTTTCTTTCAAATGTGTTACCTTCAATCAATTGACTTTGAAGGAGTTGTATGCTATTTTAGCACTCCGCGCGGAGGTGTTTGTGGTGGAGCAAAATTGCCCCTTTCAAGACCCCGATGGCCAAGACTTGGTGGCTTGGCACTGCCTCGGCACCAGCGAATCGGGTCAATTGCTGGCTTATACGCGCCTGTTTGACAAAGACGTTTCGTTTGCGGGATATGCTTCGATTGGGCGGGTGGTTACGTCGCCCTCGGCACGGGCAACGGGCATGGGCAAGCAGCTCATGCAAGTTTCGATTGACTACTGCCAGCAACTATTTGGCCCGATGCCCATCAAGATTGGCGCACAGACTTACTTGTTGCGTTTTTATGAGTCATTGGGATTTGTTTCAACGGGCAAAACTTACTTAGAAGACAACATTCCGCACATTAAAATGGTGATGGAGTCTTGTATTTAAGGGGAGTAACGCGTACGACTCATGCACTTTTTACGCTACCTCGACCCAAAGATAGCCGACCCAACGCGTACCAACGTACTACCTTCTTCAATGGCAAGCAGATAATCGCCGCTCATACCCATTGAGAGAATGGTGAATGAGGTAGCGTATGAGGTATTTAGTTTGTCAAAAAATAATTTTAAACTCCTGAATTCGTGGCGAATTTGTAATTCGTCGGCTACATTAGAAGCCATGCCCATCAGCCCAACGATACGTACGTTGGCCAATTTTTCGACCTCATCTGACCCCAGTAATGTTTCAACCTCAGTTTCTGAAAAGCCAAATTTTGTTTCTTCTTGCGCAATGTGAATTTGGAGTAAGCAATCAATAACTCGCTCCGCCTTGGCGGCTTGTTTGTTTATTTCTTGAAGCAATTTAAGGCTATCTACCGAGTGAATCAGCGACACAAACGAGGCCATGTACTTGACTTTGTTGGTTTGCAGGTGGCCAATCAAGTGCCACTCAATATCGGTAGGAAGCAGGGCTTGCTTCTCCACCATTTCTTGCACCTTATTTTCTCCAAAGCACTTACAACCAGCATCGTACGCTTCTTGCAACAACGAAATGGGTTTGGTTTTGGTCACTGCCACCAATTTAGCTCGCCCATCAATCTGGGCTTCTATCTGACGTATATTTTTGGCTATTGACACGTTTTTGATGTATGATATTTGATGTATGATATTTGATGTGTGCTATTTGTTATTTGAAATCTAAGTGGCAGTTGAGCCATTCCCCGTCCAAACTTGCCCCGTATTTTTCATAAAATGCAATAGACGGCTCGTTCCAATCGAGTACCTGCCACATCATACCCGTGCAGTGCGTGGCGCGGGCTTCGGCTACGGTGGCATCGAGTAGCAATTTCCCCAGTCCGTGGCCGCGCATGGTTTCGGTTACAATCAAGTCTTCTAAGTACAACCGTTTACCTTTCCAAGTAGAATAGCGTATGTAATAGAGCGAAATTCCCTCAATCCGGCCGTTTACTTCGGCCACGAGCAACCCAAAAATAGGATTCTCGCCAAAACCATCTTCGACCATCTGGGCAGCCGTATTCAATACTTGTTCGGGGGCTTTTTCGTACAAAGCCAATTCTTGTACCAGTTCAAATACCCGTGGTACATCTTCGCGCGTTCCTTTTCTGATTTGCATCTTTATTGCTTGTAATTATTTCCGCCAATTCTTCCGTACCCCAATTTGTAAGCCAAACGAATCTTCGTAAAGCCCACCGTAGTCCCAAGCTGCCGCCGCAGTCCATTGCAACCCGCCCAAATAGGGCAGTTTTCCCATCACCTGCACCAAACCACTGTACTGACGCGGCTCAGACAGATACGGATGCCCGTAAGTGCCGTAGTTTTGACTGTACGAAATTTTGGATAAAAACTCAACGTCTTCGCCAAAATACCCCTGTACGCCAACGTGATACACCCGCACGCGGTTGTTGTTGGCACTTTCAAAGCCATTGTATAAGCCATTTTCTTGAAATTTCTTTTTTGTGTCAAACCGATTGGTAATAAAAGGCGTACCAATAATGCGCCCCTGGTACGTCCAGCCGTCCCTAAATTGCTGGTGATTAAAGTAATTATCGTTGCCGAGTTTACCGCCAGGTTTAGTATTAAACTCCCGTCCACCTTGGCTTCTGGTATTCAAAAACTCAAATAGCACTTTTTGAATACTGAGTTTCCCTTTTTCTCTTTTGGCAAACAAATTGGTAAACGAAATACCGTGCAGCCCATCGCTGATGCTGTTTAGATAATACAGCGAGCCATCTTCGAATATATTTTGTCGGTAAATAAAGAGCCTACTGCGTTTTAAGTCAATTTCTACCCCCATATCTATCGTTCCTAAATGATTCCCCACGCGGTTGGTTGAGTCGAAGGCATTGAAGCCCTTTACTTGCCCCACTACGCCCCCCAAGCCCGTAACTACATACCCATACGCCCTCAAATTGCTCGGAAATTTGTTGCCGTTGGCCACCGAACTGGCATCATAGTTGGCGATGCCCCCCCACTGCACTTGGTGCGTAAATCCGCCGTGCCATTTGAATCGGCTCTTGGCTTTGCCCAATCGCAGGTGCAACGTTTTTTGATGCAAAAAATGATGGCTTACGTATTGGTTCTCGCCAAACCAACTGTGGGCGTAGTGGCCCTTAAACACCAGCCAACCTTTGGTGTAAGGTACGGGCGTATATTGGGGTATTTGCAGCACCAATTTGGGCATCGGCAGGGCATTGCCCGACCAAGCGTACGAGCCAGTCCCCAGCGTACTGTCGCACAAACCAAACGTCTCTTTGCGCCGACCAACGTACAACTCCCAAACTTTGTAACGCAGTGCCGTGTATATTTCAGGAAGTACCATATTGCTTTCTGCACCCGCGTTTACCACCGCCTCCGCGCCGTATGCCCAACGCCAATTGGCGTTTTTCTTAAAACTTTGCGTGGCTTGCCGCGCGGCTCGTACGCTCAAAATCGGCAACTTATTGGGAACAGTAGCGTATTGATTGACTCTAAACCAGAAAGGCGTACTTTGCGAAGCGAAGCCTATGTTGGATTCCAGAGAAGTAGATATAACTCGGAAAGAGGTAGAATCTTGCGAAAAAATAGGAAACCAACCTAACAGTAGCCCACAAAAAAAGGATGTAACGAGGTTTTTTCTCACTCAGCTATTTTTTAGTGCTTTGGCACGCTTTGCAGGCGTGTATTCTAAAAAGAATTACAAAGAAAACGAAAAAACCAATCGCGTCAAAGTGGAGATTTTGATTGTCTTGGTTATGGGTTGTCAAACAAAGCAAAAAAGTTCTTCCTATTTTTGCGTTATGAAGAAACAAAAAACGGTTCTCTGACCAAGTTGGTGGAATCAGGTAGAGATAGCTAAGTACTTACTCGTAATTAAACAGAAAAACGGTATATAAACAACTTATTACCAGTACTTTATATGCTTTTTTTGGCTTTCCGTTCAGACAATAGTTATGAGCGGCAGTTAAACTTTTCCCATGATTCTTGCTGGGACTCCTCCTACCATCACATTTTCAGGTACATCTTTGTAAACTAAACTACCAGCCATAATAATTGAATTATCGCCAATGTTAATATTTGGAACGGTTGCACTTTTAATCCCAAAAAAGCAATTTTTTCCAACTTTCGTTGTGCCTCCAAATGTAACGCCTGCGGTAACTTGGCTATTATCGCCCAATATGCAGTCATGGTCAATGCTTGACAGAGTATTGATTATGGTATTATTGCCAATAATTGCCTTAGAACCAATCACACAGCCTGGACAAATTACAACTCCATTTCCAAGAACTGCATCGTGCGCAATAAAGGAATGTTCTGCAATGCAATTGGCAGGAGTTATACGAAGTGTTTTTAATTTTTCATAAATTTTTGTTCTCATTTCATTACTACCGATTCCAATGAACACAGCTTCGTTTTGATATTTTTCGATGTTATTAAAAAAATCTGTTTGATTGATTATATCATCTGATTTTTGAACAAGGTCAACAAAGTAAATATTTTTATATTTATTTTTGATAATTGACGCAATGACATTGCCATGTCCACTGGCACCGATTATGTAAGCATTTTTCATGATTGTTTTCTCTTAATTGTAAATATTCGAGCCATTAATGAGTTATCGCTTCTTCTATATAATGAACTGTTTATTTGCACGGTGTTGTTTTCAATGAAACTAAAAGAATTTAGTTTGTATAAAATTTCATCATTGATATTACAATTTGCGTAATACAATATGTCTCTCGATAAAGTGTAATAAGTGAGTTCCCATCTATCGTGATTATTATCAAGAGCGTTGAAATAATTGGCTTCGCACACATCGCTAATAATAGGGTAAGAGGCAAAATAGAGCAACCCAACTCCGTTTAAATCATAATATGGGTTTATTGTATAGGTGGTTTCAAAAATGAAATTATCGTGTATTTTAAATGTTACATTCCCTATTTTTATTTCGTCCAATTCATTTTTTTTAATCAATCTGTATTCGTTTCCAAATTTAGGGTTCATACTAAATTCTTCAATAGAATTCTTCGCGCTATTTGGCTGGCTTTTAACTAATTTTGTATTGTCAGATTCGTTTCTAATTGAAAAACTGGTCATTAAATTGGCATTAATGATCGATTCTCTTGATTTTAATATGATATTACTGAAATACATACTGTTTCCAAAGCGATTGATTTCTCCTTCTATTTTGAGCGTTTCATTTTCATTGAACTGATTCAATGGAACAGTACTATTGATACTAATTCTAACAAAAGTTGCGTATAAACGATTGTTTAATTCATCTTTTAATTCAAATGATTTTGTGTTTAAACCATCGCATAGCATTTGCCAATGAAGATTTCCTAATTCTTTAAATAACCAGTTTTCCGACAAGGCTTGTATTGCCATTTGAGGCATATCAATAGTTATTTCTTTGAGAATTTTATTTTTTATTACATCATCTGAGTTTGAAAAGGAGACATTTTCTTGATTATTGCAATAATCTATCATATCAAATAGGCTTTCAAAACACATCCATTTTGAGTCAGGAATAACTTCCCCAATTTCCCTTTCAAATTCAACCCGAATGGTTACCAAATCAATGCTATCAATTCTTATGACATTAAATGGTAGTTTAATATCTTTTTCCTTGATTTCAGGCACTATTCCCTGAATAATTTTTATGTACTTTTCCATTATTGTATATTTTTCTGATTTTAAGAACATGTTTGAATTAATTTCAATTCATCTTTTTTGGCTACAACTTCCGCTTCCGTCGCGGGTTTCATTTTTTTGCCGCTTTTAGGCCGCTCAAAATTACTTTGGCGTGCCCAATGGCACCGTAAAGAAGCATGATTTAATTTCCGTTAAATTTGTCCATTGTAGCCGCCGAAGCCGCGTTAATTCCTTCTGATTTGAGCACTTTTTGCACCGTTTTCCAGACAATTTGTACATCTAACCAAAACGACAGATGCTCAACGTACCAAACGTCGTACTCAAATTTTTGCGACCAGCTGAGCGTATTTCGACCATTTATTTGCGCCCAGCCCGTTATGCCAGGCAACACCTCGTGCCGCCGATTTTGAAAAGCATTGTATCGCGGTAAATATTCCACCAAAAGCGGGCGTGGTCCTATCAGCGACATTTCGCCCCGCAGCACGTTGATGAGCTGCGGCAGTTCGTCGAGCGAAGTTTGGCGCACAAACCTACCCACGGGCGTAAGCCGCGCGGCATCGGGCAGTAGTTCGTTGTTGGCATCGCGGCGGTCGTTCATGGTTTTGAATTTTACAATCTTGAAAATTTTGCCGTTTAAACCTGGCCTCAATTGAAAAAAGAAAGGCTGTCCGTGGTTATAAAAATAGAGTAAAACGCTGACAGTGAGCGTAATGGGTAGCGTAACCAACAGCACAACAAAGGCGGCGGTGCGGTCAATGAGCGGTTTGAAAAAGTGGCGGTACATGCGGCAAATTTACGATTCTTGTTTGGGCTACCAAGCGTTGGTACAAATGAAGTTTGGCCGTTGGGGTGGCTTCGGTGCAAAAATGGTGCTGCTGAATTGCAAATTAGCTGCATTATTTTTTCAAAAAACAGTACAAATGGCCTAAAATGCGTTTAATTTGGGTAATAAGACTTTCAATCGTTGTGCTTTTGTAGTTTTAATGCCTTAAGTACTTACTTGTAATTGTTTGTAATTATAAATTTTTTGTAATTGTCTGTTTATCAATTTATTACTACCAAATTACCCTTTATTACAAATCAAAAATAATATAATCGCAGCGGCGAACCGCCTATTTCTACCCAACTACTTACAAACCTTTACTTTGAACAATGTGGCAGCTTTCTAATGTAATCTCAGATGCGGTGCTGGCGGTGGTTGGCTTGGGCGTTTATTTCACGTATTTTTCGCGGGTGCCGTTGTACAATCGGCTGCTTTGGGGTGTTTTTTTGGTAACTATTTCGATGGCGGCTGGGGTAGGAGCGTGCCGTTTTGCGGGTGTGGGGTGGTTGGTGCCGCTGCACGTATCGTTGCAAAACGTGGCGAGTAGCGTAGGCATTATGAGCGTGGTGGTGGCCGTTTGGGCTTTGATAAATAGCAGTGTGGTGTCGCACCAAGTATGGCTTACTACGCTTTCGGTGGGTTTTGGGGTGTTTGCATTGCTTACTTTCACCGCTTTGTCGGGCTTTACGTTGGTGGTGCAGTCGCTCGGAATGTTGGCCACCATGCTCATTGCGGTTTATGGGTTGGCACGCGGCTACCGCAAAGCTACTTGGATTATTGCGGGTATTATGATAGTAGGCATTGCCACCAAAATGCCTGCCCAATCGTTTTTCAACGCTACCGACTTGTACCACTACTCGTTGGCTCTGACGCTTGTTTGTTTTGGTAAATCGGTTTGAAATTTCTCAGAAATTGCCCGTGAAGACACGGACAATGGCAAGTTAAAAAACCTCTGTATATAGTTGATTGCCAATTGTTTGTCGAACAATTTTTTTGCCATCAACCACCACATTGAAAGTGATTGGTTCAAAAGCATCGGCAAAATTATCTTGAAAAAGCAGTAGCCGTTTGCCCGTTTTGGGGTGTTTCCATACCTGCAACCAGGGCTGATTGTGTTTGAATGCCCGCGCAAATTCTCCCGTATCGTTTTGCCAAATGGCCTTAATAGGTTTTGTATTGTGGCTTCTTTGGTACTCAAAAACGTAGCTTTCGCGTACTTGGTTGCCGTCTAAAACCTGTTGATACTTGGCAAAAAGCTCGTGGGCTTGTACCATAGCAGCTACGCCAAGGGCATCTTTGCCCACGTAATCTTGGTCGAGTTTGGGGCAAGCAGGCGTGTCTTTTCCTTGGTATTCATAGACAAAAAAACCGCCTGCGTTTTGTGATAGGCAAGACAGTGTTCCGTTGATGTTGGCATATCTCAAGGTTTGGTACGGATTGTATGATTCTCCAAAAAGCCAATAATTGGTGTAAAAAATGCGTGGATTGCAGAGGTGCACAAAGACGGCATCGCGTACCAAGTTCATGGGGTACATTACCCTGTTTTCGCGCTGACGCACGTGGCCTTGGGTATTGTTCCCAATTTTAAACCGCCTTGTGTAACTGCGGCGTGCGTCTTGGGGTTTGTCTTCGTGCGGCCAAATAAAATTCAAAATTTTGACGTGAGGCGGCGTTACCAACGATTTTAGATTGAGCATGTCTAAATTTCGCAAATACCAATTGACGGGCGCTTTCCAAACGTGGGCAGGTTGCGTTTGCGAGTCGTCGGTGTTTACGGTGCTACTGGTATAGCCAAAACCCGCCATCATAATGCCGTAGTGAGGAATTTGAATGTTTTGCACCAGCTTTGGATTTTGGTGAATGGCCAAATAATCGTCAATGTTTTTTTTGCCGCCACTCCAGCTGTCGTTGGCGTAGCCATCGAGCCGAAATGTTTGGCCTTGAAAATCGAACGTGAGCGGTTCGCTAATCCAAGAGTAAAACAGCTTGCCGTGTTTTTTGTAAATGCGTTCCGACAAATCGTACATTGTTTTTCGGAAGTTAGGGTCGCCCATGTCCCAGTGCCAGCCATCATCAACATTTCCAGGCTCAAAATCTACTGAAAACGCCGCAGCGGGCGTACTGTTTGCCAGCCATTTGGCGGCTTCGTCCAGTTGTTTTGTGTCAAATTTTGTAATTCCTCGGCCATTTTTTGCGCCCATGTGTTGAATCAACCCCGCCACTTCGCCCGCATACATCAGCCTAAATTTGTCGTCTCTGGTGTTCCAACTTACTTTTTTAAGATTTTGTAAAGGTTCCTCTCGCGGCATTGACTCAGAACCGTAGCGTTTGTGGTCGGGAAGCACAAAAGCGGGTGTTTGTTTAAAAATGCCCACGTCGCCCATTGCGCCATTGTGTGGCCAAAGAGGTTGCGTGTAGGCCAGTTTGTCGGGTGTTTTGGCCAACGAATCTCGAATCCAAAACATCACTTCGGCCACAGCGGCATATTTGGCTTGGCCTGCGGCCACGTTAAATGCCGATGTAAGCCAACTTTCGGAATTGATATTGGAGACCTCGGTGGTGTATTTTACGAGGTGTATCCACCGATTGGGCAACAGGGGTTTTTGGGTTAAAATTCGGGCATCAACCGAATTTACGGCACCATTAACGGCGTAATAAACGTGGCGGCCCAGCTCAGTTTTGGCATTGTCCACCAAATACAGCTGATTGTCGGTGCGGCGTTCGAGTTGGAGTTTTAGTTGTTGGTCTTCGTAGTTGTTGGGGTCGGGTTCGTATTCAAAATACACAATAGCCGCCCTGGCACGCGGCAGCGATTGAAGCTGACGACCCGCCGATTTTAAAGGCGTTTTTTGCTCGCTCAAAAAATGTTGCGTTCCCACAATAGCTGCCAATACGAAGCCAAATACAACGCCTATTTTTAGCATGGTTTTCATAAAAAAGATTCTTCTCAACCTTTTAAACGGCGTTTGATGGCTCTCCATTGCAGAAAAGTCTGATTGTTTGTAACGCGCTAATTTTTACAAACGCTTTACTTCTCTTTCAAAACTACCCACAAAACGCGCAATGATGGGCGCGGCATTGGCAATGGTGTGGCTCACCAACGGGTGCGGTGGCTCTTGTAGCATCGTCAAAATATCTTCGACGTAATCTTTAAACATCAAATTGACGGGCAACTGGTAACGCTCTGCTGTGCTTATTTTCAGAATGGGAATGGCTTGATGCGTGCCCGCCGCGTTGATTTGGCCAAAGGTTTTGCGGGCTTGGGCAAAAGCCTCGTCGGTAGCCTCAAACTCAACGACTTGTTCGGGTAGTTTTTGGGCTAAATTTTGGGCAATGCGCTCGTCTAAGTCGGCCAGTAAATGGCGCAGCCGAATGGTGTCTTTGCCCGTACGAATGCGCTCGCGCAGCGACTGACGCACCAAATAAGTCAGGGCTTTGGTAACGTTGAGGCCAATTTCGGCCATTTGTTTAAAAATGAGCGACGTGGGCGACATACCTGGCAGCGTGTTGGGGTCGTGGAGCAGCACCTGGCCGTCGGGCGTTAGAAAACCGTCAATGCGCGCCACGGTGTTCATGCCCAATTTTTCAAAAACCAGCGCAATGTGGTGTTGAATCAACAGGTTGTTGGCCAGGGTAGTGTCCACGGGAATCCGCTTGCGGGCCGAGTTGGATTTGTACTTGGTTTTGAAATCAAACACTTCTACCAGTTTAACGATTTCGGTGGGCGGCAACGCCACCACGCGCCCGTCGTCGTCTTGTATCACCCCGCACGAAAACTCCTGCCCTTCAATAAATTCTTCGAGCAACACCTGGTCTTCGGCATTGGCCGAGATAAGGAGCAAATCGGTGAAAGAAGAAGCCGCCGACTCAATAGCCGCGAGCAGTTCTTGGGGGTGATAAATGGTTTGCTGGGTTTCTTGAATTACGACGGGGAAACCTATGCCCTCGTCGAGGTTGGCCATTTTTTGGGCAAAGGCGTGCTTTTCGGTTTGGGTTAAAGTTTGCCAGTGGCCCAAGTTTACGTCGAGCGCAAAGAAACATTGGCCCATTGCCTTCGAGAACTCCTCAAACGCGGCAGTTCGCACAATGGCCACCCCAATAGACGACCCTTGGTGCGGTGCTTTGACCACAATGGGCAGCCCCAATTCTTGCATGGCGTTCTCAAAAATGGCTTTTTGGTCTTGCTTGTGCCAATTTTCCCAACGCACCACTTGCATTTTTTTTTGCTGGCCATTGGCGCGGGCTATTTGCTCGTTTTGCAAAATTTTATCAATACTTACCGCCGACCCCAACAAGCCAGGCCCTAAATACGGCATTCGGTACCATTCCAATAGACCTTGCACCGCGCCATCTTCGCAGTCGGGGCCGTGCAAGATAATAAACGCAAAGTCGAAGTGATTTTTGAAATCTTGGGGCAAAATGGGTGTACCAATGCTTTGGGCTATTTGCGCCAGTTCGCCGCTCGACAGGCTGTTTTGTAACGATTCGACATAGACCTCAAATTGATTGGTTTGGTAAGATGCGGGCGGGTAAAAAGCCCTGATGCCCGCGTGATAAAGCTGCGATGGCTCAATAAGAATAAAACGACCGAGGCTATCTACGAACACCAAAACGGGCGTAAATAGCTGCTTATCAAGGTTTTCAAAGGCAGTTTTGCCGCCAGCATACGATATTTCTCGCTCGCGCGAGGGGCCGCCAAAAAAAATTCCAATGCGCACTTTCTGAGTCAGTTTAAAAAATGAGTAACCTCTCCGCGAGGTTGAATGAGCAAAGATGCGAAATAAAATGTATTGCTGATGCGTATTTTTGCCTAAAATGAGTTCAAATCAATGAATACCACGTGGCACAGAGTTAAAAGAGAAACGGGGGCAGGATTCAAGTGCCGCACCCTACTTCGAGCGAGCCGAGATTAAAGAAGACTTTGCCAAGTTTCAGCAGTTGGCATTGGCTTACGCCTCAAAGCATGGCGGTATGCGGGGCGTTGGCGTTCATTATTTTACCAAATGCCCCACAAACTGGGCGGTGTTGTCAATGATTTTGCCGCCGCGCCGAAAGCCCAGCGCGCAGGCTTCGCCCGCAAAAAATACGCCCGCTTGGTAGCGTTGGCCAAGGGCATCTTTGGGAAACTCGACGTATTCTTGGTACACGCGGGCTTGGTTGGCGTAGTCGCCACCCACCGCCGACAGTACCGCGCCCACTTCATCTAAAATGCGCACGTTGGCTCCCTCGCGGCCAAACAGCACTTTCTCGACCGACGGGCGGTCTATCAGCGGCTTGGTTTCGGTGCGCAGCAGCAGCGGGTGGTAGGGAAACAAATCCCACAATACTTTGAGCAAATATTTAGATTGAAACAGCAGCGTGTAAGCAGGATTTAAGACCACAGCCTTGCGGTTTTTTACAATTTGAGTCAGCAAGTCGGCCATTTCGGGTTCGTCTTCGGCAATGTATTCCCAAGGCAATAGTTTGAACCAAAAATTAAATTGTTCAAACTGAGTGCTCTGCGAGTCTTGCCGAAAAACACCCTCGGTGGGCGACAGTTCTACCTCATCTACAAAAGCATAAGCCACGTCAAAACCTGCCTCGCGGGCAGCTTCGCCCAGTATGGCCGCGTTGGTATCGTCTTCGGGGTAGTCGCGCATGGTAGAGATGAGCAACGTGGGTGCAAGGTCGGGGTTTTGGCTGCGAATGGTCTCAAATTGCCCCACCAGCGATTCGTAAAGGGTATTAAATTGCTGATTGTCGTTTAGTTTATTGGCTTTCAAATGCGCCCATTGCACCACGGATGTTTCGGGAATGCAGGTGGCGGTGTCGGCGTTGAACTCAATGAGCTTGATGGGTTTGCCGTCAATGCCTCCTGCCAAATCGAAGCGCCCGTACAGGTGCCAATGGCGGTCGTCGTCCCAAGTAAGTTGTATCATTTCTACCAAATTGTCGGGAATTCCCGCCTCGGCCCACAGCCCGTTGTCAATGATATGCTGCGCGGCTTGCACGTAGCAATCGTAGAGTGTGTTGGCAGCTTCATAATAAGCATTGGCTTCGGCCTCTTTCACGGCCACTACTTCATTGGTGAGGTAGGGCAGCGTATCAGTGCCGAGCATCCAGTTCCAGCCCGCATTTTGGAGCTGCTCGTTGGGTGTATTGTTGAGAAATTGAGGAGAAACCACGTGGGGAGGTTAGAGTTTAAAGTGTAGAGTTTAAAGTGTAGCGTGTTGAGTTTAGCGTGTTGAGTGTTGAGTTTAGACGGGGTGGCAGCGGCCGACCGTCGCCCGTGCGGTGCAGCGTGTTGAGTGCAGTTCAGATGCAACTGTGCAGACTAATATGCAGCCTTGCCGCCAATCGGCTACTTGTTATCTGCTATTTGAAACTTGCTATTTGTTATTTGAAACTACCCTCCACTGCTGCGCGAGCGACTAAAAAAGCCTGTTCGCCCACCGCTGGGGCGCGTAGCTACGCGGGTACGGTGGCTGTGGTAATCGTTGTGAATGGCCGCCGAGCGGCTGTAGGTGGCGGAGTTGGCATACACACCCGACGAATATTGCCGTTCGCGGTCGGCGTTGTAAGATCTCATGCCTGAGTTGCGGCCCAACATATAGCCCATGCCACCCCACAGCAACACACTCGACAGTGAGCTGTGGTGGTGGTTATTGCCGTAATAGTGGTTGGCATCGCGGAAATATTCTTTGGTGGTAGAGTCGGTCATGACCAGTTTTTTAGCACCTGCGGGGTCGAGGGTATCGCGCTTGCCGTTTTGGTACCTAATAATGGCCATGGCTTGGCTGGCCTCGGTTACGGGTATTTCGTCGGTAATTTTAAATTGGCCGGGGCTGGTTTCGCTGATGTAGGTTTTGACAGGCCGCGAAAAGGGCGGTATTTTTTCTTCGGGTTCGGCGGTGGTATAATCTTGGTTGTTGTCTTGGCTCGAACCACAACTTTGGAGCGTTTGCCCAGTCCCAAAAAGCAAAATACCCAACGAAGCACCAACGGTGATGTCTTTCACCAATCGCAAGGGCGTATTTTTAGATTTCATGTTGTTGTGTTGTTTTTGAAATAGAAAGTAAATGTAGGCTTTTGGGTAGCTTTGCGCAACTAAATTTTGACAGACCGATACTTTTCAAGCAGATTATCTTGTAAAAATGGGATAAACGGTAAACGGGGAATAGCCGCGATATTGGCGTGGCTACTCCCCGTTTTGAGATACAATTTAGGTAAAATAGTTGCCTGTGAAGACACAGGCAACGGCACAAAATAGTTGCCTGTGAAGACACAGGCAACCGCATAAATGTAGGCAACGGTAGGTTTTTAGAACAACAAACTCAGGCCACCGTTTAAGCTCAAAATGCCAATGGGGTGCGTTTCGCGCACAAAATCGGTGGCTTGGTCTTGGCCAATGGTGAGGCTACTTTTTACATTTTTGAACTCAGCGCGGGTGCTGAGGTAGTCGGCGTGGAGAGCCACCGCAAAGTGTCTGCCAATTTTACAACGCACACTTACGCCCGTACCAACCATAAAAGACTGGCTACGCTCGGCAGAAGTTTGCACCAACAGCGGCACGTTGTACATACTGCCTTTGAGCTCGGTAGATGGCCGCTGCACCCAAGAGTAGCCACCCGTAACGCGCCCGTCGAACAAAAATAAACCCGAAGCAAAAGTAATGGTGGGGCCAACCATGAGTTGCGAGCAAGTCCAAGAGCCGCCTTTGGCCGTCCAGTTGCTACCAAATTGCGTTTGTTCTACGTTTTCAATCATGGGTTTGACGTTGGCATCGTTGAGGCAGTTGGTCATAGAAGCCATAATACCCAACCGCCGCGTGAGCCGATAGCCCGTCGTAATTTGCACCGAAGAGCCATTCGCCGATTTCAAATCGGAGGGCGCGGTGGGGTCGGCGGCAAAAATAGAACGAACGGGCATACTCACGCCCGCCGATAAGTTAAGATAACCGCGACGGTCTAAGTGCGACAGTATAAAGTTTTTTTGAGCAAAAGCAGGCAGCGCAGCCAATGCCAAGATAAGTGGTAAAATTAGCTTTTTCATGTGAGGTCTTGATGTTTTTTAATTGTAATATCAAAACTCGTGCCAACTTTATAATGCGCTAAATATCAGTAATTTATAATGATAAATCGAAAGCCTAAAACCGCTTTCGCCCCGATTTTAAATCGGGGTCAGCTTGTTTTATAATGCGTCGGAGAGGCAAAACCATTTGCGCCCCAATTTTAAATCGGGGCGAGCTTGCACAAGTCCTCAACCACAAACCTCAAACCTCAAATTATTGCTTATTTTTACAGCCATGAACCGTTTGGACGAAATAATTGAAAAAATTGCCGCGCTGCAGTCGGTAGGAGAGCCGCCCTTCGATGCGGGTTTGTTTGCGGCTTGGCGGAGCAACCCCGTTTTGGGCTACCGTCGGGCCGACACCACCGTTTTTTTTACGGCCAGTATCGTTTTTACATTGCAACGCCTCAAACCGAAGCTCTCGCCCAAAAGTCAATTAGTGGTAGAAAACATAGCCGCCAAAGCACAGGCCAGCTACGGGGCGTTTCAAAACAAAGACGGCCTCAAAACTTATAATTTTTGGAAAACCAAACCGTCGCAGCACTTTCCAAACGGCTACGTTTTTGGGCATTTTGAGCATTTTCGTATTCCCGACGACGTGGACGACACGGCCATGATTTACCTCAGCTCGCGGCCTACTTGGACAGAAAACCAATGGCTCAAACACAAACTGACGCTGCACGCCAACGGCTCAAAGCACCAAATCAAAAATACTTACGCCGACTACAAAAACCTTCGGGCGTACTCCACTTGGTTTGGCAAAAATATGTACATTGAGTTTGATGCTTGCGTATTGAGCAACGTATTGTGTTGGGTTTTTGAAAATCAATTGCCTATTAATCAGCATGATACAGACAGTCTATCCTATATTAGGTCGGTCATAGCAACCGACCGCTACCTTACTGAGCCGTTTCGGTGTGCGCACCAATACCCCCGCACGGTGGCCATTGTGTATCACGTGGCGCGGCTCATGGGCGCGTTTCACGTTGCCGCGCTCGAACCCATTAGGCAAAAACTCATTGAAGATACGCAGCGACTTTTGCAGCAGCCACAGCCCCCGCTCGACGTGCTGGTTCTGCAGATTTCGTTGATGCGGCTGGGCATTAAAACACCGCACTTACCAGCGGCAGAGCCACTCAGCAGCAGTGATTTTGAAACGTTTTATTTTTTTATTGCAGGATTACTAACGGCCTACGAAAACCCTATTTTATATAAACTGGCGCGTTTACCGCTGTGGCATATTCGCTGGCAATGTGAAGCTCATTGTTGGATGTTACTGGCTGAGTATGAGGCGTTACGGGTAAATTAGTGCGGCATTTATTCGGGCTTATTGCCATACTTTACGGCCGTTCCTTCCATTATAAAGCCCTGATAGTCGGCGGCAGTGTAGTATTTGTATTTTACATTTACGAGGGCGTGCGCGCCCATGCTTATGCCTTGTACAATGAGCTGGTCGAGCAGGGCGCGTTTTTGGTCTTCGTCGTTGCCCCGATAAATCATGCGGCCTTGCTTGGTTTGTGCCTTTGAGAGCGGGACTTCTTTCTCTACTTTTACGGGGCCAATGGCAGTATAAGGGCGCTCGGTGGGCTTATTGTCGTAAAACACATCAATAGGGTAGGCCGCATTGGCCAGTTTGATAGGAATACCCAAGCCGCCGTCGGGTGTGGCTACGGGGCGGGCACACGAAAAAACAAATTGTAAAATGAATAATGAAATGAGGCGCGAAAGAAATTGATTTTTCATATTTTTATGCGTAGTATTTAAAGGTGTGCTTATGTCAAATGCGACGCAGTCGCTGTACCATTTTAAGTCCGTACGATGCAAATTTGGGTAAGTGGGTAATATTTTATTTTTGCAATTCAGTTATCTTTTTCTCTGCTCCATTTTCGTCCAAATATTTCCAAAATATCCATCTGTTCTCCAATTTTACAGCTTCGTCTTCATTTTTTGCGACAAACCAAACCGCATCTGTTCCTTTTCAAGCCCCGAAAAGAGACATCGTAACCATCACCCGAAAAGGAATAAAACTGCTTCATTCAAAACTTGATAATGGTGTAAGCGGCTTGGTGCGGTTGGCGAATTTGGCTGCCAATGGTGGTTTTAAAGCGGTCGTCGTCGTGAATAATAAAAAGCCGCCCGTCGGGCAAAATAGTCAGATCTTCGGCTTTGTGGTTCAAATAAAGCGGCTGACCCGTGGCGCGGTTGTTTACCAAATTGAGCTGTCCTTTTTTGAAACCTTCGGCGGTAGCCCACCACAAATACGCGCCTATTTGCTCTTTATTTTCGTGTGAAGTAAGCACCCAAAACAGCTTACGTTTGGCATCGTATTCGATACTTGACAACCCCAGTGGCTTGATGATATGGGGCTGCATAGCGGCAAAGTCGAAAGCCGTAACTACTTCAAAATCAGCATTTATTGCGAGCGAATCTTGCGTAAACTGGTAAGAAACGCCCACAATTTTTCCTTCATACTGGAACTTGTTGTAGCTTTCTCCTTCTTCGCGCACGCCAAAATACAAGTGAGTGGCAGTAGCAGCCAACCCTTCAATTTTAAAATAAGGTACGCCCGCTGGAAATTGCTCAGACCGCAGGATTTGGCTTATTTTTTGGCGCAATCCCATCGAAAACGTTTCGTCCGCTTGGGTGTGCGCCACACGCAACTTTTTTGGGTTGGCAGTATTCCAATAAATGAGCGCGTTGTAGCCATCCCAGTCGCTGCTATTAGGTTTTACGCGGTCGAAAGCAGTGAGCAAAAAGGCGTGTTTGCCGTCGGGGCTGAGGCTAAAATCTTCGTATTTTTGGGCTTTTTTGAGGAGTGTATCTGGCCAGTAAACGGGTTGTTGGGTGCTGTCGAAAGGGTAGCCATAATAAAATACCGACGTACGGGCATCGGGCATCTCTTTGTCATTGGCCACCAAGAGTTTTTGGCCATCGTACAGCACCGCCGAAGCTTCGCACCACACAGGCTTGTCGCCTGCTTTGAGGTTGGCCTCAAAACAATCAATGAATCCCTCTTTGGTTATTGTACCACCCGCACTTGGTAAATTTTGGCGCGCACAGCCCGCGCACGCTATCAATGCAATCAATGTTTTGGAACGCAGATAACGCCGATGCAAACAACGAAGATTAGCGCGGATTTTTAAATAACCTACGCTAATCCGCGTTTGAAAATCCGCGTTATCCGCGTTCCAAAAATATTTAAAATGACACTTCATTATAATTTAACGTATTTGGTAAAATCGGGACGAACAAAATCAGTAAAAACAGTTTTGGGGAGTTTGCCAAAAACGCCAATTTCGGTTAAATCACGGTCGCCGCGCTCACCCGAAAGCACAATGCTACCGTGCTTTTGGTAATCAATCCAAGGCAGCGTAAAATTGGGTTTTTCTTGGTCAAATTTGGCAAAATAAGCCCACTGCCACACCAAGTGCGTTTGTTGGTTTACCCACACTTTGTATTTGTTGTCGGGGGTATTTCCCACGCTTTTAAAAGTCAGTTGCAGCACGTCGGCATCGGCTCCGTCTTTGGTTTTTTCTACGCCGAGGTGCTTCAAAGTTACGCCCGAATCTTTGAGTTTAAAGGGCATTACCAGCCAGTACGAGTCGTTTATCCAAGCTCCTTTGGCGGCTTTTACGTATTTGGCTACCGAGTCGGGGGCGGTGAGTTCTTGGCCATTTTTGAAAACGCGGCCTTTATCGGTGTTGATGTTGAGCAGCACCGTTTGGTCGTTGCGAAGGTTATCTACGCGCACATCGCCTGTCCATTTATCCCACACGAGTTTGCGAGCTCCAAAAAAATTCCAAGCAAGGTAGCGGGTCTTGTCCCAATTTTGGCGGCCACCCATCGCGGTCATGGCTTCGTCGGCTATCTGAATGGCTTTGGCATCGGAGCCAGTTGCGTCAAAACCCTCGGCGGCGGGATTTTGGGCATAAGTAAGGGTGAGCGCAAGGTAAAAAGCGCAAGGCAAAAGGCGAAAAGCAGAAGGGCGAAAGTTGGGATGGGGTAGTTTTTTCATGTTGGGCGGTTTTTTGTTTCAATTTTAAGGTTTTTTACCAACAAAATAAAAGTTTTCTTAGACTAACTAATTTGGAGGGAAAAAGAATACCAATGCTGATTATTAGGAAGTTATGAAATATTAGGCACTAAAATTTGATAACTTGGCGGGTAAATTAAACTTCTAATAATCTGATAATCAACAAGTTGAAGATAAATATTTTTAACCTCCACCAAATTCGTTCGTGCCAAGAATTTTGCTTTTTGCGCTTGACTTAAAGTAGCAACATCGTAGCTTCCCCATTTTTTCTGGGCGGTCAAAAAATCACCTTTGAAAAATATAGCTATGGTCGGTGTTAGTTTTTTTTATAGGTTTGTGTTAATGTTAAATTTAATTTGTCGGAGTATTGCAGAGCTATTTTGGCTTAAATTCACTCAAAAGGCATTTTTAAACCCTTTTTTTAAGATTTTAATGACCATAAATGAAACCAAAAAGTTGCATTTGTAACTTGAATTTATCGAACGTTATGCCCACCAAAAAAATGAAAAAACAGCCATTTATCATTTATCATTTATCATTTATCACTTGTCTGTTGTTAGGTTGTAAAGACCGACACCGCAACACCGAGAGCGATAATTTTGCCGCTGCACCTACTGCAGCACGCGTAACGCCCGAAAACGAACTGGACGAGCTTTCGGGACTGGCCGATAGCCAGAAACAGCCTGGCTTGCTCTGGACTCACGGCGATGCTAACTCGCCCAACTTGCTGTATTTGCTCAATCGGCAAGGCCAACTCACGGGCCGCGTCAATATGCCCGTTTCTAATTTTGATTGGGAAGACATTGCCATCGGTCCGGGCCCTACAAAGGACGAAACTTACCTTTACGTGGCCGACATTGGCGATAACGGAAGCAGCCGCGACGTGAAAGTTATTTACCGATTACCTGAACCACGTACCCCCAACGAATCCGTCCAAAACGTTGAAAGTATCAGATTTCAATATCCTGACGGGCGTTTTGATGCCGAAACTGTGCTACTCGACCCGCTCACCCGCGATATATTTGTGGTAACAAAACGGCTCGACAAAGCCAATGTTTACCGCTTGGCCTATCCTCAAAACACCAAAGATATTGTTACCGCCGAACTGGCTACCACGCTCACCATTGGCGGCGATTTAACGGGCGGTAGCATATCAACCAGCGGAACCGAAATCATTGTGCGGGGCTATACGACCATTAATTATTGGAAACGAAAACCCGAAGAGACGGTGGCCGAAGTACTCAAACGCGCCCCTACAAAGGCGCTTCCCTACTTATTTGAACCACAGGGCGAGGCAGTTTGCTTTGACAAAGACGGCAAAGGCTACTTCACCGTCAGCGAGCGGCGCAATGTGCCTTTTGTCAATTTATATTTCTACGAACGGCAATAATTGGCAGTGATAGAACGCGGATTCTTACAGAAACGCGGATTGTCGAAACCTGCAACAATCCGCGTTTTTGTACTTGAACCTAATTATGCGGTTCGCCGCTTCAATTATACTATTTTTGATTTGTAACGAAGAGCAGTTAAACAGTAATAGTTTGAAAAACAGCGTATTACAATATATTACTCTAATTACAAATAATTACGTTTCAGCATTCACTATTTATGCTAACTCAAAGCGGTCGAGGTTCATTACTTTACTCCAGGCAGCCACAAAGTCTTTTACAAACTTAGCTTCGCCATCTCCACAGCCATATACTTCGGCTATTGCCCGTAGCTCCGAGTTTGACCCAAAAATAAGATCCACCCGCGTTCCTGTCCATTTGAGTTCGCCCGTGTTGCGATTGCGACCTTCAAACTTATCTTGGTGCTGCGAAGTAGCACTCCAAGTAATATTCATGTCGAGCAAATGCACAAAGAAATCGTTGGTAAGTGTTTCTGGTCGGTTGGTAAACACGCCCTGTTGCGACTTATCAAAATTCGCATTCAACACGCGCATACCGCCCACGAGTGCCGTCATTTCTGGAGCAGTTAGGGTCAATAATTGGGCTTTGTCTAACAGCATTCCTTCTGCCGAAGTGGTGTAATGTCCTTTTTGGTAACTGCGGAATCCGTCGGCAATGGGTTCTAAAACAGCGAACGATGCTACGTCGGTTTGTGCTTGCGAAGCGTCAGTACGGCCAGGTGTAAACGGCACAACTACGCTATGGCCTGCTTTTTGGGCAGCTTCCTCAATGCCCACACCGCCGCCCAGCACAATCAAATCGGCCATTGAGACCGCCTTGCCGTTGGTTTGAGCGTTGTTAAATTTATTTTTGATACCTTCCAGTTGGGTCAGTACTTTATCCAACTGAACAGGGTTGTTGGCCGCCCAAAACTTTTGGGGAGAAAGCCGCAAGCGGCCACCATTTGCGCCACCACGCTTGTCGGAACCACGGAAAGTAGAAGCCGAAGCCCAAGCCGTAGAAACCAGCTCCGCCACCGACAAACCCGAAGCGAGCAACCAGCTTTTTAAGGTAGCTATATCTTGATTATCAATGAGTTTGCTCGTAACGGCAGGAATGGGGTCTTGCCAAATGAGTTCTTCGGTGGGGACTTCTGGCCCCAGATAACGCACCACTGGCCCCATGTCGCGGTGGGTCAATTTGAACCACGCCCGTGCAAAGGCATCGGCCAATTCATCGGGATTTTCAAGAAACCTTCTTGAAATAGGCTCATAGATTGGGTCCATTCTCAGGGCAAGGTCGGTCGTAAACATCATGGGCGCGTGGCGCATGGCGGGGTTGTGGGCATCGGGCACAGTGCCAGCTCCTGCGTTGTCTTTGGGTGTCCACTGCTGCGCTCCTGCGGGACTTTTGGTGAGTTCCCACTCAAAACCAAAAAGGTTTTCAAAGTAGTTGTTGTCCCATTGGGTAGGATTTGTAGTCCACGCACCTTCCAAACCACTGGTAATGGCATCGCCGCCTTTTCCGCTGCCGTAGGTATTTTTCCAGCCAAGGCTTTGCTCTTCAATGCCCGCACCAGCAGGTTCTGCACCAACGTACTGGCCTGGGTCGGCAGCTCCATGGGCTTTACCAAAGGCGTGTCCACCTGCAATCAATGCTACCGTTTCTTCGTCGTTCATAGCCATACGACCAAACGTTTCACGAATATCGCGGGCGGCAGCCAATGGGTTTGGTGTTCCGTTAGGGCCTTCGGGATTTACGTAAATAAGCCCCATCTGCACGGCCGCAAGCGGGTTTTCCAATTCACGGTCGCCTGAGTAGCGTTTGTCGCCCAACCACTCGGTTTCAGAACCCCAATAAATATCTTCTTCTGGCTCCCATACGTCTTCACGACCACCGCCAAATCCAAAAGTTTTTAGGCCCATTGATTCTAAGGCGCAGTTTCCAGTCAAGACCATCAAGTCGGCCCAAGATATTTTTCTGCCGTATTTTTGTTTAATTGGCCAAAGTAATAAACGTGCTTTATCAAGGTTGCCGTTGTCGGGCCAGCTATTGAGCGGCGCAAAACGCAACGTACCCGCCCCCGCGCCCCCGCGCCCGTCGGCAATGCGATAGGTGCCCGCACTGTGCCACGCCATGCGAACAAAAAACGGGCCATAATGGCCATAATCGGCTGGCCACCAGTCTTGCGAAGTGGTCATTAGGTCAACAATATCTTGCTTTACCGCCGCCAAATTGAGCGACTTAAATTCTTCTGCGTAATTGAAATCGTTGCCCATTGGATTGGACAATGACGAATGTTGGCGAAGAATACCCAAATTTAATTGATTAGGCCACCAGTCGCGGTTTCGGGTGCCACCACCCGCGCTTTGCTTTACTGTGCCACCCGAAAAAGGACACTTACCTGCACCGTTGCCGTTCTGCGATGCTGCGCCCAAAGAAGTCTGATTTTCCATTGTTGATTGATAGGTTGAAAAATAGTTTTTTAAGGATTTGATTCTCAAAGTTACTACAAGCCTACCTATCAATCAAATTGATTATTTTGATAACGACATTTTTTTATCTATCGTATTGCCTTTCAGCGTGGTTACTGTTTCACGCGGTCGCGGAGGTCGTCGGTGCTGGTTTGGCGTTGGCGGGCGGCTTTGACGTTTTGGTTGCCAAAACGATACGTGAGCGACACCCGCGCCACGCGGCTCTCCCAACGCGAGCGAACGCTGAAATTCAAGTCTTGAAACTCAGTGCTACCCCTAAACTGATTGAGCCAAAAAGGGTCTTGGAAGTTGAATCTGCCGCGCAGTTTGCCGCCCAACCAGCTTTTTTGTACACCCAAGTTGATAGCCCCCATTGGATCGTTGCGAAAAAAACCAAACAAACCTGCCGAATTGTAGAAAGCCGAAACCTCGGCGGTAAGGGTTTTGGAAAGTTTAAAATTGTTGGAAGAATACAAATTGTAGGCCGTAACGCTCAAGTCAAATACGCCCGTGCGGTAGCGCGTTTGGTAGCGATTGTGAAACACCGTAAGGTTGTTTTGCATGGTCCACCATTTGGCAATAGTTACAGGAAAACTCACGTTGAGGCTATAATTGTCAAATTTGTCCATGTTTACGGACGTTACAAAAGTTTTGTTTTCGGACGCAATTTGGTCGGGGGCTTGCTCCTGAATCAAATCGGTGGTGCGGGCGTACGAGAGTGTGGTGGTAATGGCACTCTTAAAAACGTGCGTGAGCGTAAACGAATTGGTAAACTGCGGGCGCAAGAATGGATTACCACGCTGAAACGTAAAGGGGTCTAGAAAAAACTCAAACGGGTTGAGGTCTTGATAGCTGGGGCGGTCTATGCGGCGGCTGTACGAGAGGTTTAGCACATTGTTAGTGTCGAGCGTTTGCGACACAAACACGCTCGGAAAGAGGTTGGTATAATTGCGGTCTGTTACGCTGTTGAGCGTAACGGAGTTGCCCACCGAATGGGTATTTTCGAGACGCAAGCCCGTTTGAAGCTGTGTTTTTTTACCGAGTGCGGTAGCGTAGTTGAGGTAGAGCGCATTGATGTTTTCGTCGTACTTAAACCGATTGGTGCGGGTGGGGTCGGTGCGCCATTGGGATTGGGTGTCGGTGTTTACCTCAAACTTCATGTCGTTGTCGGTGTTTACCCAGCTGCTTTTCCAGCCTGTTTCTATTTTGCCTTTTTTGAGTGGATGCACGTAGTCTATTTTGCCTGCCCAAATGCCAATGGTGGAGGGCATGGTGTTGCGAACCAAGTCAATGAGGGTGAGTTGGCCCTGCAAATTGGTAAAACGCGAGTCCAAGTAATTGCCCGACTGCCCCCCAAAGCTCGAGTAGTCGGCATCGGCGGTGAGTTCGCGGCCATTTCCCATTTCGTATTTATAGTTGAGGTTGGCTGTTATGTTCTGAAACTTATTGCTGGGCGCGTTGGTAGTAGAGAGTCGCGTTTGGTCTGTAGGAGCAGTAATGAGGGTATTGCTCAAACTACTACCGTCGAAGTGGTTGTTAAAACCCGAAACCAGCACACCGACGGTATTTTTCTTGTTCAAAAACCAGTCTATGCCTGTCTTAAAACTGTGGCCATTGTTGCGGTTGATATTGCTACCATTTTGGTCAAAAATGGTAGTGCGGCCTTCAAATAGAATGTTGCGGTAAATTTCTTGCTCATTAAAACCGCGATTCTGAAAATAGCTATAATTGCCAAACACATTCATTTTGCTCACGCGGTGGTTGAGGTTGATGGAGGCGTTGGCTTTTTCGTAGCGGCCATATCCTGTGCCAAGGGTGGCCGTGCCGTTGGTACCCAAATTTTTGTTCTTTTTGGTTTTGATGTTGATAATACCCGAGTTGCCCGCTGCATCGTATTTGGCCGATGGATTAGTGATAATTTCCACTTTTTCGATGTTATCGGCGGGGGTATTGCGGAGCAAATTCATGAGTTCTTGGGTAGAAAGAAACGTTTGCTTGCCGTCCATTTGCACTATTACACCCTGCTTGCCTTTCACTACGAGGCGGTCGTTTTGCTGGTCCACGGTTACGCCTGGGGCTTTTTCGAGCACTTCGAGAGCGGTGCTACCTGCGGCTACCGCGCTGTTTTCAACGTTGAGTACGGTGCGGTCTATTTGCTGCTCAATAAACGGCTTTTGGGCTACTACTTTTACTTCGGCCAGCGTTTGGGTTACTGCACTCACGGTGAGGTCGGGTAGTTGGAGGCTGGGCGTGGCAAGGTTGAATGGTGTGCCAAAGGTTTTTTGGTAACCCACGGCCGTAACGGCCACCACATACCGCCCAAATGGCACATTTTCGAGTTCGTAGCGACCTTGTTCGGTGGTTACAGCTCCTTTTACGAGGGTCGAGTCGGTGGCTTTGAGTAGTAGCACCGTGGCAAAAGGCAGCGGTTTTTGGGTGGTTTCGAGGGCACTTCCAGCTACGTTGCCACGGGCAGGATTTTGCGAAAACGCAACAGAATGGAACAGCAGCAACGCGGCTGCGAGGGTGGTAAAATATTTCATGGCTGTTATTAAAAAAGTGTTGTTACTGATAAACGCCCCAAAGGTAGCAGTACTATGCAATACATGATACCTTACAATACATAAGCGGCAAAAAACCGCCGTTGATAGGTTGAATGGTTTGTTTGACAGATGCTAAAAGTAAGCAGCGGGTTGCACCGATGCCCATATTTTTTCAAATAAAGATAGGTCAGTACCCCCCGACCTGTTATTTTTGCCCAATTTTGTGGGTCAATTACAAAAAGCCGCAAACAATGGACGAACTTTACCTAAAATTCCATGAATTATTAAACGAGTGAGAAGTTAAGTCAAATATCAGATAACAAATATCATAGACCACATCATATCTCAAAACTCATATCTCACATACCTTTTCAGCAATGCCAAAAAATCCCAACATTAATTCCGTTCTCATTATTGGTTCTGGTCCCATTATTATTGGTCAAGCCTGCGAATTTGACTACTCTGGCTCGCAAGCCGCACGGTCGCTGCGCGAAGAAGGCATCGAAGTGTCGCTGATTAACTCCAATCCTGCTACCATCATGACCGACCCCATGAACGCAGATTTTGTTTATCTAAAACCCCTCGAAAAAAAATCAATTGTCGAGATTTTAGAAAAACACCGTGCCATGGGTCGCCCCATTCACGCTGTTTTGCCAACCATGGGCGGCCAAACGGCGTTAAATTTGGCCATTGACTGCGATAAAGTAGGCATTTGGAAAAAATACGATGTGCAGATTATCGGCGTGGACATCAAGGCCATCGAAACCACCGAAGACCGCGAGAAGTTTCGCCTCAAAATGCTCGAACTCGGTGCTAGCGTGTGCAAAGGGCGTACGGCTCGGTCGTTTTTGGAAGGCAAAGAAATAGCCCAAGAAATTGGTTTCCCGTTGGTTATTCGCCCGTCGTTTACGCTGGGTGGTACGGGCGGTGGCTTTGTCAATACTGCCGAAGAATTTGAACGGGCTTTACAGCACGGCCTACAAGCCTCGCCTGTGCACGAAGTACTGGTAGAACAGAGTATTATGGGTTGGAAAGAATACGAACTGGAACTTTTGCGCGACGGACTGGGCAACCTCATTATTGTGTGTTCGATAGAAAACTTCGACCCCATGGGTATCCACACGGGCGACAGCATTACGGTGGCACCCGCCATGACCCTACCCGACACGCTCTACCAAAAAATGCGCGATTTGGCCATTTTGACCATGAACGGCATCGGTAAGTTTGCGGGTGGTTGCAACATTCAGTTTTCGGTCAATCCCGAAACCGACGAAATCATTGTCATCGAAATCAACCCGCGCGTGTCGCGGTCGTCGGCGTTGGCTTCCAAAGCCACGGGCTACCCCATTGCCAAGATTTCGGCTAAAATGGCCATTGGCTTCAACCTCGACGAACTCATCAACCCCATCACAGGCAGCACGTCGGCCTTTTTTGAACCAACCATTGACTACGTAATTGTGAAAGTACCACGCTGGAACTTTGACAAGTTTCCAGGGGCCGACCGCAGCTTGGGTTTGCAAATGAAATCGGTGGGCGAGGCCATGGGCATTGGGCGGAATTTTCAAGAAGCGCTCCAAAAAGCCTGCCAAAGCCTCGAAATACGGCGCAATGGCCTCGGTGCCGACGGCAAAGAACTCACCGACGTAGCGGCCATTAAGCACAGTTTGGCGCACCCCAGTTGGAACCGAATGTTTCATATTTACGATGCCTTCAAGGCGGGGCTTTCTTTCAAAACCATTCAAAATCTAACCAAGATTGACCCGTGGTTTTTGCACCAAATTGAAGAATTGTTGGAATTGGAAAAAGAAATTCAGCGATATGACTTAGAAGACATTTCGCCCAATTTGATATTGACGGCCAAACAAAAAGGCTACGCTGACCGCCAAATTGCGCACTTGCTGGGCGTAAAAGAAAGCCGCATTTACAAGTTTCGGCAAACGCACAACATCAAGCGCGTATTTAAATGCGTGGATACTTGCGCCGCCGAGTTTGAAGCCAAAACACCGTATTATTATTCAACATTCAACAGCCCCCCAGCCCCCGATGGGGGAGTAATTGAAGCCCCCATCGGGGCGGGGCCGCCCGTGCGGTTGGGGGCCAATGAGTCTATTGTTTCTGACCGTAAAAAGGTAGTGGTGCTGGGGTCTGGCCCCAACCGCATTGGGCAGGGTATTGAGTTCGACTACTCGTGCGTGCATGGCGTTTTGGCAGCCAAAGAAGCTGGTTATGAGACGATTATGATTAACTGTAACCCCGAAACGGTTTCGACCGACCCTGACATTTCAGATAAATTATACTTTGAACCCGTTTTTTGGGAACACGTTCACGCCATTGTGATGCACGAAAAACCCGAAGGCGTGATTGTGCAGTTGGGTGGACAAACGGCTTTGAAAATTGCCGAAAAATTACACCAATACGGCATCAAAATTATTGGTAGTAGCTTTGACACCCTCGATTTGGCCGAAGACCGTGGCCGCTTCTCGGCACTCTTGCGCGATTTAGACATTCCGTACCCGCCGTTTGACACCGTGAGCACCGCCGATGCCGCCGCCGAGATTGGCACTAAACTGGGCTTCCCGCTGTTGGTACGTCCCAGCTACGTACTGGGCGGCCAAAGCATGAAAATTGTGATAAACGAGCAAGAACTGGAGCAGCAAGTTGTCAAAATATTGAACGATATTCCTGGCAATACCATCTTGCTCGACCACTACTTAGAAAACGCCATCGAAGCCGAATCTGATGCCATCTGCGACGGCGAAGATGCCTATATTATTGGCGTAATGGAGCACATTGAGCCTGCGGGTGTTCACTCGGGCGACTCGCACGCCACGCTGCCACCGTTCGATTTGAGCGCGGACGAAATCAGGCAGATTGAGGAGATTACGCTCAAAGTGGCCAAAGCCATGAAAGTAAAAGGCTTGATTAATATGCAGTTTGCCGTCAAAAATGGCGTGGTCTATGTCATCGAAGCCAACCCCCGCGCCTCGCGCACGGTGCCGTTTATTTGCAAAGCATACCAAGAACCGTACGTAAACTACGCCACCAAACTGATGCTGGGCGACAAAAAAATAAAAGATTTTAATTTCAACCCCGTTAAAAAAGGCTACGCCATCAAAATTCCCGTGTTCTCGTTCAATAAGTTTCCGAACGTCAATAAAGAATTGGGGCCAGAGATGAAATCAACGGGCGAAGGCATTTATTTCATAGACGACCTCACCGACGATTTTTTTCAAAAAATCTATTCAGAACGAAACCTGTATCTGAGTCGTTAATTTTTGTTACGCCAACTTTTGTCACCCCGACGTAAGGAGGGGGCTAAAACAAGTTTCAATAAAAAAAGCCCTCGCACCACGCGAGGGCTTTTTTGTTGGGACTGCCCCACTTTCATTTCAAATCTTTGCGGCCAAATGCACAATCGTCTCCGCATTTTCCCAGACATAGCGCAGTTCGACGGTGTTTGCCACATAAACAGCATTAAGAATCAGACTTTCGTGATTAACTGCCCCTATCTGCTCATAAAACTGACGGGCATTGTGGTTTTTTTCGAGTACCCACAAATACAGTGGCGTATGAGCTGTTTGTGCGCACGCCCAAGCAGCGGCCTCGTGAATGAGTTTGGCACCAATACCCTGCCGTTTTAAGTCGGGGTGTACGTGTAGATTGTCAATAAAAGCCCCGAAAATAGGGTCGTGGTTGGCAAAAACACAAACAAAACCCACCAACTCGTTTTCTTTTTCGGCCAGCCAAACCAAACGGTTTTCGTCTGCTTGGCTCAGGCGTTCTTGCCACGCTTCCAAGCGTTCTTGCTCCACATGCTGGTCCAGAAACTCATCTTTGAGCATGCCCCGATAGGTGCGTTGCCAACTTAGGGCGTGCAACTGGGCAATGGCGCGATGGTCGTCGTAGGTAGCTTTTCTAAAATTTATCATAGCGTTTTTTGCGCCCAATTGGTCATAAAATCAATAATTTCGGTGCGGTTGGTTTCGTTGAAAATCTCGTGATAGGCGCCGTCCCAAATTTTCAAAGTTTTTGAGGTGCTTTTGGCTTTTTCGTACAACTGCTTCGAGCCTTCGATGTTGGTAATTTTATCGGCCCCGCCGTGCATAACGAGCATCGGATAGTCAAACTCTTCAAAGCGGGCGGTTGCTTCGTCCATGGCTTTGAGTAAAGCCAAACCCAAACCTGTTTTTATTCCTTGGCGATAAATCAACGGGTCGCCCTGATAATGTTGCACGGTTTCGGGGTCGCGCGAGATACTTTTGGGGTCTAATTTGGTAGTTTGGAGTTTCGGAAAAAATTGGGCCAGCAGTTTGGTAATAAAAATAACGAAAGGCGTAATATCAGCCCCCGCTTTGATGGCCGCGCCCGAAAAAATAGCCGCTCGCACGTCGGGGCGTTTTTGTTGGAGCAAAAACTGGAGCGTAATCAAGCCGCCCATGCTGTGGCCCAAGATATACAGCGGCAGGTTTTTGGGAATAGTCAGATACACCGCCTCTACATCGTCGCAATAACGCTGCACGTCGGTTACAAACGCCCGCTCGCCTTCCGACTGCCCGTGGCCGCGCAAGTCAAAACTATACACATTGAAGCCTATGTCGTTGAAAGCCCGCGCCACGTGGGCGTAGCGCAAGCAGTGTTCGCCCAGGCCGTGTACCAGCAAGATACTGGCTTTGGGAGTGTCTATGAGGTAATTTTGGGCAAAAAGAGTAAGTCCGTCGGTTGTTTTTAGCATGATTTTTAAGGGTTTAAGAACGATTGGCTTTCCATTTACTTTTCTGCGCGGTTATGGTTGAGGAGGCGTTGCTCGTTTTTTTGGTTTCTTGGAGCAAATGCCCCACCAAAGCGGCCACTATTTTTTCCTCAGTTTCGTTGGTTTGGCCTTTGAGTACCGCTGGCGTAAAATAGTGCTTCACAAAATGCGTATCAAATTGCCCCGACGTAAACGCCTCATGTTGCAGCACAAAGCGGCAAAAACCCAGCGTAGTTTGAACCCCCGTAATTTGGTACTCATCAATGGCCCGCACCATCTTGTCAATGGCTTCTTGGCGAGTAGCGGCGTGCGTAATGAGCTTGGCAATCATGGGGTCGTAGTAAATCGGAATGGCCATGCCCTGCTCAAAGCCATCGTCCACGCGCACACCATTGCCTTGCGGACGCACGTAGGTTTGTAGCGTACCCACGTCGGGCAAAAAATTGTTGGCGGGGTCTTCGGCATACACCCTCACTTCCACGGCGTGGCCGTTTATTTGAAGGTCTTCTTGCTTGATTTCGAGCGTGCGCCCTTCGGCTACGTAAATCATTTGGCGCACCAAATCAACACCCGTAATCATCTCAGAAACAGGGTGTTCTACCTGCAATCGGGTATTCATTTCCAAAAAATAAAAGTCCAGTTTATCATCTACAATAAACTCTACCGTACCCGCGCCATAATACCCGCACGACCGCGCCACGTTTACGGCACATTCGCCCATGGCGGCCCTAATTTGCGGCGTAAGGCACGACGACGGGGCTTCTTCTACCACTTTTTGGTGGCGGCGTTGCACCGAACATTCGCGTTCAAAAAGATAGATGGTGTTGCCCTGCTGGTCGGCCAAAAGCTGGATTTCGATGTGGCGCGGCGAGGCTACGTATTTTTCTACAAACACCGCCCCGTCGCCAAACGACGAGATAGCCTCGCTCACGGCGCGTTCCATTTGCTCGTCAAATTCGGCCTCGTTTTCTACAATTCGCATTCCCTTTCCGCCGCCGCCCGCGCTCGCTTTTATCAAAATGGGGTAGCCAATTTGGCTGGCAATTACCTTGGCTTCGGCACGGTCGGTTACGGCATCGGGCGTGCCAGGCACCATCGGAATATTGTAACGAGCGGCGGCGCGTTTGGCCGAGAGTTTGTCGCCCATTATCTCAATACTATGCGCCGACGGCCCTACGAAAATCAGCCCCGCATCTTTGACTGCCTGCGAAAATTTGGCATTTTCTGACAAAAACCCGTAGCCAGGGTGAATGGCATCTACGTTTAGTTTTTTGCAAACTTCAATGATTTTATCGCCCCGCAAATACGACTCCGACGAGGCCGCTGGGCCAATACACACGGCTTCGTCGGCGTAGCGCACGTGCAGTGCGTGGCGGTCGGCTTCGCTAAAAACCGCGACGGTTTTAATACCCATTTCGCGGCAGGTGCGCATGATGCGCAGGGCTATTTCGCCCCGGTTGGCAATAAGCAATTTTTTGATTGGAGACATTGGCTTAGGTCGTATTTTTCAACAAAGTTAGGAACGTAAATTGTAAAAACTGGCCGAAAGTTATGATGTAATCGGCAAGATTTGTAATTTTATCTTGCAATCAGTCGTTTAACCTAATATGAAGACCCTATTTGTAGTTAGTGTTTTGTTCATTATGTCAATTAAAACCAACGCTCAACGAGTAGAATTGGTGCAATTTGGCCGTCTGCAACAGCTTTTAACGCAGCCCTCAGACACCACTTACATCATCAATTTTTGGGCTACTTGGTGCAAGCCGTGCGTAGTCGAACTGCCCGTTTTTGAGCAAATCAATCAACAATATGCAGGACAAAAAGTTAGGGTTTTGTTGGTTAGCATGGATTTTGCAAAAGATATGGTAACGCGGGTTTTGCCGTTTGTGGCGCGTTGGCAAATTGCCAACCCCGTGTGGTTGCTCAACGAACCCGACTACGACAGTTGGATTAACAAAGTGAGCCAACGCTGGTCGGGGGCCATTCCAGCTACGTTGATATTGAACAACAAAAAACGCAAACGCATATTTTTTGAGCAACCATTGGAATTCAATCAACTCGAAAAAGAATTACGGGATTTTTTGTAACTATTTTTTTGCAATTCGTCTAAATCACAAATCAAATGAAAAACATGAAAAAGAAATTTGGAATCGCACTGGTTGCCGTTTTGGCGTTGGGCACGGCGGCAACGCTTTTCTTTAAACAAAAAAACGCCGAAGCTTCCTCGGCGGGTTATGAAGTAGGGGCAACCGTAGCTGGTTTTCAGCTCAAATCGGTGGACGGCAACACCGTGTCGCTGGCCGATTTTAAAACCCAAAAAGGAGTTATTGTGGTGTTTACGTGCAACCATTGCCCTTTTGCCAAAGCCTACGAAGACCGCGTGTTGGCGTTGGACAAAAAATACGCAGGGTTGGGTTATCCAGTAGTGGCCATCAACTCAAACGACGTAACTACTTACGAAGAAGACTCGTTTGAAAACATGAAAATTAGGGCCAAAGACAAAAACTACTCGTTTCCTTATTTGTTTGACGAAAGCCAAGCCGTAGCCAAAGCCTTTGGTGCTACGCGCACGCCACACGTTTATATACTCAAAAACGAGGGTAGCAAATTTACGGTGCAATACATCGGCACCATAGACGACAACGCCCAAGATGCCAGCGGCGTAACCAAACGCTACGTGGAAGATGCCGTAAACAACCTCTCAACGGGTAAGCCCGTGGTGGTTACAACTACCAAAGCAGTAGGCTGCGCCATTCGCTGGCGCGACGCTTAGTCGGGTCAAAGGTCAGCGGTCAATGGTCAATGGGGGCTGCTCGTGTGGTCAGTAGCCATTCAAATTTAGCACTATAAAACCATACACCATAAAACCTTACCCCTACTCCAACAAAGCCCATTTCCAAATGCCTAATTTGGCCAGGCAATAACGCCCCGAAACCCGCAACACACCGAGACCGTATTTGAGGCTGCGCTGAAAATTGATGGAAGAGGCTTCGTCAAAATATTTGGTGGGGCAAGTTACTTCGGCGATGTCGTAGCCTTTCCAAAAAATCTGGGCTATCATTTCGTTGTCAAACACAAAATCATCGTCGCACTTTTGAAAAGGTACAGTACGCAACACCTCGCCCGAAAAAGCGCGATAGCCCGTGTGGTATTCTGACAGTTTTTGGCTCATCAAAATATTTTGGGCCAGCGTCAAAAAACGGTTGGCTACGTATTTATAGAGCGGCATTCCGCCTTTCAAAGCACCTTTGCCCAATATTCTCGACCCAAACACCACTGGATACAGTCCGTTGCCAATAATCGAAATCATGGCCGTAAGCAGCAGCGGGGTATATTGATAATCGGGGTGCAGCATAATGACAATATCTCCTTTGAGTTCTAAGGCTTTGCCGTAGCACGTTTTTTGGTTGCCGCCATAGCCTTTGTTTTGGTCGTGGCGAATGACATGGCGGATGCCCAATTTTTTGGCTACTTCCACGGTATTGTCGGGGCTGGCATCGTCCACCAAAATCACTTCGTCCACCAAGTCGAAAGGGATTTCTTGGTACGTTTTTTCGAGCGTCATTGATGCTTTGTACGCGGGCATCACCACCACTACTTTCTGGTTTTTATACATTCTCCAAAATTAATACGAAAGCCGCACTGGGCAAAGTTTTTGGTTAGATTTTACAACTAAGAAAATTCCCCTTTTAGGCTCATTGTTCAAAAAGTGCCTTTTAAGCACTTACTCGTAATTATTTGCAATGATACTAATTTGTTATGGTAGATGTAGGCTGTACAATCAACCCGTAAAAGTTCTTTCGTTTTTTGTGGTTTTATTATTGCCTTTTATAAGGTCTTTGAAGTCCTTGACTTTTGAAAATTCGAGAGCTTGTTTGATTTCATCTGTGTTAAAGTTATTAGAAAAATTGGCGATGGTAAATACAAATTCCGTTAGTTTTTGATGCCCCTTAGTGTTGGCTTTCTCTTTGAATTTGCCAAAAAAGCTTTCGATAATATCAGAGCAACAGATGATATGTTCTTGCTTAGTTTGGAGCATTTTTTGGCTTAATTCTTCCAAATAAACAACTACCTTGTTGCTGAATATTTGCGTTTTTTCTTCGGCTTGAATTGATGCTAATATGCTTAAGGCTTTTGTTTTTTGCTCCATAGAAAATCCTTGATTTTTGAGTAGTTCACAGATATCTTTGAAAATCTTTTGTAGCTGGTTTAGGGTTTGGATAAAGGCTTGCTGTTGCTTTAAGAACATCAATTTTTCCGTGATTGGCTCATCAAGTTCCGGCCACTGTTGGAGTATTTTCATCGCCCAATCTACACAAGGAAATAGATTAGCGAAACGTAATCTTGTCCGCATTTTGGGAGGAATATATTGGCTTTTTTCCGAACTTAAATACCATGCTTTCCGAATTTGTCCTATTAATTTGGTGAACTCTACAAAGGTTTCATCTTTTTCGTAGAGTCGCTTCAACTCATTAGCAAAGACGTGGGTAATATCTGAAACACTTATGTAATTACCTGATTGAAAGCATTTTACTAAATTAGTACCTCGGTCGCTGACCACATAACTGATGGGGTTTTGATTGGCAATTGTCCCAAGTTTAGCTTCAATTATTTCCGACCTCCATTCTTTGCCAAAGCCCACATACAAGACCACCATATCTTGGTGAACAAGGCCTTTTTGGGGACAAATATTTGAAGTAGGTGTCCCTAAAATCAGCAATACTTTCTGGCCCCCAATCACAATACTTTCATCGACAAAAACTACCATCGGCACAGGGCTTTTTACCCCACCCTCTAAACGATAATACCCACTCTTACAAAGCCAATTACGAAGGCTGCCGCATCGGCGGTCCGATATGGCTCGGAATCCGAGTAGTTATGCCCAAAACTAATACCATTTTTAGCAGGTTATGGCGGCAAGAACGTAAACTCGTTGAACCATAACTATACCAGCAATAATATCACCGCATCGGCGGTCCGACCATAATTCATACTGATGATAACGGGCTTTGCCATCGTCGAGAGCCTCCAAAGACAATCGTGATGAATGACTCTGATAATATTTGTTTTTCCATAAATCTCGACTGAGGGCTAACTCTTTGGTTCGCTGTCGCAAAAATTTAAGCTCTTGGCTTTGAGCCTTTGATTTGTTTTTCCAACTATTCCCCTTATTCTTGGAGTGTTCTTCGGGACGGGTTCTTGTTTTTTGTTCTTTCACAAAGACAAAAGTAGCAAGAACTTTTTTTGTTTAATTGTACAGCCTACGTTAGAAATTACCTTTTGACGACAACCGTGAGGGTACGAAAGAACAAATAAACACCACCGAAGACCAGCAGCACTTCGATGATGTTTATTTTGCCTTTAAATCGTTTTATGGTCTCTCGCCGTTACACAGACAACTCCTTATTTTTTCTTTCGGGCGGCCAGTTTGTGGTCTGAAAATGAGGCGTGGTTGTCCAAACCCGCAATAGAAAACTGGCCGCCATTTTCTTCATAATCTTGCTTAAAATGGTGTAGATTTTCCATGGTGGAGTGGTCAATGAGGTGCGTTTTGGCCAAATTAACGTGTACGTTCGAGCCGCTGGGCAGTGCTTCCAACTCTTTTTTGATACCCAACCAGTTGGTAAAAACCGCTGATTTTTCGATGTCCACGAAATAATCGCCCTCTTGGTTTATTACTTTAACGGGTGCTTTGAACATATCTTTGAAAGCAACGCCGCTGGCCAAGTACATGATTATTTTCACCAAAATACCTGCGCCAACGCCCACCAGCAAATCTACTCCGAGCGTGAAAACAATGGTGGTTACAAAAATGACAAACTGCTCCTTGCCGATGTGCCACGTGTGCAAAAATTCTTTGGGATGCGCCAATTTAAAACCTACTCCGATGAGCATGGCCGCCAGGGCAGCGTTGGGAATCAGCTGAATGACTGGCGTAAGAAACAGCATGAATATCAACAAAAACACACCATGAAAAAAATTAGCCCAGCGGGTTTTAGCCCCGTTGTTTACGTTGGCCGAACTCCGCGCCACTTCCGAAATCATGGGCAACCCGCCCAATATACCCGCCAGAACATTGCCAGCCCCAACGGCAATGAGGTCTTTGTTGGCGTTCGATTTGCGCCGAAACGGGTCGAGGCCGTCGATGGCTTTTACGGTGAGCAACGATTCTAAACTACCAATAAGCGCAAACAAAATCACGTATTTAATGAATGTTCCCATCTGGCCAATGCCATCAAAACTGACATTCAGGCCAATAATTTGGGTAAAAGGTTTGTCAAATTTTACCAATCCACCCTTCATATCCTTTAAGCCCAAATACATGGCCAGCGGAATGGCCACCAGTAGCACAATCATGGGCACGGGTATTTTTTTGAGGGCTTTGATGGGCAACAGCGGTGTGCCAAAAACCACCGCCAAACACACCAAACCCGTGATGACAATCGGCATTCGGTCGGCGATGGTAGCAAACGTGTGCGGCAATGCCTCAATGAGTTCGATGGGTTCAACGAGCGGTTTGCCGTTTTCGCCCAATGGGTTCACGCCCAATAAAATGTGCAGTTGTTTGGAAATAATAATCAAACCAATGGCCGCCAACATCCCGTGTACCGCCGAAAGTGGGAAAATGTCGCCGAGTTTGCCGAGTTTTAAAACCCCAAAAAGTACTTGAACCACCGCTGCTGCCACAATGGCTCCCAGTGCCATGTGCCAGCCAGTTTCGCCCCCACCAAACTCCGACACCGCCCCCGCAATAATAACAATGAGGCCAGCAGCGGGGCCTTTGATGGTGATCTTTGAACCCGCCATAATACTGACCACCATACCGCCAATGATGGCCGTTAGCACGCCGTACATGGGGTTTGGAAAATCGGAAGCCTTGGCAATGCCCAAACTGAGCGGCAACGCCAACAACGACACCATGAAGCCCGAAAGTACATCGGCACTCCAATTTTGCTTTAAACCAGCCAGCCCATCGAGCGGCAAAGTTATTTTTTTGTTTGTGTTCATAAGAAGAAGCCCCCCACCCCCGATGGGGGAGTTTTTGTTTTAGTTCCCCCGTCGGGGGTTAGGGGGCTTTTACAAATGAAAAATTAGGGATATACAAAATCTGAAGCGTTTAAAAAGTGTGAACTACGACGACCGATAGGCCGTTTCGTGGTACGTTTTGACGTGTGGCCCCAAAAATACCCGCGCATAAATCCGCATGATGGCCAGACCGTCGAGGATTAGGCTGAGCGAAACAAAAAAGGCCAGCACAAATTGGTTTTCGTGAATGTGGCTAAATATCAAATCTTCACCAATAAACGTGGGCGTGATGGGAAACCCCGACAGCCCCAAACAAGCCAGCAAAAACAGCAGCGCAATTTTTGGATGCTCAAACGAATGTCCGTGAAAACGGTCCAAGTCCAGCGTGCCTTCGAGGTTTTTCAATCGTTGCAACATCGCAAAACCCAATACGCCCGCCACGCCAATGCCGCTCAAATATAAAATGGTTTGGTCGTTTTTGAAATGCTCATTGAACGAAATAGCGAGGGCAATCCAGAGGTGGTTCAAAATAACCAGCAGCCAGCTCATGCTTACACTTTTGCGCTCCGTAAACGATTTTAGCACCATGAGTAACCCAATAAAAGCAAACGCCACGGGCAAGTAAGCATGAACAGCGGCAGGAATTTGCTCTTCGTTGTAGAGCGCGTAAACACCTAACAAATAAATCATTACGAAAAACAGACTCAACTTTTGAATGGTCATAAAATCAAGCAAACGGGCGAGTCGTTTCACGGGATTCCACAAAAATTGATACATGGCCGCGTCT
Organism: Cytophagia bacterium; assembly: GCA_004293645.1. Taxonomy (GTDB): domain Bacteria; phylum Bacteroidota; class Bacteroidia; order Cytophagales; family Spirosomataceae; genus REAB01. The sequence continues at coordinate 4,431 of REAB01000070.1, read as the reverse complement.
AAGTTCCACTCTTTGATGCTCAACATATAAAGTGTGTACCCTATTTTTTTAGAAAAATGCACTTCAATAGATTGCACCTTGGGCGCAAAATTGTAGAACTGTTCCCGAATCAAGTAGCTCACCACCGACGGTGAAACCAACAGTTGGTAGGTTCTCAAAAAAGCGTTGCCCGCAAAGTGAAACAAGGCCAATTTTTCCCAACCCGCCGCCACTTCCATAAAAATAAGGCCAATTTGGGCAATAGACGCATACGCAATTTGGCTCTTCACCGACGACTGCACCCGCGCAATACCCGTTGTGATGATGGCCGTAACCAACCCCAGCGTTCCAATCAAGATTCGGACGGAGGTTTGTTGCTCCCAAAACGGGCGGGTTCTGAGCAAAATAAAAACGCCCACGTGCACCGACAACGACCCGTAAAAAATGGCACTCGACGGCGTGGGGCCTTCCATGGCGCGGGGCAGCCAGCTCGAAAACGGCAATTGCGCTGATTTGGCCGAGGCCGCCAGCAAAATCATCAACGAAATAAAAATACCGATGGCGCTGTGATTTTGCAAATGCTCGTGTACCAGTTCGTAGTTGGTCAGTTTGGCAAACGTGATGTTTTCGTGAAACAAATGGTGGCTCATCCACATGGCCAAAATCAAACCAATATCGCCAATGCGGTAAATCGAAAAAACCTTGACGGCGTTTTTGACGGGCAAATAGCGGTCGCGGTAGAAAGCAATGAGCAAAAACGATGAGATGCCCAAAATTTCCCAACCCACAAACAACGTTTCGAGGTTGCCCGACATGATGGTAATGTTGTAACCCACGTAAAACAACAAGATGGTATTGAAAAATCGCTTGTAGCCAGGCTCGCGGTGGAGGTAATAGCGGCTATAAACCGTAACCAAAAACGTAAGCAACGCCCCCACAAACAGATAAACCGCCGTGATGCCATCAAAGTAAAAATCAATAAAAAAAGAATAATCGTTGGCCTCAAAAAGCACAATATCTTTGAGGTTGATGGCCAAATGTCCGTGCCAAAGCCAATAGACCACAAACGCCAAAAAAGCCAGCAAATGAACGCCCACCGACAAAAAAGCCGTCCAAGAAATGAGCGTTTCTTTTTTGTCGGGGAGCAGCAAACTGAGCAGAAAGCCCAAAATGGGCATCAATACCAAAAAATGAAGCATCGTTGTCATAACAGCGTGGTGGTTTAAGAAAGAAGATAAACGGGGAAGTTTTCTTGGGTAGATGTCAACAGCGGCTCAATGTCTTTGATGGTGTTGAGGTGCTGGGGCGTGGGCGTGTAGGCCACAAAATGCCCGTTCTCAAACACCGACAAGGCCTTGGTTTGGGGGTGAACCGCCACCAAACGTACCCATTCGTTGATAAACCACTCGTACGTTTCGGGCGATTTCTGAATCGTCGTCAGCACCACATCGTCAAAATGCTCCACAATAACCAGCAACCGCACGGGGTCGTGCACTTCCACCATTTGGCTCGGTAAGCCTGGGCGTAGGTCGCCGTCTATGCCGTTGGCCACCCCAAAAAGCCCCATCACGTTGTGTGGCAGTTTAGTACCCGCGCCCAGTTTTTGATTGTCCACCCGCGAGAAAAAATACTCCAAATTGATACCCCCGCACACGGGCGCTACCGCTTTCAGGATATTCAAAAGGTACTTGCCGTCGAGGTCTATTTGGTAATTGTAAGAGTTCAAAAACGACCGTCGGTCCAAAAATACGCCCTTTGAAAGCCCCCGCCGCCCTACAATGCACAGCGCGTTGGTGGCGTGGTTGAGTTCGGGGCGCGGCTCAAAAAGCGACACCGACCGCACCCGCACCTTCTCGTGAATCTGCGCCGCACTCAGCGAAGTATCAATAGATTCAAATCGCCGCGAGCGTTCTTTGGCGTTCAGGTCGAGGGCTTTGTCAAATACCAAGTGGTTGGCTTGGTGGCGTTGTTGGTTTTGGGGCCACAACGCGCTTTCGTCGTAAAAAGCCACTTCGTCGCGCGTGGTGTCGTGCAGACCGCCCACAAACTGGGTTTCAAATGGAATGACGATGCCCCGTTCTACCAATATTTGGCGCACTTTGGGGTGATTGGCCATGTACGATATAACCCGCGAATTGACCGACCCCGCCCGCCCCGAACACGCACCGCAGTCGTAAGCAGCGTAGTGGGGGTTGTTTACGCTACTCGCCCCGTGGCCAATGACGTAAACGATGGGCGCAAAATCACTTACCAAACCAATGCTTTTTAGGAGTCCTTCCACGCGGTTGGCCATTTCTTCAACTTGAAAACCCACTTGCAATTCATTTTCGTGTTCGTGGTTGTGGTTTTCGATGGTGAGCTTAGAGAACTTATCCATGTGCTTAAACGACGACGCAGTGGCAGGACTCATCGAAGGCCGAAAAATATTCAAAAACAACCGAAACGCTGCCCAAAAACCGAGCGTTTGGGCAATGAGCCAACCGCCGTAAAACGAGTGCGCGTTTTTGTTGAAATACAGGTCTTTTTTGAGTTTGTCTTTGTTGCTGCCGTCACTTTCTTTGATGAGAAACTTGGGCGTAACGGGCGCGGGGCAAACTTTGGTGTAAAACTTGCCGCCTTCGGGTTGGTAAAAAAACTCAACGCCAAAGAAACCAGCTGTGCCAAAAGTTTCGCAGTGGACATCATTTTTTTCTAAATACCGCCTCAGCGAACACTCGCGGTCGTCAATGCAAAACATAGCTTGAAACGACGGCTTGCCCGCCGCCCGCGCTGGAAAATTGGTTTCTTGCTGAATCCCCGCCAGCACTTGGTCGTAATAACTCCACTCGAAGGCTTGCTGCCAAATGGCCATCACTTGGTGCAGCTCGGTGGCGGGTACGTCGGCAAATAGCGGTGCGGGCGGTATTTTTACAACGTTGCTCAACGCCAGCCAATTTTGGTCAAATTGGTAATCAAGCGCGTCTATTTCGAGCAGCAGTTCAAAGGCAATCAAGTCGCGCAAGGTTACTTCGCGGCGGTCTAAAAGCGTTTGAGGTTGGTCTTCAATGGCCGACACCATGCCCGACCAGCCTTGGTGGGCAAACTGCTGGTCAAAAAGATAATGTTCAAATAAGGCGGCATCGCCCACCAACAGTTCCAGCAGGTCGGTTAGGTTGCAGTCGGTGTTGAGTAGTAAATTTTTGGCACGTTTGGTCCGAAAATAACTCACAAAACTGTGGCTTTCCATTTCTTTGATGGCCGCCAAAAAGCCCGTTTTGCCCACTGGGAAACGCCAGATTGAAATACCCTGGTCGAGGTAGCTGCACAAAATACGGAACAAAATGGGGTGTACCAGCGAGTCCAAATCAATTTTGTACTGGGTTTTCCAGTGCGACCTCAGCGTGCCAATGCGGGGCGTATTGGAGGTGTCGTATTGTTCAAAAACCACTTTGTTACGCCAAGCCAATTGATTTTTAGCCCCTTTTTGGGTTGTGATGATGCGCTCGAGAACAGGAGCGGAAATGCGCCCCGCAGTGTAGAGTCCTCGAAATTCGGCCAAAGACAACGACACTTTGTAGCCAAATATTTCGGACGCGCTTCGTAGGCCGTCGTCAAATTGTTGGCTCTGAAAGGCGTGGAGCGTATTGTGGTGAATAAAATCTTTGAGCGGAGCCTGTGCAGGCAAATAATGTTTGAGTTCGTGAAGCACCGAGTGTTCATCGAAGCGAGCGGTTTGTGCGCGCATGAGCTATCAATTTTAAATAGTCAAAAACAAGGAATATACTTCACCGTATTGGGCGAAGAAAAGCAAATAGTTCCGAGTGGCTTAACAATCTAATTTGAGAGAGCAGTAAAGCAAAAATAGCTTTGTAGTGTACTGGGGAGGGGTGTCAATGGTTGCAAAACACTGTTTTGAAACCAAGAAAAAAGCAAGCGATGCCGTGCGGGGAGACAACTCGTCGGTTTCGTCTTCAAATTTATCGTCTTCGCATTCGTCTGAAAACCAGTTTTCGTCGGTTTCTGAGGCTACAAACTGCGAAACGAACGCCGCTTTTTGGTGGGATTTTACTTTTTGAGTAGCCGAAACACTGCCGTTGTCCGCACCAATGCAGTAGCTTTTGTGCGCCAGCACAAAAACCAACAACAGAAGCAGACAACTTTTCAAGTGTTTCATTCTAAGTATCTAAGTTGCCAAATATAGCATTATTACAAACGCACGAACTACACAAACGAACAAATTATTGTTAAAAAAATCAAAATTCTTGAAATAAAACAAAACATTATTTGAATAAGATTGTTGCTAACCTTTTATCGTTTGGAGAAAATTTAAAAACGAGTGATTTTGACAAAAATCAGTTAAAAAAGTAGCGTAGCTTTAACCTGTAACTTTATTTTTACGGAATAGATAATCCAATACTTTGCAGTAGTTTTTGCTGCTCTTTGATGATTGGTTCAAGTATCCAATCATCATTG
>REAB01000143.1 GCA_004293645.1 Cytophagia bacterium | reverse complement strand
CTTGTTTTTATTTGCAAAAATAAGGACACTTTTCTTTTTAGAAGGCAAATGATACAGGAGTAGTGATGCTGTAAGCATCTCCTGTTCCTTTAGCACCGCGCAAAATACTTACAAGGGATTCTTACAGAATGGCTAAAATCTACTGTACCCTGCTTTTTTTTAGCTAAATTAACAATCAAATGTGTTTTTTTTATTCATTTACACTCTTAAAATTACCTGTTTTGATAAAAAAGGGGTTAAACAAGCTAAATTTATAGTAATAGTTCTAAATATAATAGTTAGTATTCTACAAAGTTCTTCCTTCTTTTTGAACAAATTACGGATATAATTTAAGCCTGTACGAAAAAAACTATTTTTTTTTCTGCCATGTTTTTTAATCAATATTCTCTTTTTTTTATGCTTATATACACCAATATTTTTGCATAAATTATAAGCCAAAGATACACAAGCAATCAGCTTTTTTAATTTTTGTGCATCTCTTAAATGTGTATTTTCTAAATTAAAACCTCTCCCCTTAAAATCCTGAAAAATAGTTTCTATTGTCCAACGTCGTTCATAATATTTAGGCAATGTTTTGGGTGCAAATGTACCAAATAAAAATAATAATTCTCCTGATTTATCTGTACCAACATATACATTTCCACAAATCCCATCTACAAAATAATCCTTAAATATAATACCCTTTGGATATTGAGTTTGTAAGTTGGAAGCAAGATGGATTTGCTCGTTCATATCTTCATCGAGATACATAATATGGTGGTTTTTAGGTATCCGAAAACAGAACTGTATATTGTTGTCTTTCAGGTACTTAAACCAATCATGCCCAATAAATTCCCTATCACCTAATACGACACTTATCCGAGAAGCGGGAATAAGTGACAAACATTTTTGTACTAATTCTATTCTATTTGATGTGTTTGAATTACCGCTTTTATTATCTAACATTTCCCAATAAAAAGGAATAGCAACTGTCCGATTACTAATGATAATCATTAAAATATTATGCTGACTTTTACCAAAGTCCCATTCTGTTCTATCTATAATAATATCTAATTTTTGATGACAAGGAAAAGTGCAATAAAATAATAAGGCAAGTTCTTTATAATCTATAATAGTAGTTCTAAAAAAATCTTGAATACGATTTTCATTAGACTCATCTTTTACTTCACTATTTAAGTGTGTAGCAGTTTCACAAAATTGTACACTCCGAGATTTTATCAAAGCTAAAACATACAAAAACATAAACTTTTTATTAGATTTATGGCGTAAAAAGGGAAATTTATCCATTAATTTCATAAATTCGCACTCGAGAGAATATCTCATATTCAAAATGGGGCTATGGATGAGTTTAGACAGCACAAAAGTAGCCCTTTTTATCTAAAAATCAAAATACATATTCAAAATGATTATTAAATACACTTTTACTAATTTTAATGGAAATAAATAAAAACTTATTTAACAAAAAAAAAGCAGGGTACAGTAAAATGATAAATGTTCCCTGATAAATGTTCCCTGATAAATGATAAATATCCCCTGTCCTCCCATTTCCCTGTTTATGAATTTTTTAGCTCATATTTTTCTTTCTGGCTCTGATGAATTGCGGGTGGTAGGCAATTTTATAGGCGATTTTGTGAAGGGGCAAAAGTGGCGCGAATACCCTGAAAAAGTACAAGAAGGCATATTGTTGCATAGATTTATTGATGGTTATACAGATAAGCATACATTGGTTTTGCAGAGCATTG
>REAB01000225.1 GCA_004293645.1 Cytophagia bacterium | reverse complement strand
AATTTTTCCGACTACATGTTTAGTGGGCAATATGCTTGTGGACTAATTTCTCAAAAACTGTCAACTACTTTGGAAGCAATATGAAAGATGCCCAAAAATAGGTAGAAAAAACCATTTTGCGACTAACTACCACACAATGGGCGGCAACCCTTTGCTGCTGAGGTAATTGTTGGCTTGGCTAAAATGCTTGGTGCCAAACCAGCCGCCGTAGTTGGCCGCCATGGGCGAAGGGTGCTTGGCTTTCAGCACAAAATGCCGATTGGGGTCAATTATTTTGCCCTTGTCTTGGGCGTATTTTCCCCAAAGCATAAACACCAAGCCACTTTTTTCGGTATTTAAACAACGAATGACGGCATCGGTAAAATGCTCCCAGCCCTTGTTTTGGTGCGAACCAGGGCTGCCATCGCGCACGGTAAGGGTGGCATTGAGCAGCAATACGCCCTGTTCAGCCCAGCGTTCTAAATTGCCAGATTTTGGGATGTCTTGCCCCAAATCGTCCTTTATTTCTTTGAAAATATTGTTGAGCGACGGCGGCGTGGCCACGCCCTCATTGACCGAAAAACTCAAACCCATGGCCTGCCCCGCGCCGTGGTAGGGGTCTTGGCCCAGTATCACCACTTTTGTTTGGTCAAAAGGACACTTATCGAAAGCGTTGAAAATGAGCTTGCCAGGTGGATAAACGCGTTGCGTGGCGTATTCGCTTTTGACAAACGCAATCAATTCTGAAAAATAGGGCTGCTCAAACTCGGCCTGTAATTGCTGTTTCCACGAAGATTCAATCTTGACATCCATCTGCTGATTGGGGTAAATTTTGCAACTTTTTTAAGTTATTGTTGTTTCTAATTAATATAACAATCTAATTTGGCTTTTGGAATTAAAAACGGCAAAAAATTATGATTTCGTCCATCACGGAAGGTGTCAAAGTGAGTGTCTTAACGGAGTTTCAACCCGAATACTCCAATCCGCTGCAAGCACATTTTGTGTTTACATATCGCATCACCATCGAAAACCACAGCGACCAAACCGTGCAGCTTTTGCGCCGTCATTGGTTTATTTATGATTCGGTGGGCACCGTGCGTGAGGTAGAAGGGGAGGGGGTAGTAGGCCAACAACCCATTTTAGAACCTGGCGAAGTGCACGAATACGTGTCGGGGTGTAATTTGCGCACCAGCATTGGCAAAATGAAGGGTACTTATTTGGTAGAGCGCATCATGGACGGCAAGCATTTCAACGTTCAAATTCCCGAATTTACCATGATAGCTCCCTATCGGCTTAATTGATGCGTATTCCCGCTTTTTTCAAATACCTCTTTTCTGCCCAAAACCAGCACGGGCTACACTCTCCGTTTGTGTTTGATTTGTACCGAAACGTAATCGAAAAAGACGCACAAAGTGTTGATTTTGAGGCAATAGGCCAGATTAGAAATGAAATGCGCCGCAGTTCTGTGCAAATGCAAATCACCGACTTTGGGGCGGGGTCGAGGGTCAATCAATCTTCGGTAAGAGCGGTGCGCGACGTAGCCCGCAACTCCGAAAAACCACCGCGACTGGGCCGACTATTTTACCGCTTGCTGCAATATTTTGGCTCAAAAACCATCTTCGACTTAGGTACTTCGTTGGGTATTACCACGCTTTACTTGGCCGCTGCCAACGCATCTTCCAAAGTCTGGACTTTTGAAGGATGCCCCGAAACCGCCCGCGTGGCGCAACAAAATTTTGACAAACAACCCCAGTTGGCGCAACGTATAGAGCTGGTGGTGGGCAACATTGACCAAACGCTTCCCCAACAAGTAGCTATTGCGCCTCCGCTCGATTTTGTGTTTTTTGATGCCAATCACCGCTACGAACCCACCGTTCGTTACTTTGAAACCTGCTTGGCAAAAGCCCACGAAGGCAGTTTATTTGTGTTCGACGACATTCACTGGTCGGCAGAAATGGAGGCCGCTTGGGCTACCATTCGGCAGCACGAAGCGGTTTCGGTCAGTATTGATTTGTACTGGGTGGGGTTGGTATTTTTTCGTAAAAAACAACGTAAGCAGCACTTTACGCTGCGATTTCCATTTTGGTAACTTACCTTGGGCCAAGTTTGCGGTGAAACTCTTCCAAAATACGCTCCTTCATCGCAATTTTGCGGCGTTGAATATTGATTTTACCCATCAACTGCCGCTCGGTTTCTTCGTCCATACTGGCACTTTGGGCACTGGAGATGCTCATTTCTAAATCGCCTTTTTCGCGCTTCACGAGCCATTCCATTTCGCGTATTTTGATGTTGAGTTGGTCTTCTTCGCTCCGCATTTCAAAAGCGGGGTATTTGCGCGAAATGACCCGCGCCAAGTAACTGAGTTCAAATATTTTATCGCACACGGCCCTGAAACGCTCGGCCAATTGCTTGTCGGCAAACTTGAGCGGCACTCGTATTTCTTTCCACTTATTGAGGAGCGTTTTGGCTTGGTCGGCGGCCTGAATAATGTCTTGCGCCCGCGACAATTGAATGGCTTCTTCAAACATTTTTTGCTGCTCTGCCACCAACGGATGCACATAAACCTGCACCACAATGCCCTTCACGCGGTTGTATTTGTCAATAACCCGTTGCGACGACCGCTTGAACTGCTTGTATAATTTGGCCGAACGCTTCACGGGGATTTCGCCCGTTTCTTTCCAATCGTTTTTGATTTGGCGCAATTGCTTGCTGGCCTCGTCCACGTCGTACATTCGTTGGAGTGCGTCGCACTGGGCCAGCAGCGCGTTGTAGCGCTCGATGCGGTCGGCGATGATGCGGTTTTGCTCGGAGAAAAAATCGCGGCGACTTTGAAAAAAACCGTCCAAAAGCGTTTGAAATTCGACTTCTATTTCATCGTGCAATTCTTTTTCAACGGGACCCGTCCTAATCCACTTCGATTTAAGCTCTTGAAGTTGGTCGGTTGTTTCTTGCCAATCCAGCTGTTCGCCTATTAAAGTGCGGGTGTCTTCTAAGAGTGCGCGTTTAATCTCTAAGTTTTTTTCCTGGTTGGTTTTTATCAAATCGCCCAAATAGCTCTCGGCTTTTTCGAGGCGGTCGAGCAGGGGCAAAAAGTCGCCGAGGCCATCAAAGCCCAAGAGTTTTTTGCGCAACTGCACCAATTTGGTCAAGTAAGAGCCTTTGTTTTGCGCTTCTTCCACCTCTTTTTCCAATTGTTCCACTTTGGCAGCGGCAATCAAAAATCGGTTTTTGAAGTAGTCAATCGCTTCTTGCTCGGTACGTTTTACTTCGCCAATCTGGCGGTCGGGGTAGCCGAGGTAACTTTTTAAGAATACTTTGCCGTCTTTGACATAGCCGTATTCGTCCATCAATGTGACATTTTCCATCACTTTTATCTTTTTCTTACTGGTCTTGAAGGTTTACGCGGCAATTTACGATATTTGCCCGCCACAAATAAAACAAAAAATGAGCAACGAAACTATAATTTTCTCAATGGCACGGGTGAATAAAGTAATTCCCCCCAACCGAACCATCATAAAAAACATCTATTTGTCGTTTTTTTACGGCGCAAAAATCGGTGTTTTGGGCTTAAACGGCTCTGGCAAATCAACGCTGCTGCGCATCATTGCGGGGGTGGACAAAAACTACGAAGGGGAGGTGGTGTTTTCGCCAGGCTACTCGGTGGGTATGTTGGAGCAAGAACCCCAACTCGACCCCCAAAAAACCGTGCGCCAAATTGTGGAAGAAGGCATGGCCGAAACCGTGGCGTTGCTCAAAGAGTTTGACCGAATAAACGAAGCCTTTGGCGAACCCGATGCCGATTTCGACAAATTACTGGCCCAGCAGGGCGAAGTACAAGAAAAACTCGACACGCTTGATGCTTGGGACCTCGACAACAAGCTTGAACGCGCCATGGAAGCCTTACGGTGCCCGCCTTCTGACGCGCTCGTGGGGCGGCTGTCGGGGGGCGAAAAACGCCGCGTGGCTTTGTGCCGTTTGCTGTTGCAACAACCCGACGTGCTGCTGCTCGACGAGCCGACCAACCACTTGGATGCCGAGTCGGTGTTGTGGCTCGAAGAACACCTGCGCCAATACGCGGGCACGGTCATTGCCATTACGCACGACCGTTATTTTTTGGACAACGTGGCGGGCTGGATTTTAGAACTCGACCGGGGCGAGGGCATTCCGTGGAAGGGTAATTACAGCTCTTGGTTGGAACAAAAACAAAACCGTTTGGCCAAAGAAGAAAAACAAGAATCGAAACGCCAAAAAACGCTGCAACGCGAACTGGAATGGGTTAAAATGTCGCCCAAAGCGCGGCAAGCCAAGTCGAAGGCGCGTTTGGGGGCTTACGAAAAAATGCTGGGCGAGGAGGCCAAACAAAAAGAAGAAAGATTGGAAATATTTATTCCAGCGGGGCCACGCTTGGGCAATAAAGTAATCGAAGCCGCCGACGTAGCGATGGGTTTTGAAGAACGATTGTTGTTTGAAAACTTAGCATTTAAACTCCCACCAGCGGGCATTGTGGGCATCATTGGCCCCAACGGCGCGGGCAAATCTACCCTTTTTAAGCTCATTACAGGCCAAATAAAACCCTTGAAAGGTGATTTTGAAGTGGGCGAAACCGTAAAATGGGCTTACGTGGACCAAGAGCACGACGGCCTCGATGCCAGCAAAAGCGTTTTTGAAACCATTTCGGGCGGCAGCGAGTGGGTGATGTTGGGAGGCAAACAATCTAATGCCCGCGCCTACGTGAGCCGTTTTAATTTTACAGGTTCTGACCAAGAAAAGAAGATTGCCAGTCTGTCGGGCGGCGAGCGAAACCGCGTGCATCTGGCCATGATGCTCAAAGAAGGAGCTAACTTATTGTTGCTCGATGAACCAACCAACGACTTAGATGTCAATACGTTGCGAGCGTTAGAAGAAGGCTTAGAAAACTTTGCGGGTTGCGCCGTGGTCATCTCGCACGACCGCTGGTTTTTGGACCGCATTGCTACGCACATCTTGGCTTTTGAAGGCAACTCGCAGGTTTATTGGTTTGAGGGCAATTTCTCAGAATACGAAGAAAATCGCCGTAAACGCCTCGGCACGGAAGCCACCCCCACGCGCATCAAATACAAAAAATTGATTTGAGCGTGCGTAAAAACTAAACGAATGTTTTGAAAATAATCCCCACTTTTTGTTGCAAAATACTTTTTTGCTGCTACTTTTTGGTGTGGTTAAATGTACTTTCTCCAATTTTTCAAAAAAGTGCTTTGCGTTGCGAGGGAAGTTTATTTTTAACAGGTTTAAACACCATAAAAATACAGCTTTCTTCGCTCTTTTTTACAAAATGTAGCGGTGTGCAAATTGCAATAATCTGTGACGTGAACAGCCGCATTAACCCAAACCCCACTTATAACAACCCAAACCGTACTTTGATAAAACCGCAGGTCAAGAAAAAAAAATAACGTTGCAGTTTTGGTGCATTAACAAATAACCAAAGCGACGATGAAAAACCTGTTTTGTATTTTATTGTTTACGATTAGTATCTCGGTAGTAGCCCAAGTTAGGGTAAACGACCCCAAACAAACCACCGAACGCAACGTAGAAGGCCGCGTCAATAACCGAATAGACCGAGGCATTGACAGAGGCTTGGACAAAGTCGAAGAAGGCATTGGAAACATCTTCAAGAAGAAACGCCCCCGTACCCCCGAAGGGGGCGAAAAGGAAGATAAACAGTCCGAGGAAGAAAAAGACCAGTCGCAAAGAGAGGGTTTCAAAACGAAAAATCAAACTTCTCAATCGGGAGAAATGGGTCAAAAAGATAAACAGAAAAACGCCCCCTCTGGCAGTTGGGGGGCTGTTTATTCTAAATTTGACTTTGTACCAGGCGAAAAAGTAATTGCCCTCGACGATTTTTCTACCACCAGCGTCGGCGACTTCCCATTGGGTTGGAACACCAACTCCTCGGCCGAGATAGTTACCCTCGACGACAGCCCCACCAAGTGGCTTTTTATGAGCAAAGATGGCTTTTTTCAGCCCAACTACGTCAAAGATTTGCCCGAAAATTTCACGCTCGAATTTGATATGTACAACCGCTACGTAAACGGTAATTTGTTGACCTATCGGTTTATGATATACGGCAGCGATAACCCCAAGCGCGATTTAGCTGACAAATACATCGCTAAAAGTGGCATTTTTTTTGGTTGGGGAGCAGGTACTGGCGCAGCGAGTTTTTTTGCCTACGAAAATGGCGAAGAAACGATTAAAAACGAAAGTCTAAATATCAAAGAGTTGGAATGGGACGACACGCCCGCCAAAGTGCGATTCTCGATTTGGCGACAAAAAACACGCTTGCGCATTTACGTAAACCAAAACAAAGTACTGGATATTCCGCAGGCCTTTGATGCCAAAGCCAAGTACAACGTCTTCAAGCTGGGCGGAGAGTACATGAACTTTGCCACCACCGACAACAAAGATGAGTTTATGGTGGCCAACGTTCGCTACGCTGTGGGCGCACCCGATACCCGCAGCAAGCTCATCACCGAAGGCAAATTTAGCACCACGGGCATATTATTTGATGTCAATTCCGACAAAATCAAACCTGAATCGTACGGCGTACTGAAAGAATTGGGCACTGTATTGAAAGAAAATGCCACCGTCAAAGTGCGCATCATTGGCCATACCGACGCTGATGGCGACGATGCCAAAAACCTTGACCTCTCAAAACGCCGCGCTGCCTCAGTAAAAGCCGCGCTGGCGACCGAGTTTGGCATTGACGCTACCCGCATGGAAACCGATGGCAAAGGCGAAACCCAGCCCGCTGCCCCAAATACTACCGCCGAAGGCAAAGCCAACAACCGCCGTGTAGAATTTATCAAACTTTAAAACAACTCAATGTTATGAAAAAACTCCTCATTTTCTGCTGTTTGTTGGCCGCGTTGTCGTGCCGTAAAAACGACGTGTTAGACCCCGCCCAAGCGTGCGACAAAGAATTAGAACAGTATGAAGCCGCGATTGAACTGTGGTCGAAAGACATTACCAACAAAGCCAAGTGCGAAGCCGTCAAAAAATCGCTGACCAACATCATCAGAAATTGCAGCCTCTACACCGCCGCCCAACGAAAAGTTTACGAAGAACAACTCAAAGACTCCACCTGCGACTGAAAACCAATCAACTCAATTATGAAAACAATCCTCACAAAAATCACGTTATTGTTTGCACTCATTTTTCTAATAAATGCCTGTAAATCAGATTTTTAAGTAATAGTCGTGCCACCAATTAAATATGCACAACTACTTACCTTCTTCTTATTTGCCTAAAAATCAACTCGTTGCATCTGATGCCACTGCCAAACTGCTAAGCTTTTCAGATACTGAGTACGAGATTGATTTGAAGCAATACAAGATACTGAAATAGTCTGTACGCAAACATTTGCTCATTTATACGATGATACGAATCGGCTATTATTTTCGTTGGTATTGAAAATGGTCGTAAATTTGAAACTCACCAACCGTTAGGGTATTTCAATGAAAAATCTTGTTTTATTGTCGTGTCTGCTCTTTTTTTTCTCGTGCCAAGAAGAAAATGCCCCTGCACCCATTCCCGTTCCCACGTGTAGCATAAGCACCGAAACGGGCGTTAACAATGCCTATAAACTCGAATATTTATACGACGCAGCGGGCTTTATTTCTACGCTAAACGTTTCTGTTGGCAGCAACGGGCAACTCAAACCTGCGGCAACCATCAAATATACCTATGAAAATGGCTTGTTGGTAAAACTGGTTGATGCCGACGTAGAAGAAAAATTAGAATACAACAGCAACGGCATTTTAACGCGACTTGTAATTACGAAAACCAACGATGCTGCTTTCGTAAATTATACGCTAAACTACGAAATGGACGCAGAAAAGCGGGTTGTAAAAGTAACCGATTCTAAAGGCTTACAAACTACCATCAAACGTGATGCGCAGGGCAATATTGTAGAAACGGTTACGGTCAATATAAGCACGGGTAAAGAAATGCACAAGGTCGTTTTGAGCGACTACGACAACAAAAAATCACTGAACGATTCATTTAAAAGTTGGCAAATTAGTGTATTGGGATATTACGGCGATTACATCAAATTTCCTTTGTTTACCAAAGGCGCAAGTGGAAATTTCAAAAAAAGAATAGACTACATTGACGGAAAACCAAGTACCGAGGTTACCTTCACTTATACCTACAACACCAACGGTTTTCCAATTACTGAGCAGTCGCTTACTAAATTTTTAGACGGTTCGGGCATCGCTACTTACAGCAAAACCTTTGGCTACACAGCCTGCCAACAGTAAACAATCATCGCCTTGTTAATTCATTCAATTTTAAGTAACAATCTGATTATTAAATACTTATTTATACTTTTTAGCCCTTTATTCAACATGAAAAAATTACTCACTTTTGTTTTTGTTTTTTCAATAAGCCTTTCAATGGCTTTTTCGCAAGATTGCAACAGCGGCTACTTTGCCTTCAAAAAAGGCACCAGAATGCAGCTCACCAGCTACGATAAAAAAGACAAAATAACGGCTACCATGAACTACGAAGTGAAAGATGTGCAGCCCGATGGCGGAGGAATAAAACTGGTATTTGCCAACGAAACTTACGATGCCAAAGGCAACCTTTTGGCCAAAAGCGACGTAAGCGGACAGTGCGCCAACGGCGAGTTTACGACCGACGTGCGCAACCTGTCGTCTGACATGATGCCCAAATCGGCAGACATGGAGGTAAGCGTATCGGGCGACCAACTTGTGTACCCGCACGCACTCACGGCTGGCCAAAAACTTAAAGATGCCTCCATAACGGTCAAATCTTCGATGAAAAGCCTCGGCATGACCATTATGAACACTACCTTCAACATCATCGACCGAAAAGTAGCAGGTTTTGAAACCGTAGAAACCCCCGCTGGTAAGTTTGACTGCGTAAAAATAAGTTACACGACCAGTTTCAAATTCATGGGCAACCGCACCGCCAAATCAGTAGAATACGTAGCCAAAGGCGTGGGCTTGGTCAAGTCCGAACAATACGACGACAAAGACCGTAAGCAATCGTCGCTGTTATTGACCAAGTTGGAGAAATAAGCCCGCCACATTTTCTAAAAAGCCTCGAATAGGAAGATGGTTTGCTACTACTCAGAAGGTGAACTCATTGATTATCGGGCAATTGGGTGTTTTGAAGAAAATTTTGCGACACCCCGACCACGAACGCCCATTTTTGCTTTTGCCAGTGGGCTATGTTGCCAATGAGGCTTTCGTAACCGATATTCACCGCAAAGCATTGGCCCAGGTATCGGGGTTTTATCTTTAAGTACTTACTTGTAATTGTTTGTAATTATAGTAATTTTTTGTAATTGTCTGTTTATCACCTTTATTACAAATCAAAAATAATATAATGGCGGCGGCCAACCGCACGGGCGGCCCCGCGTCGCAGCGGCGAACCGCCTATTTCTGCCCAACTACTTAATTTGAAAAAACCAACAAACGCACATCGCCAAGATTAAATTTTTCTGACGAATGTGCGGCAACTTGCCAAAAGGTTTATACATTTCGGTTCTTAAACCCTTAACTTCCCAGATGAACTCATTTTTTGATTTTTTAGCCAACATACCTTGGTGGGGCTGGCTTTTGCTGTTTCTACTTGTGGTAGCGTTCCGCGATATTTTGCAGAAAAAGCACACCATTCGGCACAATTTCCCCATAGTAGGCCGTTTGCGGTACATGATTGAAACCGTGGGGCCCGAATTTCGGCAGTATATTGTGGCCAACAACCGCGAAGAGCTGCCCTTTAACCGCCGCCAACGGGCTTGGATTTATGCTTCTTCCAAGAGAGAAAATAATTTTCAAGGCTTCGGCACCGACCAAGATATTCACAGTGCGGGCTATATTTTTATTAAACCCGCGCTTCTCACCAAACGCCTCCCCACCGACCACCCGTATCGTACCAATCCTTACGTCATTCCGTCGGCCAAAGTGATAGGGCTGCACCATAATCGCAAAAAACCCTACCGACCCAAGCAAGTCATCAACATATCGGGCATGAGTTTCGGGTCGCTGTCGGGTGCGGCCATTGCCTCGCTCAATGAGGGCGCGGCCAAATTTGGTTGTTATCACAACACGGGCGAGGGCGGTTTTTCGCCCTATCACGACAAAGGCGGCGACGTGGTGGTGAACATTGGCACGGCCTATTTTGGCATCAGAGACGACGATGGCAACTTTGTGATGGAAAAATTGGTGCAACTCACGGAGCAAAATCCGTGCATCAAAATGCTTGAACTCAAACTCTCGCAAGGAGCCAAGCCAGGCAAAGGGGGCGTGTTGCCAGCGGCCAAAATAACCAAAGAAATTGCCGAAATTAGGCACTTACCCATCGGCAAAGACGTGATTTCGCCCGCAGCCCACAGTGCGTTTTCGACCATTCCCGAAATGCTCGATTTCATAGAAGCCATGGCCACCCAAACGGGGCTGCCCGTGGGCATCAAAGCCGCCGTGGGCAAGTTGGATATGTGGGAAGAGTTGGCCACCTTGATGGCAAAAACGGGCAAAGGACCTGATTTTATTACCATTGATGGCGGCGAGGGCGGCACGGGCGCAGCACCGCCCTCGTTTGCCGACCACGTGTCGCTGCCGTGGGTATATGGTTTTTCGAGTGTCTATAAAATTTTTAAAGCCCACGGCCTCACCGACCAGATTACCTTCATTGGTTCTGGAAAATTGGGCTTGCCCGACCAAGCCGTAATGGCCTTTGCCATGGGGGCCGATATTGTAAATGTAGGCCGCGAAGCCATGCTTTCGATTGGGTGCATCCAAGCGCAAATTTGCCATACCAACCGCTGCCCCACGGGCGTGGCTACCCAAAACAAATGGTTGCAGTCGGGGCTCGACCCCGCCCTGAAAAGCGAGCGTTTTTATAATTATGGCAAAACCCTCACCAAAGAAATTGTCGAAATTGCCATTGCCTGCGGCCACGAACACCCCAGCCAATTTACGATGGACGACGTGGACGTGGCCATGGGCGACAACAACCACACCAGTCCACTGCGCGTGAGCTATGGCTACGAAAAAGTACCTGTGGCTTTCAACAACATTCAAGAAATTTTAAAATGCCCGCATTTGGGTGGGTAAGGCTACCTCTTTTCTTTCAAGCATTCTCACCGCGTAAGAGGTTACAGTGAGAAATCAATCCGTATCTTTGTGATAAACTTTACAGAATCATGACACGTACACTTGTAAGTTTTGACTGGGCATTAAAACGACTCCTTCGACAAAAGGCTAATTTTTCTATTCTGGAAGGTTTTTTGAGCGTTTTACTCAAACGCGACATTGTCATCATCAATCTACTGGAAAGTGAATCTAACGCCGACGGCGGTGAACAAAAAATAAACCGAGTAGATATGCTGGTAGAAAATGAGCAAAAAGAACGGCTTATTATCGAACTACAATACAGCAAAGAGTTTGATTACTTTCAACGAATGCTTTTTGCCACCTCCAAGCACTTGACCGAAACACTCCAAAAAGGAAATCCATATCAAAACATCAAAAAAGTGTTTTCTATCAACTTAATCTATTTTGATTTAGGTCATGGTAGTGATTATGTATATCATGGTAAAACAGAATTTAGGGGTATTCATCAGAACGACGTGTTGGGGCTTTCAGTCCAGCAAAAGGAACTATTTCAAAAAGAAACTGTGTATGAAATTTACCCAGAATATTATGTTATCAAAATCAACAACTTTGATGATATAGCCCAAGATAGCCTTGATGAATGGATTTATTATTTTAAAAACAACGAAGTGAAAGATGAGTTTAAAGCCCGTGGTTTGGCCGATGTCAAGGCTCAATTACAGTTTGATGGTCTAAGTAAAGAAGAACAACAGGCTTACGAAAATCACGAAAAAATGCTTCTTTCAGAACGAGGAATCCTTGCCACAGCTCGTATCGAAGGCATGGCAGAAGGTAGAGCAGAAGGTAGAGCAGAAGGCATGGCAGAAGGCATGGCAGAAGGCGATAAAAAAGCCCGTATTGAAATGGTAAAAAAAATGAAAGTAAACGGCTTTGCTCCCGAAAATATTGCCGAAATGACGGGTCTTTCGATAGATGAAATCATGAATCTCTGACAACCCTACCCTGTGAAACCTTAAATCATAACTAACCATGAAAGTCTGCATCATTGGCGCGGGTTCTTCGGGAATTACGGCCGCCAAAACTTTAAAAGAAAACGGCATCGCGTTCGATTGTTTTGAGAAAGGCTCTAACATGGGCGGCAATTGGCGTTACAACAACGACAACGGAATGTCGTCGGCGTATCGGTCGTTGCACATCAACACCAACCGCCTGATTATGGCCTATTCCGACTATCCGATGCCCGACCATTACCCCATGTTTCCGCACCACAGCCATATTATTCAATATTTTGAAGATTACGTCGATCATTTTGGCGTGCGCCCGCACATTCAGTTCAATACCGAAGTGCTGGACGTAACCCGCAACGCCGACAACACCTACCGCGTCAAAACCAGCAAGGGCGAAACCGACTACCGCGCAGTGTTGGTCTGCAATGGCCACCATTGGAACGCCCGCTTTCCAGAGCCTGCTTTTGCGGGTAGTTTTACGGGCGAGGTGCTGCACTCGCACTACTACCGCGAACCCGAACAGATTTACAAAAAAGACCTACTGGTGGTGGGTATTGGCAACTCGGCGGTGGACATAGCCTGCGAAGCAGCGCGGCAATGTACTCAAAACAAGGTAGTTATCTCAACGCGCAGCGGTGCGTACATTGTACCAAACTGGATTTGGAGTATTCCTTTCGATAGCTTGGCCAGCTCAATGATGGCCAAACTGCCGCTTCGTTTGCAGCGCGTTTTTCTCAAAGTGGCGTTGTGGCTGGCGCGGGGCAATCAAGAAGACTACGGCGTGCCGCAACCCAAACGCCCACCGCTGTCAGAACACCCCACATTGTCGCAAGATTTGCTGAATTTGTGCGGGCGCGGCCTCATTAAGTTCAAACCCAATATCAAAGAGTTGCGCGGCAAAACGGTAACATTTGAAGATGGTACCGCGCAAGATTTTGACCAGATTGTCTATGCTACGGGCTACAAAGTAACTTTCCCATTTTTGAAAGAGCAGATTTTTCAAGTAGAAGATTCCAACGATTTTGGGTTGTACAAAAAAGTAGTACACCCCAATTGGCCCAACCTGTTTTTTGTGGCCTTAATTCAGCCTTTGGGAGCTATTATGCCGCTGGCCGAAGTACAAAGTAAGTGGATAGCGCGGTTGTTAAATGGCACGAACCAACTCCCCACCCCCAACGAAATGCGCCGCGACATCGAAAAAGACCGCCAAGCCATGCAAAAACGCTACAAAAACTCGCCTCGGCATACGCTGCAAGTAGATTTTCACCCGTACAAAGAAAGCATTGAAAAAGAGATGAAACGTGTTCATGTTGTTGCTTAAACATCTATTGCTGGAGAGCTTTCTTTTAAAGGCACATAACCACTTTATTATCAGCACTTTATGTGCCTTTTTTAGGCAATATTGAAGAGGCTGATTGTCAATTAATGTAAAAACTCGCCTGAATTACCTACTTTACCTCCATTTCAAAAGGCATTAGCGCCTGCGTTCCTTCCATTTTTTTGAGCCTTTTGATGAGTTTTGCGTAAGGCACAAAGTCGCCGAGTTGGCTGTCCATAATGCGTTCCTCTGTTTCGTCCGAGAACTTGCTCATCACTTGGTCAAACACATTTTTCTTGGCGGGGTAGTAGCGCACGCGGTAGTCGCCCATTTTTATTTTGGCACTTTGGGCGGCTATCTCAATGGCCCTATTAATGCCCCCAAACTCATCAACGAGGCCGTTGGCTTTGGCATCTTTGCCCAACCACACCCGACCCGACGCAATGGCCTTGATTTGGTTTTGAGTCATCTTGCGACCGTCGGCGGCTTTGCGCGTAAAGGTTTCGTAAATATTGTCGGTGCTGCGTTGCATTTTGTTCGTCTCAAAAGGAGTCATTTCTCGGGTAGTAGTGGGCACGTCGGCGTGGGCGTGGGTGCTCACGCGGTCGAACGTAATACCCAACTTGTTTTTGGTAAAATTATTGATGTTGAACAACACCGTAAACACGCCAATAGACCCCGTGATGGTGGTAGGTTGGGCCACAATTTTGTCGCAGCCCATGGCCATGTAGTAACCCCCAGAAGTCGCCATATCTGACATAGACGCAATGACAGGCTTGCTTTTGCGGGTCAGTTGTACTTGCCGCCACATAATATCGGAAGCCAGCGCACTGCCACCTGGCGAGTTGATGCGCAACACAATGGCTTTTACTTTTTTGTCTTTGCGGGCTTTTTCCAACTCGGCCACAATCTTGTCTGAGCCAATCGAGCTATCGTCGCCTTTGCCGCTCACAATGTCGCCCTGGCCTACTATGACCGCAATTCGATTGTCAGCGTTGCCATCTTTGGTCAATTTTTCGGCTTTTTGATATTTGCTTAAGCTCACGAATTCAATTTTTTTGTCTTCGTCGAGTTTCAATTCTTTCTTCAAAGCCGTTTCTACTTCGTCGTAGTAGCCCGCGTGCGTGATGAGCTTGGCTCGAACGGCATCTTGGGCGGAGTCAATGGCGAGCGAGTCGGCCAGATTGTTGAGTTGTGCTACCGTTATGCCGCGCGACTTGGCGATGTTGGCCAAAACGTGGTCAAAAATACCGTCCACAAGTACTTTACTTTGCAACTTACTGGCCTCACTCATTTTGTCTAAAAAAAACGGCTCGACGGCACTTTTAAAATCGCCCACTTTAAATATCACGGGTTTCACTTCGAGTTTGTCAAGCGTTCCTTTGTAAAACTCGTATTCGGCACTAAGGCCGTTCCATTCCATACCGCCCGCTGGGTTGAGGTAAATTTTGTCGGCCACAGATGCCAAATAGTACGCTTTTTCGGTCATTACTTCGCCGTAAGCGTACACAAATTTTTTGGAGTTTTTAAAGTCCAAAAGAGATTCTCTAATTTCTTCGAGCGTAGCCCAGCCCGTTTGTGGATATTGCGTATCTAAATAAATACCCTTGATGTTGGGGTCTATTTTGGCGTTGGCAATGGCTTGTTTGAGGTCAATTAAACCCAGAATGTCGCCATCTCCACCCGTAAACTCCGCAAAAGGATTTTCTACCGATATTTCTTGAATGGGGGCATCAAGGCTCAATTTGAGTACCGAGTTGGCCTCAACAACCTGCTTATCGTCTGACGAACCTACTGCCGCGCCAATGCCAATTAATAAAAAGAAACCCAGCAAGGTGAATAAAAAAATGCCCACGATGGTTGCCAAAACGTATTTGATAAACTGCCACATATTGTTTGAAATAATTGATTTGATTGGATAAATACGCGCAAAAATAGGAAATGGCTTAGGGCAAAAGGTGGGTTTGTGTTGAGCGGCTAAATGCAAACGATAAATGGCTTGAATGGGGTATCGCCGCACAAATAGATTGTTTTATGTTGTTTTGGTGGTGCTTTATTGCTTATTTTGAACTTTGATGAACCAAATACCTTCTTAACACCCACATAAATTAATAATGACCGAACTCATCAGTGGTATTCAGCAAGTTGGAATTGGCGTACCCAATGCCAATGAGGTTTGGGCATGGTACCGAAAAGTACTTGGCTTGAATGTCCCGATTTTTAACGACGAAGCCGATGCCAAACTCATGACTCGCTACACATCGGGCGAGGTGCGGCGGCGGCACGCCATCATGACCGTGAGCATGGCGGGCGGTGGCGGTGCCGAAATATGGCAGTACAAAAACCGAGTACCCTTGCCACCCACTTTTGAGCCACAACTCGGCGATTTGGGTATTTTTGCCCTCAAAATTAAGTGCTTAGATGTAGCCACTTTTTACGCGCAAAGTACTCATTTGCAGATTTCTAAGTTAGAAAAAACCCCCGAAAATAAACCTTATTTTTGGCTAAACGATTGCCACCAAAACCGCCTTCAAATTGTAGAAGACAACTCTTGGTTTAAGCCCAATGGCCATCTTACGGGCGGTATTTGTGGCGTAGTTATTGGCGTAAGCAACATCGAAAAGGCCCTAAAACTCTACGCCGATACGCTCCAAATTGACGAAATAGTCTATGACAAAACGGGTGTCTTTGAAGATTTAACCTTTCTAAACGCCCATCAGCAGCGTTTTAGGCGAGTGCTGTTGCGCAAAAAAATGGGCAAAATGGGCGCATTCAGTCAATTGTTGGGCAATGTTGAAATTGAACTCGTACAAGCCCTCGACCGCGCCCCGCGCCAAATTTTTGAAAACCGCGATTGGGGCGATGCGGGTTTTATTCACCTCTGTTTTGATGCCATAGACATGGACCAGCTCAAAACCAAATGCGAAGCCAACGGCTTTTTGTTTACCGTAGATAGCGCCAATACCTTCGATATGGGCGAGGCAGCGGGGCGTTTTTCTTACATTGAAGACCCCGACGGCACGCTCATTGAGTTTGTAGAAACCCATAAAGTACCGATTCTCAAGAAATTAGGGTTGTTTCTGAATATTAAAAATCGTAAATCCCAAAAACCTTTGCCCAACTGGATGGTCTCTACGCTGGGGTGGTCGAAGGTAAAAGACTAAGCCGCCACGCCCGTAATTTTTGCATCCAAAATGGCAGTTGGTTGTAACGAAATTGGGTGTAAGGTTCGGCAATACTTCCAAAACTATGGTAAAAAGCCGCAATAGAATCTATTGGCGGGCTTTCAAAATCGAAGTACAAATCTTCGTTGGCGTAATGCTGCAACGTGCTGTCTATCAAGTAGGTACGGGCATTTTTTTGTCGCCCCAGCTCCGAAGCCGCGTTGAAAAGATAAATGATACGCTTGGTATCTAATACCAGCAAAATACCCGCTTCAATCTGATTGTCTTTGAGTGCGTAACGCAATTGTACCATTTTTTTTTGCGCCAATACTTCAAACAAACGCCGCAGTAATTGATAGCTTTTTTCAGATACACCGCCTGCTATTCGGGGCGCGTGGTGTTGCGCAAACAATCCAATAAGTGGCTCAATATCAGTGCTTTCTTGGCTTTGCCAACCAAAATTTTGCGCCCGTTTTAGGTTGATGCGGCGGTCGGCGGTGTAGCCTTCATGAATGGCTTGGTAAGGCTGTTGCAGCGGCAAAATATAGTTTTCGCAATGTTGTGTTTGAAAGAAATCAGGCCACGCTGTTTGTTTGCCAAAAATGCCCGTATAAATAGACGCATAACAAAAAAAATGAGGCAAAGTTGTTAGCAAAGCACTGTTGGTCAGGCTGTTATCGCAACCTGCGCGGCAATAAATGCCCAATAACTGACAAAAAAGCGGCTGGCAAACCACCCAAACACCAAATTTTCGGCGCAGCGGCACGGGCATCGCGGCAATCCATTGGCGGTTTTCGTCTTCAATTATCAACGCCACCCAGCGCGGCGACACCACGTCTAAATACCACGTATAGGCGTAGATAATTTGTTGAGGAGATTGCCCCACAAAGGTGTTCCAAGCCTGGTCGTTAATTGCAGAACGACCTAATAAACGGACTCGCATTGTTAGATAAGTGTATAGTTTTATAGCGTTATTGATGGCATTTTTCCCCTTTAAATTTCGTAAACTACACTTTAATGCGAACTCGGAAGAGGAAATGACAAAGAAGTAATTATTTCTGCTCGTCCCCCAATAAAAATAACCTATTACAAGGGGCGTAATAAGTAATTGCGTAAAATGAGGCGGTTCGACGCGGGGCCGCCCGTGCGGTTGGTCGCCGCCATGCTATTATTATTTGGCACGACTGATTTAATACGCTGAATAAAAGCATCTTAAGTAATAGTCGTGCCACCAATTAAATAGGCGCAACTACTTAGCGATTTGTACCTTTGCAAAAAAATAAAGTAAAAGCTGTTTGGATTTGTATTGACCAAATACCAAAGTCTAAATAAAACCTTTTACGCCAACGACAAATGTGCTAAAAAACGTTGAAATAGACGAAGGAAAGTACAGAAAATTACCATTAAGTAGTTGGGCAGAAATAGGCGGTTGGCCGCCGCCATGCTATTATTTTTGATTTGTAATAAAGGGTAATTTGGTAATAACAAATTGATAAACAGCAAATTACTGTAATTGAAAATACTTGAGAGTAAGTACTTATTCGCCATATAGTTTCTCAAAAGCTTTGCATTGTTCGATGTCAAAATCAGTTTCTAAGTGTAGCCTGGACAGGTAGCGATTGAATGTCTTTTCCCTAAACTCTCGAAAATCAGTATCTACGATGTCGTTTTTCAATTCATTCAAATGATTCAAATATGCTTCTTTCCGTTGTTCAAAACCTTTTGAATCAGTAGGTTTGTGTTGGTGCCACAAATACAGACTGTATTCTACCATTGCAGGGGTTTTGCCTTCTACATAGCCATTCATTTGGCTTGGTAATGTTATCAATTCGTAAATCTGTGCCAAGGCTTCAAAGTTTTCTTGTAACTGCCTTCTTTTGGGTTCATCAGTTTTGTTTTTTTGACGTAGGAAACCTGCGTAAAGGTCATAAAATCCACTATTATAGGCCGTTACATCAAAATCAACCCATTGTTTTTCGCCCATTTTATCAACGTACTCCATATAGCTTTTTTGAGCAAAAGCACTATCTGGATGAATGGGTGGATATTGATACAAATGAGGGAAACTATCAACAATACGGTTGAAAGTTTCCCTGTCATATTGCTGGTATCTTGATATACGCACCGTATCTTGCTCTGCGTAGGGCTTTTTTTTGGTTGGTTGTTTTTCTGCTTGTTGACAAGAAAAAACCAGCATTACCAAAGCCAATATTTTTAATTTAGTTTTCATTCCTCGCCTCATTTTTATCCTCCAGCCTGCGTTGTTTTTTACTTTCTGCTTTGAGGGTTTCGGTTTTTTCAGAGCGGCTTTTACCCGAATTGCTGCCGCCCATGCCTGGCTTTATTTTTGCCTTACTGTTGGCCATTTGCAAATTGGTGAGAGTAGCTTTAAAGCCACCGCATCATTTACAATCATAAACAAATTTTCTATCTTCATATGAGAAGCCATCGCCAATTAGGGCTACCGCACCAAAATAGGGGATTTTGTTAGATTTTGTATTTTTGTGGTATGAACTTACAAAAACATTTCACAGAAGTCAAAGATTTTCGA
>REAB01000224.1 GCA_004293645.1 Cytophagia bacterium | reverse complement strand
AGTTTTATTGTAATTAAGCCGCAAAGATAAAATATAACGTCTTGATTATCAGATACCAAAAATACAAGTCGCTCATTATCAATACTGTACAAGTCTATTATAAGTTTGATAATCTACGCTGCTAAGAATACGACGAAATTGGGTGTCAGAAACCATCTTTCGCCTTTTTAAACCCAAGGAAATCATGATTAAATCATGTTCTCGACACATTTGACGATGAATGACTGATACATTTAATTTACCCACTGAACGCAATATCGCTAAAAGCATCGTTGTCAAAACTAAGGCTAATTCGTGACGTTTACCTTTGGATTGACGACTATCAGTGAGTTTACTTTGTAATTCTTGGTAATAAAGATTAATTTCGTTGGGAGTAAGATTTTGTTTCATCTATAATTTTGCCTTTTTGCAATTACAAAATTGAGAAATAAGTCTTACTTCTTCTAAAAATACCTTTTTAAAATGTTCATAATCAAGTAATTAATGTACTTTGAAAAAGCCCTTATGGCAGAATATAATGTAATTTTATTACTATTTAATTCTGTTAAGTAGTGTCTGCACGGAAAGTTAAAAATAACATATAAGATACTGATAATAAGGATATACTCAAAACGTACTTATATTACATATTTTCAAGCATCGAACAAAAATATGTATCAAACATTCAATGACAATATTTGACCATAATTGTCTTAATATCAGACAGTTGCCGACTTTTCTTACAGACACTATTTAACAAACGAAGCAACAAGACATAAATAAACAATATGACAAAACAACCCAATCCAGCAACATTGAAATTGATTAAAAAGAAAATCGATTCAATAAAAAAACTTGAACAAAGCTATTGGGGTGAAATAGACAAACAAAGAGAAAAACTATCAAGTATAGACTCTAATTTAGAACGTAAATTTGAATACGTTTTTCCTAAAAACCTTTTCAGTTTAATTTACGGTTGTATTGATGGTGCAGTAATAATAAGGCATTCAGAAATTAATAAAAATGACCAAACACAAGTTCAATTCTTCGACATAAGACTTGAAAAGTTGTTAAATGAACTCCCAATACCATATAAAGACGGCAGGGTAGTAAATTTTAGTACTGTAGTAAAATTAGGTGTTGGTAGTTCTTTACGAGCTGGTAAACTTAAATTTGGTGAAGACATTGAATTCTTAAATTTTCAAATTGCAGTTTTTAAATATTCACTAACAGGCAAAAATGAAATTATTGAAAATTTGGCTAATGTAATTGATGATATTAAATTGGCTCTTCTTGGAATGAATTTTGATATTCAACACGAAGAAGAAAGCACTCCTAAACAAGAAAGGCAATCTATTTTAGATAATCTTATTGTACTGAAAACAAAATTTGATGAACTGTTAAACACGTCGAGTAAGGAAGAAGAATTACAAGTTTTTTTGAAAGAATACCCAATTGTGATTCAACCATATTCTAAAATTTTTCCGAAACAAAAATTAGGAGACGATTTTATTACAGACTTCGTAATTACCAATACTCTTGAACAAGGAATAAAATATACTTTTGTTGAAATTGAAAAAGCATCAATGCCCATTTTTACAAAAAACGGAGAATTTACAGCAGAATTCAATCATGCAAATAATCAGACGTTAGACTGGGATTTTTGGCTTGAACAAAATATTGACTATTTGAGAAAAAAATTAATTGGATTAGAAAGCCCGAAATTTTTAATAATTGCAGGACGCTCAACAAATTTTGACGACAATAACCGAGCACGTTTAAGAACTTGGAATAGACGGCAAAACAATACTGAATTTTTAACGTTTGACGACATTTCTGTAAAACTTGGTGAATTAATAATCAACTTACAAGCTGTACGGGTGTAATAAAAACTGGGTATAACAGCCACCACATTAGACATTTGACAAAAAAGAGCGAAGGGTGCCGTAGTTTTGTGGCGACAAAACCTGTTAAAAATATGGTCTCCTTGCAAGGCAAAGATACAGCACTTTTTCTTCAATTTGGAGCAAGTGCCTTCAATACACGCTGGTTAATTGTTAACCTCATCCAGACCACACGAACCGTCAATCTTAACAAGCTCAAGCAGGAAATAGGCGCTTCGCAAACGGTAAAGAAACATCGTCAAGTAGTCATTACAAACGACTTATTCGATTCTTCGATGACTTTTCAGAGAACGAATAATTCTGCCTTGAGGTGGCCGTTATTCTTGCCCAAATCTTGGCAAAGAAAGCATCTCGACTCTTGATCTTAGATATAAGTAATAGTCGTGCCACCAATTAAATAGGCGCAACTACTTAGTACCCAATTTTTGCTTTTATTAACGAAAACAAACTTCCCCACCAACTCAAATAATCTTCCCCTTTTCGCAAATCTGAATGAGGCAAGAGGTGTCTTTTGAACCCGTGCGTTCAAGCATATTTTTGCGGTGCTTGTCCACGGTGTGCGGGCTAATAAAAAGCCGCTCCGCAATTTGTTTGGTTTCAGCCCCCTCTTTGATGAGCAGCAAAATCTCCCGTTCGCGGTCGGTGAGAATACTCCCCTTTTGAAACTTTTTTTCGCTCTGGTGAAAGTAATATTTCTCTTCGCCATTGATACAAAACTCAGCCCACCAAGGACTATTATCTTTAATAATTGGCCCTACATCTTTGATAATCAGTAACATCACTACCATGCTGCCGTCGGCGGTTAGCTCCAAGCCACTGCCCGATAGGCTGATGTGGTGCAACGATGACTCGGGCGGGGTGAGCAAAAAATTGTGCATATACCAAGTCAACGATTTTTTAGATTGGGCGGCTTTTAACTTGGCCTGAACCGTGTTTTTGAAAAACAACGTCATTTGCATAAAAAACCAACTCTGGGCAAAGGGCAAGTCGCGCATCCAATAAAACGTGGACCAGCGTTTGTATTCTTCTTCGGTGCAGCCGTAGCCCATTACGTCCAAATAGTTCTCGCTCATGTACAGCACCCGCTGACTTTTGGTGTTGAAAATAGAAATAAACTGATTGTTGAGGGCGGCATACTGGCCCAAAAGCCGCGACACTTCCACGTATTTGACATTGATAGACTCGTCGTCGGCTTTTTGATTGAGTTCTTGCCAAACTTGTACGTAATCTTGGTGAAAAAACAATTCTTCAAAAAGTAAATTATCCATGGAGTACAGGCGGCTTTTCAAGTTTGAGTGGTTGGTTCAAATGTACAAAAAATACCCTAAATGGTTATTTTTTAGCCAAATATGTGCTGCTATTTCTTCCAACCAAATAGGTAAATACTTTGCACCACTCTCCTTTAATATTCTGTTTTTCAACAACTTAACCCCCTTTTAAAGCCTCAATTTGAATCATATAATTGTTTTTCTGTAACCGTTAAATAAGTGTGGTTCAAAATACCCCAAATGGTAATTGACTGCGGCTGCCGAGTTGCCGTAGCTTTGCATCGTTGCAAAAAACATTCAACCAAACTTTTAAACGCATGAACAATTTACTCAAACTTTTGATTCTCTTTTTATTTGCTGCCGCAGGTTCTTGCACCAAAAAAGAAGACGTTGCACCCGCAAAGCCTTCATTGATAGGAAAATGGACCATCAAAACCGCCAAAAACTTCTCTGCCACCACTCAAACCGCCAAAGCCAACGCCACCATTGATTTTACCGAAACCAAATATACGGTAAGCCAAACACAGCCTTTTGCCAACTATAAAAACAAAAGTGGGCTTACTGAATACATTAGAATGCGCAATTCGACTTACAAATTATTGCCCATTGACGAAGTGCTGCCCCTCGTTGAGGCCGAATTGAAAATATTTGGATTGAACAACGCTACTGCCTCCAAAAACATAGCGGCAATTATTGAACTTTATAAAAAAGAAGGAATCAACTACGTGGCTATCTTGCAAGATATCAATGTAGTAGCTATCAATACCGCTGGCGGCACCGAAACAGTTGGCATTTCAGGATTCGGCATAGTTGATTTTACGGCCAACTCAACGATTTTGGAAACCCTCAATTTTGGCCAGCGGCTC
Source organism: Cytophagia bacterium (assembly GCA_004293645.1). Classification (GTDB taxonomy): domain Bacteria; phylum Bacteroidota; class Bacteroidia; order Cytophagales; family Spirosomataceae; genus REAB01. The sequence goes on along the minus strand of REAB01000224.1, from coordinate 6,454 downwards.
TCCGACCCGACATACGTACCAAAACTCCCCGCTACCACCGATCGTGGGCAAATTTTAATGGAAAAATAAGCCACAAACCCCCAAATTCAAATGAAAAAAGCACCGTTTTTAACCGTTCTAATTTTAACAATTGCCCTCTTGGGAGGTTGTGGTACGCTGTCTAAAAAAGACGTAACGCCCGCCTTAGACAATGGCTCATTCTCGGCCACCGTCAATGGTACCAAATGGGAAGGGGCTTACTGCGCCGCCCTTGCGGGTGGCACCGCCAGCAACGTAACGTTGGCTGTTATAATGCGCAAATCTGACAAAGAGGTAAAAGGCGAAGATGCCATCAATTTGGGCATTAACAACTTCAAAGGCGTTGGCACCTATACCCTTGCAGCCACCGCCGCTACGCAAGGATTTGTAAACGCTGTTTATCAAGGCGTTAGTTATCAAAGCGTTGTATCGGGCACTATCAAAATTACCGAAAGTACCGCCCCCGCTTCTATTTTGAGTCCTGGGAAAGTAGTAGGTGAAATCACGGCCACCATCAAAGTCATAACGGGTTCGCAGACGCTTACCATTACCAATGGCAAATTTACGGCGATACGTGTGTTGTAAAGCAAGTCTTTACCCTACGCTAAAGCGCAAGGTTATAGGATATATCAATCACTGTCTCCACATTCCTAACTTTGAAACCATGTACCAATCAAATTCATGAAAATTTTCCTTAAAGCACTAACTTTCAACTTATTAGCATCTTTTAGTTTTGCCCAGACTTTTCAGACATACAGCAAATTTGACTTTGTGCCTGGCGAAAAAGTGGTGGCGGTAGAAGATTTTTCGCAAACGGCCATCGGCGATTTCCCCCTCAAATGGAACAGCAACGGCAGTGGCGAAGTAGTAACGATTGAAGGGCAGCCTGGGCAATGGCTAAAAATCAATGGCAACACGTCCGCTTTCCCTACATTTGTCAATACCCTACCCGATAACTTTACTTTGGAGTTTAACTTGGCTGCCAATGCCGACCTCAACTATGCTTCACGGTTTTTGTCGGTTGTTTTTACACCCAATACAGAGCCTTCCAAACTATTTGCCGCCAATTATCTTGCAAGGGTAAAACTCTCGATGACTCCCCTCAAGGCCCCAATGGCCGAACAGCTATTGATGTGTATGGTGCTGATTCTAAGGTTATTTTAAACAATAATATCCAAACAGCCAAGTTTTGCCTACCCCAAAAACCATTTGTAAAAATAGCTATTTGGCGGCAAAAAACACGGATACGGGTTTATTTGGACGAAGAAAAGGTGTGGGATTTACCCATGGCCTTTGATGCTTCTACAAGTTACAAAAAAGTAGTGTTTAGCACCAGTAACTTGCTGGCCAATATGGCCTTTTACATCTCCGATTTGAGGTTGGCGGTGGGCGCACCCGACACCCGTAACAAACTCCTGACCGAAGGCAAGTTTACGACCACGGGCATTTTGTTCGACAGCAATTCTGACAAAATTAGACCCGAATCTTACGGCACGCTCAAAGAAATAGCGCAGGTGTTGCAAGAAAACGCCGCGCTAAAAGTTCGCATTATAGGCCACACCGACTCCGACGGCGACAATGCCCAAAACTTAGAACTCTCGAAACGCCGCGCGGCAGCCGTAAAAGCCAATTTGAGCGGCGAGTTTGGCATCGAAGCTGCCCGCCTCCAAACCGACGGAAAAGGCGAAACCCAACCCGCCACCGCCAACACCACACCCGAAGGAAAAGCCAATAACCGACGGGTAGAGTTTGTAAAAATCTAACAAAAATACGGCCAAACTATCCCTTTTTCTTCTTGCTATAATCGGTGTAATCTTTGCGCGGGCCGTCTTTCTTTTTGGGGTTTGGGTTTACTGCACCCAGCAGTTTATCGGCCAAATCTGGCCTTTTGAGCTGCGTGAGGCGGTTTCTAATCCAATTTTTGAAGTCGTTTTTGTACCAAAAAAAGTAGTTGTTTTGGGCTTGTTTTTCTTCTTTGGTTTTGGCCGTATGCACGGGTTGAAGCGTGTAAGGATGTACGCCCGTGTAGTAAATTACTTCGGCCACCGTCATGGGCGTAGGCGTAAAGTCTTGTACTTGTTCGAGCATAAAACCCAAGTCTTTGGTTTCGGCGGCCAAGTTGGCCATGTCTTGCTCTTCGCAGCCTGGGTGCGAGCTAATAAAATACGGAATGAGCGGTTGTTTGAGGTTATATTTGTCTTGAATGCGGTCGTATTTTTCCTTGAATTTTCTAAAATATTTAAACGACGGCTTCCGCATTATTTTGAGTGTTGCGTCCGAAGTATGCTCGGGGGCTACTTTCAGCCTACCCGACACGTGCCGCGTTACGAGTTGCTCCATGTACTCGTCGTGGTTGCCGTCGGCGTTGTTTTTGTTAAAGTCGTCCACCAGCAAATCGTAGCGCACCCCCGACCCCACAAAGGCTTTTTTGATGTCGGGGTGGGCATCTACTTTCTGATAAATATTGGTGAGCGGTTTGTGCGAGGTGTCTAAGTTGGAGCAAATAACGGGGTTGATGCAGCTCGGTGCTTGGCAGCGGGCGCAGATAGATTCATCTTTGCCTTTCATGCGGTACATATTGGCCGACGGCCCGCCCAGGTCAGAAATATAGCCCTTAAATTCGGGGTGTTTGGTTATTTCTTCTACCTCTTTCATGATAGATTCTTCGGAGCGCGAAGCCACAAACTTGCCCTGGTGGGCCGAAATAGTGCAAAAACTACACCCACCAAAGCAGCCCCGGTGCATATTGACCGAAAACTTAATCATTTCGTAGGCAGGAATCGGCCCGCGGTTTTTGTATTTGGGGTGGGGTTGGCGCGTGTAGGGCAGGTCAAACGACTTGTCCATTTCAGCCTCGTCCATGGTTTTGAAGGGCGGATTAATAACCAACGTGCGGCTGCCTACTTTTTGCAAAATACGGTTGGCCTGCCACTTGTTAGATTCTACTTCTACTATTTTAAAATTGGAGGCGTACTTTATTTTGTCTTGCAAACAAACCTCGTGGCTCGCCAACTCCACCGTTTGCCAGCTTTTGTGGTTGGCAATGGGCGCGGTGGTATTTTCTAAGTACGCAATCTGGTTTACGTGACGAATATCGCCCAGCGGCACGCCGCTTTTTACGAGTTTCAAAATATCGCGCAGCGGCTGCTCGCCCATGCCGTACACCAGCAAGTCGGCCCCCGAATCTTCTAAAATGGTGGGCATCAAGCGGTCTTTCCAGTAATCGTAATGCGTAACGCGGCGCAACGAAGCCTCAATACCGCCAATGAGCACAGGCACGTCGGGGTATATTTCTTTCAGTATTTTGGTATAAACGGTGGTGGCATAATCGGGCCTAAAACCCGCCTCGCCGCCAGGCGTGTAGCTATCGTTTGACCGCAGCCTTTTGTTGGCCGTGTAGTGGTTTACCATCGAATCCATGCAGCCCGCCGTTACGCCAAAAAAATACTTTGGTTTGCCCAATTTCTTAAAATCGCGGAAATCGTCTTTCCAGTTGGGCTGCGGCACAATAGCCACTCTAAACCCCTCACTTTCAATGATTCGTCCAATAACCGCCGTGCCAAACGAGGGGTGGTCCACGTAGGCATCGCCCGAAATCAAGATGACATCGCACTCCTCCCAGCCTCGGAGTTCTACTTCTTTTTTAGTGATGGGCAGCCAATGCGTAATTGGCCTTTCTTTTATTGTAACCATAGCACAAAATTAGGGCTTATAACCCGTTGATTGTTCAATAAATCGAAAAAAACTTCTTTACAAGCCTAACCTACAACCGTTTGCGAAGGGTTGATGTTTAAAACATTACAATATCTTAACTTGTTTGTAATAATGAAAGCGTACCTTTGCAAAAAAGAATAATACCCTTATTGATGGAAAAAAAAGTGAAAATATCGGTGCTAATGGCCGTTTACAATACCGACTTTTTGTTGGTCAAAAGAGCCATTGACTCGGTTATAAACCAAGAGTTTCAAAATTTTGAACTGATTGTAATTGACGACGGCAGCACCAATGATACTCATAATGAACTACTTAGTTACATAAAAATCTACGAAGACCGCATTGTATATCTGCGCCACAAAAACTGCGGACAAGCCAAATCTATCAATCGGGGTATTCTCAACAGTCGGGGCGAGTACATTACCATTTTAGACTCAGACGACGAGTACAAAGCCAACCATCTGCGGGCTTGTTTGGAAGAAATGGAACAAACCGACCTCATTGCCTCGACCACCAAAACCGTGGTGGACAACTACGACGATTATTTTGTACCCGACAAACACGACCACAGCCGCCTCATTCACGTGGACGAGTGCATTTTGTTTGCTACTTTGTTTGGCAAAAAAGAAGTTTTTGTGGGGTTAGAATTTCAAGAAAGATACGCCGCCGACGCGCATTTTTACGAAAGAGCCTCGCAGCAATACCGCGTCAAAAAAGTAGATTTACGCACCTATATTTACTACCGAAACAGTCCCAATAGTGTTTGCTCTAAAATGAAACGCCAACACTCAGACACCCTCATTGCGGCCTGATATGTCTGCCAACTTTATCATGGCCTGCCACATCGCGGGCGTTTACGACGTAAACCGCAGCACCACGCTCCCCGCCGACGACTACACCATCGTCAAAGAGTGGGCCGACTCGGTGGCGGCTTTGCGACTCAACGGCGTTATTTTTCACAACAATTTCTCTGACGAAACCTGCCAAAAATACCAAAACGAGTACGTGCGTTTTGTCAAAATAACCCACAACCCGCAGTACAATCCCAACGTGTATCGGTATTTGGTGTATCAAGATTTTTTGCAAAAAGAAGGCAATAACATCGAAAACGTATTTTTTACCGACGTAGCCGACGTGGTGGTGGTCAATAATCCTTTTGAGCAACCGCTCTTCTTAGAAAACAAGCACGCGTTTTTTTGCGGCGACGAACCCCAAATACTCCACAACGAATGGATGCAAGCCCACGCCACTCACCTGCGCAACAAAATAGCCGATTACGCCGATTACGAGGCGCAATTTAGCACCGAATCGCTCCTCAACTGTGGTATTTTTGGGGGAAATAGTGCTGTAATACAGCCCTTTATCGAAAAAATCTGCAACATCCACCAACAACACAACCACGACAATAAAACTGCTTATACGGGCGACATGGGCGCGTTCAATTACTTGGTTCGGACCCAATTTAACGCCCACCTCTACCACGGCGCACCCGTCAATACCATTTTTAAAGCCTACCAAAACCAGCGAACAGACTGTTGGTTTAGACACAAATAGAATTTTAAAGGTGAAAGAGTGTAAAGGTGAAAGGTGTAAGGTGTAAGGCGGGTTAAGGTGGTATTTTTTTCAAAAAATCATCTTTACGGTTTGAAGCGTTCATAGACTTCTAAGCCTGTTTTGAGGTCGCGGCCAAAGAGTTCGATGTATTTCACTTTCGGAATCAGTTGCCCCGTTTCTTCGATTAACGCATAGACTTTCAAGAGCTGGTGCATCTTGCCGTTGATGCTAATGAGCGCCACGGGCGCACCGCTGGCATTGGTCGTTACTTTGAGATGGCGCTTTTTGTACGACACCAATTTCATATCATAATTGCCTGGTTCATTGACAATTGGTTGGCAATCTATGCCATACGCCAGCGTGCGTTGCAGGTAGTTGAGCGACTCGCGCTGCCCCCGCTCGCCGTAACGAATCCAGTAAACATTCACGGGATTTTTGGCATCTATTGTCTTGTTGGTCAGCAGGTTGGCATCGTAGATAATGGTATTGGTGTTTGAACTACGCTGCACGTAAAACAACCGCCCCGCCGAACTCGGTGGCGTGGGCATTTTGTCTAAGGGAATTTGGGCAAAAGAACAAAAACTAAATAGAAAAATAACGAGCAGTAGGCGGCAAAAAATCATTGATATGGTCAAACAGTTTACTCTTTGGTGATAACTTCATCTAAATTTAAAATGGCATTGATAGCTACCGTCGGCGCGGCTAAATGCGGCGTTAAATTGGTGCTTAAAAATGCTTTAACTGCGCGGGCTTGGCCCTCTTCTTTTGCCCAGCGCGTCAAAATCGCAATTGAGGGCATCTGCGCGGTAAAACATTTGGCCGTCGAGGTCGCTATTTGTTTATTAAAATAGTAAAGTTACAAAAGTAGTTTTTTTAACCAATACTTGCGCGATTATATTTCGCGGAGTTACCCCGTATGCCAATAGGCTTATTGCATTGACTCAACTCGGTGTAGCGTAAGCCGTGTTGTTTGGTCGTCGCTGCTGTTTTTCCAGACAATTTTTCCTGCTCGCACCACGCCCGTGCTGCTGGAAGTGGTGCTGCCGTCGGGGTTGAAATATACAAAGCGCAGGGCATCCTTCACGATGCAGTTTACAGTTTTAGAAAAAAAAAGGAGGAGAGTGAGCAAAAAGAAGTAATTTAGTTTTTCTACAAATCAAAAGACTTA
>REAB01000223.1 GCA_004293645.1 Cytophagia bacterium | reverse complement strand
AGTCTTTTGATTTGTAGAAAAACTAAATTACTTCTTTTTGCTCACTCTCCTCCTTTTTTTTTCTAAAACTGTAAACTGCATCGTGAAGGATGCCAAAAATAGAGCAGAAACGGGGGGAATTGACCCGATGTTGAAATAAATCTTTATTTTTGCAACGGTTAAAATTAACTTGTTTTCAAATTATTGGCTTTTCGACCGCCCAACTGTCTTGTTTTATTTATGCGCCTCAAAAAGAAAAAAGTAGGAAGTTACCCCAACTCCATGATTGTAATTAGCCTCACGGCCGCGCTTTTTCTGATTGGATTTTGCGGGCTTATTGTGGTGCAATCTAAAAAACTCATTTCAATTATCAAGCAAAACATAGAGGTAAGGGTAATGCTCGACAAAGAAATGGACTCCACGCAAGTGGCAAAAGTACAAGCTGTCATTGTTAAAAAGCCGTACGTGTTGGTTCTTGAAAACAAACCCCAGGTGTCTTTTATCTCCAAAGATGTGGCCGCCAAAGAATTTATTGCCGAAACCAAAGAAGATTTTACCCAGTTTTTGGGCGACAACCCCCTCCACGATAGCTACCGCGTGCGGCTACAAGAATTCTTTTTTGAAGAAGCAAAACTCAAACAAATTAAAATTGACCTCGAAAAAACGGAAGGCGTGTATGAAGTGGTGTATCAAGAAAACTTAGCCGACCAAATCAACCAAAATCTCACCAAAGTCTATCTCATTTTGGCCACTTTTGCCATTGTGATGCTCGTTATTATTGTTTTGTTGATGAACAACACCATTCGGCTCGCGCTATATTCACAACGTTTTTTGATTAGAAGTATGCAATTGGTAGGTGCTACGAATGGTTTTATTCAGTGGCCATTTATTCAAAAAGGGGCATTGCAGGGGCTTATTAGTGGCCTCGTGGCCTCTGGCCTCATTGTGGGAATGCTCCAAATTGCGCTCCGTCAAATAGAAGGCTTGGGACTTTTGCAAGACAACGTAAAGCTAATCATACTCTTGGCAGGCGTTATTTTGTTGGGCATTCTGATTGGCGTAGCCAGTACTTTTCAGTCGCTTTCTCGGTATTTAAAGATGACATTAGACGATTTATATTAGGAGTTGGGGGTTCGCCAATAGCCAATTGGGGGAACAATTGTTGATTGAATCAAAAAATTTAGATTACAAACTACACAAACAAAAAAATGAAAAAGAACGCACTACCTTTTGGTAAAACCAACTACACCCTGATGCTGGCGGGAATCGCCGTTATTTTGATCGGCTTTTTTGTAATGAGTATGGACAAAGAAGAATTTGGCTTTGGCACACTCGGCCTCACCGTGGGGCCTATTTTGGTGCTGTCGGGCTTCGTAGTGGAGTTTTTCGCCATCTTTCGCAAAAGTCATTAGTCATTAGTCATTAGTCGTGGGTCGTGAGTCGTAAGATATACTTAAAAGCAAGTTTTCACTAATGACTAATGACCCATGACTAATGACTAATAACCCAAGACTCATAACTCACTCCATTTAAAAATGAATTTTCTTCAATCGCTTATTTTGGCCGTAATCGAAGGTATTACGGAATATTTGCCCATTTCCTCAACAGGCCACATGATTTTGGCTTCGTCTTTTATGGGTATCGCCGCCGACCCTTTCGTCAAATTTTTTACGGTTGCCATTCAACTGGGAGCTATCTTGTCGGTGGTGGTGCTGTATTTCAAACGGTTTTTCAAAAGCCTTGATTTTTATTTCAAACTCGTAGTGGCCTTCATTCCAAGTGCCGTTTTTGGTATTTTGTTTAGCGATGCCATCGATGCGCTGTTGGAAAGCCCGCTCGGAGTGGCCATTTCGCTGCTTGTGGGCGGCATTATTTTGCTCTTTGTAGATAAATGGTTTAATAAATCACAAATTGATAGCTCTGACGAAGTAGATTATTTAACGGCTTTCAAAATTGGCTTTTTTCAGTGCATTGCCATGGTGCCAGGCGTGTCGCGGTCGGGGGCAACGATAGTGGGCGGCATGACCCAAAAACTCTCGCGCAAAGCCGCCGCTGAATTCTCGTTTTTTTTGGCCGTTCCTACTATGTTTGCCGCCACTGCCAAGAAAGCCTACGATTACTACAAAGACGGCTTTGTGCTAACCGACGAGCAAATCAAGCTACTGGCTGTGGGCAACGTGGTGGCGTTTATAGTGGCTATGTTGGCCATCAAATTCTTCATTGACTTCTTAACCAAGTACGGTTTTCGCGTTTTTGGTTGGTACCGCATCGTGGTGGGTGGGGCTATTTTGGCGTTAATTTTGGCGGGATATGAGCTCAAAGTGGTTTAGTTTTTAAACTGTAATCGTATCTTTGTGGAAAGTTAAACCCCATGACCGAAACCCAAATAAAAGTTAGCGTAGAAGACTACTTAGAAACCGAATACACGGCTTTTCAGCGCAGCGAATACCTCAACGGCGAGGTACGCATGATGGCCTACGCCTCCGAAGAGCACGAATTAATTATCGCCAACTTGGTTCGATTATTAGGTAACTGCCTCATTGACAGCGACTGCCGCGTGTATCCCAGCAACCGAATGTTGCACATACCCGAATGTAATCGATTTTATTATGCCGGTGCCATTGTGGTATGCGGCCCTACCGAATTTTACAACTACAAAAAGAAAATGAAAGCCACGCTCAACCCTTCGATTATAATTGAGGTGCTTTCTGACTCTACCGAAGACTACGACCGCCACGCCAAATGGCACTGCTACCAAAAAATAAAATCGTTGAAACAATACATTTTGGTGTCGCAAAACGAACTCTATCTGGAAAGTTTTCAGCGTATCGGCGACCTCAACGAGTGGCTTTTTACAAGTGCCGACCAGTTGGAGCAAATCTTAAAAATTGGCAATTGCGAACTTTCACTCCGCGACATTTACGCCAATGTATTTCCCGCTCAAACTACGCCGCCTGCCCAATGATTGTACCTCCAACTACCGACGAAGGCGAAGTAATTTTGCTCAATAAACCCCTCACTTGGACTTCGTTCGATGCCGTAAATAAGCTCAAAAAAGCCTGTAAAATCAAAAAAATTGGCCATGCTGGCACCCTCGACCCGTTGGCCACGGGTTTGTTGATTTTGTGTACGGGCAAAAAAACCAAAGAAATAGACAACTACCAAGGCGCCGAAAAAGAATACACGGGCCAGTTGGTATTGGGCAAAACTACGCCCTCTATTGACCTCGAAACGGCTTTTGATGCCGAATTTCCAACCGCACACATCACCGCCGAGGCCATGCAGGCTGCTGCCACCCAACTTACGGGCATTATTGAGCAGTATCCGCCCATTTATTCGGCAGTGAAAATGGGCGGCGAGCGGCTCTATAAAAAAGCCCGCCGTGGCGAAGTCGTCGAAATAAAGGCGCGGACGGTTACGGTTACGGTTTTTGAGATAAATACGGCCGCGTTTCCCCAAATTAGCTTCCGCATTGTTTGTTCCAAAGGCACTTACATTCGCAGTATGGTCCGCGATTTTGGGGCCTTGCTGCAATCGGGTGCGTACATGAGCGCACTTTGCCGCACGCGCATCGGCGATTTTTGGCTCAAAGATGCCGAAGAAATTGATGATTTTATTAACAGAAAAAAGATGGAGGTTTAAAGTTTGAAATGCTGCTATTTCAAATCTCACCCCCAACAACTACTAAATGAAAGTTTACCATCATATCACTGATTTTCAGACACTTCCAAACGCAATTGTTACCATCGGGACGTTCGATGGGGTGCATTTAGGGCATCAAAAAATATTGAAACGTTTGGTAGAAATAGCCGAACTCACCAACGGCGAAACTGTAGTGCTAACCTTTTGGCCTCACCCGCGCATGGTCGTTTCAAAAGACAGCCAAAATCTGCGCCTGCTTTCTACTTTGGACGAAAAAATTGAATTTTTAAGTCAAAACGGGGTGCAACATCTGGTAGTTATTCCATTTACACGCGAGTTTAGCGAGTTGTCTTCGGAGGAGTTTGTGCAGCAAATTTTGGTAGAAACCATCGGTACCAAAAAATTGGTGATTGGCTACGACCACCATTTTGGCCGCAACCGCGAAGGAAGTTTTGAATATTTGCAACAAAATGCTTTGCGTTATGGTTTTGAGATTGAAGAAATATCGCGCCAAGAAATAGACAACCTCACGGTGAGTTCAACCAAAATACGGCAGGCACTTTTGGAAGGTAACATACAAACAGCCAATGAGTTATTGCAAAGACAGTATAGCTTTACGGGTTTGGTAGCCAAAGGCCGACAGCTGGGGCGCACACTGGGTTTTCCAACGGCCAACGTGCAGGTTTCGGAGGCTTTTAAGCTCATTCCTGCCGATGGCGTTTATGCGGTACGCGTTCAAGTACGCCACCAAATGTACGGCGGCGTGATGAATATCGGCCTTCGCCCCACCGTGAGTGGAATGGGGCGCACCCAAGAAGTGCATATTTTTGATTTTAACGAAGACATTTACGGCGAAAAAATCGTTGTAGTTTTAGTGGCATACATTCGGGCAGAGCAAAAATTTGAAGGCTTGGACGCGCTAAAAGCCCAAATTGAACTCGACCGCATGGCTGCTATTCAACATTTGAAATAACCATAAACCCCCACTTTTTTATGAAAAAGGCGGTTTTGTTGCTCATTTCTCTCTCGTTTTTTCTGCTTGCGGGGTTTTATCAATCCCAACCAAACGCCGCTACTGCTCCCAAAGAAAACTTGTCGGAGTACGCGTTTTTTGTGGGCAATATCGCCGACCAACGACCTGCGGCGGGCGTACTCCCCTACTCGCTCAACACGCCCCTTTTTTCGGATTATGCCGAAAAGCTGCGCTTCGTTCAACTGCCTGATAGCCAGTATTTTGTAAACTACAACGACCAAGAAGTTTTTGATTTTCCTGTGGGTACTACCATCATCAAAACGTTTTATTATCCCAAAGATTTCAGAAAGCCCGAACTGGGCCGTCAGCTCATGGAAACACGACTGCTCATTCACGAAGCAGACGGCTGGAAGGCATTGGAATATGTTTGGAACGACACCCAAACCGATGCCGTGCTGGAAGTGGCAGGCGATTTTAAGCAAGTGGCCTATACCGATGCGGCTGGCAAATTGCAACAACATCATTACGTAATTCCTAACTTGAACCAGTGCAAAGGTTGCCACAACATCAACGAAAAAATGATGCCAATCGGACCGTCGGCGCGGCAACTCAACGGGGCGTATCAGCAGTGGGGAAAGCTCCAAAGCACCGAAAATCAACTCAGTACTTGGGCGCAAGCGGGGTATTTGCGCCAACTGCCCGACTTGGCTCAAGTACCCAAACTACCCATTTGGAACAACCCAGCAACGGGCAACCTCAACGACCGCGCCCGCGCCTACTTGGACATTAATTGCGCCCACTGCCACCGCCCCGACGGCCCCGCCAGCACTTCTGGATTGAATCTAAGTGTTCATAATCAAGACTTTACGACGCTGGGGTTTCATAAAGCGCCCGTAGCCGCAGGGCGAGGCACGGGCGGTCGCCGCTCGGATATTGTACCCAGCAAACCCGACGATTCTATCTTGCTTTATCGAATGGAATCTACCGACCCAGGCGTAATGATGCCCGAAGTAGGCCGCAAAATAACCCACCGCGAAGGCGTTGCCCTCGTGAGAAGTTGGATTGAAAGCCTCCCGCAGTAATTAGTTTTTCAAGAACGTAAATTCTAACTTCGTGCTGGGTTTGTGCTGGCTTTCTTGGCGTTCAATGATTTGCCAAGCCGCACCGTCTGGCCCCACAAAAACAAAGGCGTTTTCTTTGAATTCATTTTTCAGAATTTTACTCGTCTTGATGCCCTGTTTTTGTACCAAATCGTACACCATTTGTAGCTTGGGCGTGTAAAACGAGTGAAGCGTCATGCCCATTTCGCCAATGCGTTGGTGCTCGGATCGGTCGGGTTTGGGGGCGCGTGGCGCAAAAAACTTGAGCTTTCCACAAATGTTGTTGGGCGACACGAAACCCCGATAATCGTGCGAATAGCCATCGGGCATCTGAAAAACTTGCTTAGGGCCTTTGAGCCAATCGCCGTCTATGCTGTGTTCTTTTTGTTCGGGTTTCATGCCCAATGCTTCTGAATAATAGCGTGTTACCACGTCAATATCGCCTTTTATCATAAAATCGTGGTGCGTAAATTCGCTGGTTTTAAGGCGTGCGTTGGTGGTTACGGTACCGTAGCCATTGATGGTGTAGCCGTAGCGTTGAAAAAATACGTGGGTAAAAAAATCGCCATACACGGCAGTTTCGCGCACGCCCAAAGGCCGATTGAAAAAGTCTATTTTTTGGCCTACTTTTATTTTGAGCGGGTCATCAAAAATGGGTTCAATGGGCAACCATTTTTCGCCGTTGGCGCGTTCGCTTTTGTAAATATCCACCAGTCTGATGATGTCGTCGGTGAGCATCACGGCCATGCGCTGCCCAATGGTTTCGGGCTGCACGTAACCCACGCCCTCGCCAAGCGGTTTTTCCCACACCAAAATTCGCAGCAAGCCGTGCGAATCAATGGCTCCGTTTTGCAAACGATACGCCGTTAGTTTGGAATCAATGCCGTACAATTCTTTGGTTTGGGCTGCGCTGTACACCGCACTATCGCGCACGGTGAAGCCAAATTCGCCAAAATAACGAATCACGTACTGCGGGTTTTGGGTGGCTACCATCACTTCATACACCCCACTAATGCCCGTGTCGGGCAGGTTTTGGGCAAAGCAGGGAGCGCACAGAATGCAAAGAAAACGGGCAAAAAAGAACTTTTTCATGTTGGTTTGGGGACGTTTAGTCTAAAAAAAGAGAGGAGATTAAGTACTTACTCGTAATTGTTTGCAATTACAGTAATTTGTTGTAATTATCTGTTTATCAATTTATTACTACCAAATTGCTCTTTATTACAAATCAAAAATAATATAATGGCGGCGGCGAACCGCCTACTTCTGCCCAACTACTTATTGCGCAAATTACAAGGCCGCCGCGTCCGAAACAAAAGGCTTTAAAACTTCTGTTCCAGTCAGGGCAGACACGTTTGGTTTGGACATGACGTAGGTCAAGGCTTCGCGCAAAGTTTGGATTCTGTACGGCAGCCCCATGATGTACGGGTGCAGCGTCAATGACAGAATACGACCGCCGTACCGCACAGATTCGTGGTACAGCCAATCAAATTGGTCCTTGATTTGCTGCCCAAAACTTTCTTCGGTGTGGTGATAATTAACAATAATTTGGCGGTCGTTGAGTTCTTGCGACACGGGCAGGGCCATTAAGTCGCCGTTGGTTGTTTTGATGGGATAAGGCAGCTCGTCGTTGGCCCAGTCGCACACATAATTAATGCCAAACTCGGTCAGCAAGTCGGGCGTATTGAAAGACTCCGACACCGCTGGCGACATCCACCCTGCAACGGCCTGCCCCGATAGCCGCCGCAACGTATTGACCGATGTTTCGATTTGGGCGCGTTCTTGGGCTTCGTCCATGCCACCGTAGTGGAGCGTGTCCATGTTGATGCCGTGGGCTACAATTTCGTGGCCATCGGCCACAATTTCGGCAATCAAAGCGGGGTATCGCTCGGCTACTTCTGAGTTTACGGCAAAATTGGCCTTGATATTCAGGTCTTTAAAACATTTCAAAAACCGAAATACGGCCACTCGGTTGCCGTAGTCGCGGGTGGTGTAGTGCCTAAAATCGGGGTAAGCCGTAACCATACTACCTGGTGATTTAAAAGGCTTTCCTTGTGGATTGAGCGGAAAAAACTCAATGGGAACGGTTATCAGTACGGCTACTTTTGTGTCATTTTCCCACAAAACGGGGCTACGTTCAAATAAATTCGACCACTGGTAGCGGTCGTGGTCCATGCCGTGGCGGCGCAACGGATACTGCAAAAATTCGTCGGGGAGAGGCATCAATCAGTTTGTAATTTGAGGTTTGTAATTGAAGAAGCTGTTTGAATTGATTTTCATTCATCTTTTTGGGCAACTTTGGGTGGAGCTAAGGTTTCTGTAACCCATTTATAACCAAAAACGGAGCGACAGTTTTTTTACCCATCACTCCGTTTCTTATTATTTTCGTTACCTTTTTTAGAACGGCAAATCGTCTTCGCTACTGCCCGCCGACACGCTATCAAAAGCAGGTGCTGAACTGGCGGCTGGGGGCGTAGCCGCTGGGCGGCTGGCGGCTGGTGCGCTGGGCTGCGAGTCGCCTTCCGCACTTTCTCTTCGCCCACCCACCAGGGTCATCGAAGTAGCTCTGATGCGAATACCCGACTTTTGTACGCCGTCTTTGTCCGTCCACTGTTCTGTTTTTATTTTACCTTCTACATAAACCGTATTGCCCTTTTTGAGGTATTGCTCGGCAGTTTTGGCCAAGTTGTCCCAGAGTTCAATTTTGTGCCATTCGGTTTGTTCTACGCGCTCACCGCCTTTGGTCGTATATGACTCTGAGGTAGCAATGTTAAATTTGGCTACCACCGATCCGCTGTCCAAATACCGCACTTCTGGGTCGCTGCCCAGATTGCCCAATAAAATTACTTTGTTTACGCCTGCCATGATGTAGTTAGATTAAAAGTTACAAATAAAGCATCAAAAATTCTTGATTTTGGACTTAATTGATGAAAGTCTAAAATTACAAAAAAGCTGGTACAAATCTGCAAAAAATATCCGCGATTATTCACATTTTCAACTAAAAATATTCTTTCAAATAAGCACTAATCAAAACGGGTTTGGGCAAGGCTTCGATTTCATCGGGCGTGTATAATTGCAAGCCAACGGGCAACACTCCCGCCTGCGAATCGGCCAAATGCACCTGCCAAAACTGCGCCTGTATGCGCTGATGCGTTAAAATATGCGTATAAACCCGCGACGGCCCCGTTATTGTACCAGTTGTGTTTTCGAGTGGCAGTTGGTCTAAATCCGAAACGAGGTCGTCGGTTTCTACCAAATAAAAGTCGTACAACTGTTGCCAAATATCGCGGTTGGTGCGCAGTTGAAGGGCTATGCTGTTGCCCTGCCGAAATACCAAATAGTTAAAAAACCGCCCGCGTACTTTTGTTTTCTTGGTTTTGAAGGGCAACTCCCCCACCCTACCCGTGGCGTTGGCCAGGCACTGCCCCTGCAACGGACACAGCAAACAATCTGGACTAACGGGCTGGCACTGAATGGCCCCAAACTCCATGATGGCCTGGTTGTAGGTGGCTGGCTGCGCCTGGTCTATGAGTTGAGCCGCCAAATGGGCAAATTCTTTTTTGCCTGCCGTCGAGGCAACGTCGGTGTCAATGCCAAACACCCGCGCCAACACCCGATACACGTTCCCATCTACCACGGCCACCGCCTCATTGTAAGCAAACGACGCAACCGCCGCCGCCGTATAAGGCCCAATTCCTTTTAATTGGAGCAACTTTTGGTAGCTATCAGGAAATTGACCGTTCAAGTTTTGGACAATATACTGCGCCGTTTGGTGCAGATTTCTGGCCCGCGAGTAATATCCCAAGCCCTGCCAAAGCCGCATTACCTCTTGTTCGGGCGCGGCGGCCAAGTCAAAAATAGTAGGATATTGTTCCACAAATTTGAGGTAATAGGGCGTTCCTTGCGCCACCCGCGTTTGTTGCAAAATGACCTCAGAGAGCCAAATAAAATAAGGATTGCGCGTGTGTCGCCACGGCAAATCGCGGCAGTGCCGATGATACCAACCAACTATGTTTTGGGCAAAAGACTTGATTTCCAACCTATTTCAAAAAAAAAGTAATAAATAAAGCACACAAATATTTCGATAGTTTACTGAAAATTAGTAGTTTTTGACAAAATCGGGGAGAGGTCGTATTAAGAGGCGTATCTAAAGGCCATTCCCTTTACCTTTTTTACCAGTTGCCCCGATTTTGTCACGCACTCATATCATATTAGTAAAGTAGGTTTTGATTGCTCAATATTAAAGAATCAACAACACAGTAACCAACTCACAACTTAAAAGTTTTACAACAGTGACCAAAGCAGACGTAATCTCATCAGTTGCCGACCAAACAGGCCTTGACAAAGCTCATGTTCAACAAACCCTCGAAACGTTTTTTACCGTGGTAAAAGATTCGTTGGCCAAAGGCGAAAACATTTATGTTCGCGGGTTTGGTAGTTTCGTTAATAAAAAACGTGCCCAAAAGGTAGCCCGCAACATCTCAAAAAATACGGCTATCGTCATTGACGAGCATTTTGTGCCCAGCTTTAAGCCCGCCAAAACTTTCGTTGAACAAGTGAAAGACGCAGTAAAGTAGTCATAAAACTACCAAGCAGAAGAACGTCTGAAAATTATGAAACGCACCTTATTGATTATTGTGGTACTGGCCGTAGCTTCCGTTGGAGTGCTGTACAGCCTGCCCAAAATAGTAGTCAATACGAAAACGGGCCAATTGTCAGAAAGTAAGGAAGCATCTTCTTCGAGTAGCGATACAACAAGCAAGGTTGCTCCTGCTGCGCACAGCACGGCACTTACGCAAAGTCAGCAAAATGAAGTAAAACGTTTGATGAATATCTATCAAACGGCTTCTTCGCAAGCCAGCAAAGTAAAAAGTGCCACTGAACTCTCGGTTTGGTATGCCAAAGAAAAACGTTTTGACAGTTCCGCCAAGTACGCCGAAACAGTAGCCGTGTTGGACCCAACGTTGCCCAATATCATGGCAGCAGGCGACCGCTATTATGATGCGTATGGCTTTGCTACCAACGAAAAACAAAGCAACGAGTTGGGAGAGAAAACCCGCAAGTGGTACCAAAAAGCCCTCGACAAAAACCCCAATTTGGTTTCGGCAAAGGCAAATTTGGCCATGACTTACGTCTCAACGCCAAACCCGATGCAGGGAATTATGCTGCTCAGAGAAATCTTAGAAGCCGACCCAACCAACGAACTGGCACTCTTTAATTTGGGAATGTTGTCAATGCGCTCTAACCAGTACCAAAAAGCCGCCGACCGGTTTGCCCAAATTTTAAAAGTAAACCCCAGCAACACCAAAGTGAGGTTTTACTTGGGGGTGTCCTTGGCCCAATTGGGTAAGAAAAAAGAAGCCTTAGAAGCGTTGGAGTTGGTAAAAAAGACCGAACAAGACCCAACTATCCAAGCGGCTATCAAAGAATTGGAACAAGAACTGAAATAGTTCTGTTGCTATACAATCCAGAAAATACATATTCAACCTTAAAACAATACAATTATGCCTTGCGGTAAGAAAAGAAAAAGACATAAAATAGCGACCCACAAACGCAAAAAACGCCTCAGAAAAAACCGACACAAGAAAAAGTAATCTGACGATAGAAAACCAAGGCGCTTTTTGTGTCTTGGTTTTTCACAATTTAAGCTTTTTGTTATCAATCAGTAATGCTTCCTTTTGAAGTTGAAAATACCATGCTGCTTTTTACAAATTGTTTCTTCCACCTTTATTATAATTTTTACATTGAGTAGCGAACTTGTCATTAGTGCCTCACCAAAAGGTACAAGAATCTGTCTTTTGCACGATAAAAGATTGGTGGAGTACCACGTTGAGGAATCGGAAAGTAGCTTTACGGTTGGCGATATTTACCTCGGTACGGTCAAAAAGCTCGTAACGGGCCTGAATGCAGCCTTTGTGGATATTGGCTACGAAAAAGATGCCTTTTTGCATTACCACGATTTAGGTTCAAACATCAACTCGCTCAACAAACTCACCAAAGACGTTATTGCCAAACGAGTACCTTCGGGCAAACTTGACAACTTCAAGATGGAAGCCGAGATTGATAAATTGGGTAAAATTGATAAAATATTACTCAAAAATCAGCCCATTTTAGTTCAAGTTGTTAAAGAACCTATTTCTACCAAAGGCCCTCGTCTTTCTTGCGATATTTCGATTGCGGGACGTTATGCGGTGCTGGTACCTTTTTCAAATTCGGTCAATATTTCTAAAAAAATTACCGATAAAGCCGAGCGCAACCGCCTGCAACGTTTGATGAACTCAGTGCGCCCTCCCAATTTTGGCATTATTGTCCGTACCGTTGCCGCCGACAAAGACGTGGACGATTTGGAACGCGACATCAAAACTTCGCTCCAAAAATGGGAAGACGGTATGAAAACCCTGCGCGATGCCAAACCCTGCGACCGCATCATTGGCGAAATGAACCGCGCGTCTTCTATTCTCCGCGACTTGCTCAACGACTCGTTCGACAGCATCACGGTAGATACCAAAGAAATGTATGAAGACACGCGCCATTTTATTCAGACCATTGCCCCCGACAAAGAAAACCTGCTCAAACTCCACAACGGTAAAAGCAAACTCTTTGAGCAAGTGGGTATTGAGAAACAAATCAAGTCGTTGTTTGGTCGCACGGTAAGTTTGCAAAATGGCGGTTATCTCATCGTTGAACACACCGAGGCATTGCACGTAATTGACGTAAACAGCGGCAATAAATCGAACAACGAAGGTAGCCAAGAAGACACCGCACTGCATACCAACCAAGAAGCCGCCAAAGAAATTGCGCGCCAGCTTCGGCTCCGCGACATGGGCGGTATTATTGTCATTGATTTTATTGACATGCGCAAAGCAGAACACAAAAAGCAAATTTTTGATGTGATGCGCGAAGAAATGAAAGGCGACCGCTCTAAGTTTACGGTGCTGCCCTTGTCAAAATTTGGTTTGATGCAAATTACAAGGCAACGCGTGCGCCCCGAAATCAACATCGTAACCCGCGAAACTTGCCCCACCTGCAACGGAACGGGTACGGTTCAGCCCAGTATTTTAATATCAGACACCATCGAAACCAACCTTGACTACATACTTACCAAGCAAAATGAGCCAAAAGTAACGCTGGTATTACACCCATATCTGCACGCTTATTTTACGCAGGGCTTCCCATCGGCACGTTTGAAATGGTTTTTTAAGTATAAAACTTGGGTCAATATCTTGATAGATAGCTCACTGGCACTGAGCGACTTTAAATTTCAGGATAGCTACGGTGAAGAAATAGAAATCAACGCCAATTGATGAAAACCATGAAAATTTCTTCGTTCATTGTTGGTACCTGGCGGGTACTTTCTATACTCTTGGTCTTTGGGTTATCGGTGTTCAGCTACACACTTTTTAGCGAAGACGTGGGCGTGCATTTTGACCAATTTGGCAAAGCCGACAAATACCTCCGAAAATCAGACATATTCTACATTGCCATGGGCCTCATTTTGGTCAACAATGTGTTTCTGCTGGGTCTTGGTCGGCGTTTATTAACCATGCCCAGCCACCTGTTACCCATTCCAAACCAAGCCGCTTGGAGTGCCAACCGCGAAGCCCTAAACGAACACCTCAAAAACTGGTTTTATTGTCTCGTGGCGGCCATCAATACCATAGCGGCTCTGGGTATTTTCTCGTTGGCAAGCGTCAATAATACCTGGTCAATGGTCAATGGTCAGTGGTAAGTGGTAAGTGCGGGGCCGCGCGCGGGCATCTTGGTCAATAGTCATAGGGCAATCTTCCCCAATTATATCCAAACAGTAATCGAATGAAACCCGACGTTATTTTGTTGGACGAGTACCGCTACGACCTCCCCGACGAACGAATTGCCAAATATCCCGTTTCTCCGCGCGACAGTTCCAAACTGCTGGTTTATCGGCAAGGCGAGCTTGAACACGCGCGTTTTTCTGACGTTTCCGATTACCTGCCACCCCGTAGTTTTTTGGTTTTCAACGACACCAAAGTTATTCCCGCCCGAATTTATTTTCAGAAACCAACGGGTGGTACCATCGAAGTTTTCTTGTTGCACCCCGAACAACCCACGCGGCTGGTGCACGAGGCCATGCAAACCACCGACTCCTGCGTGTGGGCGTGCCTCATTGGCAATAAAAAACGCTGGAAAACGGGCGAAATATTGCAGTTGAACTTACCCGATTTAGCCCTCGAATTGAACGCCCAAATTGAAGATGCAGAAAAAAACTGGGTTCGGTTTTGGTGGAAAAACACGAGCAATAATGACCCTATTTCGTTTGTAACGCTCATAAAGGCCATTGGCGAAATACCGCTCCCCCCCTATCTCAATCGAGATACCGAAGCCCACGATACCGAAACCTACCAAACGGTTTATTCAAAATCCGAAGGGGCGGTCGCTGCTCCAACGGCAGGTTTACACTTTACCGAAAACGTATTTAATAACCTCATAAACAAGGGAATAGGCCATACTTTTATTACGTTGCACGTGGGTGCTGGCACGTTTCAGCCCGTTAAAGTGGCCAACGCAGTGGAGCATACCATGCACGCCGAACAGGTGGTTTTTACCAAAAAGATGCTGGTTGATTTGCACCAAAACGCCAACAATTTAATTCCAGTGGGTACTACTTCCATGCGCGCATTGGAAAGTTTGTATTGGTTTGGTGTAAAATTGCTCCAACAATCTTCTCAAAACGAGGCGTTCTTTTTTATTGAGCAATATTATCCTTACCAACACAGCAACCCATCCGAACTGCCATCTGCCAAAGCCGCTCTTGCAGCGGTGTTAAGTTACTTTGAAACCCACCATTTGGCGCAACTTATTGGCGAAACGGAAATCTATATTGTGCCTGGCTACGATTTCAAGCTCTGCAAAGGGCTGATTACCAACTACCACCAACCTGGCTCGACGTTGATGTTGCTCGTGGCCGCGCTACTGGGTAACGACTGGAAAAAAGTGTATCAAGCTGCCCTCCAAAACGGTTATCGGTTTTTGAGTTATGGCGACTCCTCGCTCCTGTTGCGATAATATCGTTGAAGTTTGTTGTCTTTCTGATCAAAAAATGTTACTTTTGCGCCCTCGTTTAATAAGAAGGACGTGTTCCTTCGCCATAAACAATAACAAACCAAATGGTACGAATTCGTTTAGCGCGTCGCGGACGCAAACAAGCAGCAATGTACGACATCGTCGTAGCTGACGCAAGAGCACCACGAGATGGTCGCTTCATTGAAAAATTGGGAACTTACAACCCAAACACCGACCCTGCCACTGTATTGGTAAATGTAGAAAAAGCCGTAAAATGGCTGTTGAATGGCGCACAGCCAACCGACACTACACGCTCGCTTTTGAGCCACCAGGGCGTTATGTTGCGCAAGCACTTACAGGTTGGTGTAAACAAAGGTTCTATTACGCAAGAAGTAGCCGATGCTCGTTTTGAGGCTTGGTTGCAAGAAAAAGCGTCGAAGGTAGAAGGCAAGAAAGACGGTTTGGTGAAGACGCAGGTTGATGCCAAACAAGCTGCATTGGACGCAGAACGTAAAGTAAACGCCACCCGTGCGGCGGCTATTGCCAAGAAAAATGTAGTAGAAGCTCCCGTAGAAGAAGTAGTTGCCGAAGCTGCACCAGTTGTAGAAGAAGTAGTTGCTGAGGCTGCACCAGTAGCAGAAGAAGTAGTTGCCGAAGCTGCTGCGCCAGTGGCAGAAGAAGTAGTTGCCGAAGCTGCGCCAGTTGTAGAAGAAGTAGTTGCCGAAGCTGCACCAGTTGTAGAAGAAGTAGTTGCTGAGGCTGCACCAGTTGTAGAAGAAGTAGTTGCCGAGGCTGCACCAGTAACTGAAGCTACTGCCGAAGAGAAACCTGCTGCTGAGTAAAATCTAAGCCAATGAATAAAAATGGTATGGGTCTATCAACGATAGGTTCGTACCATTTTTTTATAACAACAACATGACAAAAGAAGATTGTTTTCGGGTAGGCCACGTTACCCGCACCCACGGTACCAAAGGAGAGGTCATTGTTTTTTTGGACGTAGATTATCCCGAAGATTACGACGATTTGGAATCGGTGTTTTTGGAGATAAAAGGCGAATTAGTGCCGTATTTTATTACGCACATCAACGTTCAAAAAGAAAGCAAAGCCATTGTAAAGTTTGAGGACATTAACCGAATTGAAGAAGCGACGCCGCTCATCAACTGTTCGCTGTTTTTGCCCGACGACAATTTGGAAGAACTCGACGAAGACCGCTTTTATTACCACGAAATCATTGACTTTACGGTAATTGACCAACGTTTAGGCGCGTTGGGGCGCGTTTCGCAGGTTTATACCATGCCCACCCAAGATTTGATTTCGATGATTTTTGAGGGCAAAGAAATGCTCATACCCGTCAATGAAGATATTGTTTTAACCGTAAACCGCGACCAAAAACAACTACTCGTCAATCTACCAGAGGGTTTAGTAGAGATTTATTTAGAAGACCCCAATCAAAAACCCACCGACCAGGACTGATAACGGTTTGAAATGGATACAGAGCGGCCCGTGCAGTTTGTGGTTTGAAATTTGTAGTTGAATATCAGTCCCCGTGCAGTTTGTAGTTTGAAATTTGTAGTTGAATATCAGCCCAATGACCGTTGACTAATGCCCATTGACCAATGAAAGCGACTGAAAAAATACTGTTACTACCACCCGACGACGTGAATCGAGTCATAGAAATGGCCTGGGAAGACCGCACGCCGTTTGATGCCATTGAAGCGCAGTTCGGGCTGGTGGAGCAAGAGGTAATAACCCTCATGCGGCGCGAGTTGAAAGCTGCTTCGTGGCGACGCTGGCGTGAGCGGGTGCAAGGCCGCAGCACCAAACACGCCGCACTGAGCGAAGTGGGCGACACCCGTTTTCGGTGCAGTCGGCAGCGGGGTATTTCACAAAATAAAGTATCAAAAAGATAAACTCATTACGCATGTCTGTTACAATTGGTGCTTTATCGGTCAGTTTGTCGGCTTTTTTGGAAAACAAAAACTACTCTAAAATTGTAGTTTTGGCCGACACCAACACCCGAAAACACTGCTATCCGCTGCTGAAAAACCTGTTGCCCACGCACCGCCTCATTACCATATCGGCGGGCGAAACCCACAAAAATATTCGCACCTGCGAGCAGATTTGGAACAAAATGACCCGCCTGAAACTCGACCGCCACGCGCTACTCCTCAACTTGGGCGGCGGCGTAATAGGCGACATGGGCGGTTTTTGTGCGGCCACCTACAAGCGCGGCATCGACTTTGTCCAAATACCCACTACCCTGCTCTCGCAAGTAGATGCCAGCGTGGGTGGCAAGTTGGGCATTGATTTTCAAGGCTTCAAAAATCACCTCGGCGTTTTTACAATGCCAAAAAAAGTGCTGATAGACTCCACTTTTTTGGCCACTTTGCCGTATGTTGAGCTACGCTCTGGTTTTGCCGAAGTAGTGAAGCATTGCCTCATTGCCGATGCCCACAAATGGGAAGACATCAGGCAGCGCGAACTCTCTGAACAAGACTGGGAAGCTTTGATAGCGCACTCGGTGGCCGTTAAGTCTGAGATAGTGGCGCAAGACCCAACGGAGAAAGGATTGCGCAAAATATTGAACTTTGGCCACACCCTCGGCCACGCCGTAGAAACTTATTTTTTGGACAATCCCAAACTTAAATTACTGCACGGAGAGGCCATTGCGGCGGGTATGGTCATGGAAACGTACTTGGCTTATCGTCGAAAAATGGTGTCTTTGCAAACATTAGAGCAAGTTGAAGAGTTTATATTTTCAGTGTACGGTAAAGTAGCCCTCAAAGAAGTCCACGCAGGTGTCATTATCAAGTTGGCGCAGCAGGATAAAAAAAACCAAAACGGCCAGTTGCGGTTTTCGTTATTGAGCGGTGTGGGTAGTTGCGCGTACGATGTAACCGTAGGCATAGCCGAAATAAAGAGCGCCATTCGGTATTATTCGGGAGAATAATCATTGGAAAATTTGATAATTCATAAAATTTCGTAATTTTATACTTTCGTTGTCATCATTCTATTCTTTAAACCGTACTCTCTATGAAGTTGCTCAAATTTTTACTGCTTGGTAGTGTAATAGTGTGGGGCGCAAGCTGCAACAACACGCGAAAGATTTTCGTAGAGCATGATTACAGTTACGAAACCAATTTTAAGGCGTACAGCACCTACGCTTTTTTAGAATGTGAACGCGACACGGGCAACATCTGTACCGAAGTTTACAATGCCATTCACCGCCAAATGCAGGCGCGAGGCTATCGGCTTACCACCAATAAGCCTACGTTGCTTGTTAATTATGGCATTTTCTACGACAACCTCCGCTACCAGGGCTACACGCAACCCGTTATCAAAAACTGGGTGGACACCGAGGACGACTCTTTTAAATACGAACCCGTGCGTTACTCGCTTGATAAAGGCACGCTCATTATTTCGCTCATTGATGCCGAATCTGACCAAGTGGTGTGGCGCGGCTACGCATCGGGTATTTTCAGAAATCCCAACTCCACCAACAACTATTATCGAACGGTGGTACGAACTATTTTTGACCAATATCCGCTCTTCGCGCCTGGCTACGACCCCCGCGACCAAGCATCGCAGCAAGGAAAGTAAAAATAAATTTCTGCTCCAAACAAAAAGCCCGAACGTTGGTTCGGGCTTTTTGTTTGGTTTTTAGGGGCAAAACTGTTGGTTTTATTTTTTTGGACAATTCTGCTAAGTCAAAGAAGCCTTATACGCCTTCAAGCAAATTCTTTTTGGATTTGCTTGAAGGCTTTGAAAGCATTTACTTTTTTGTTGGAAGAACTGGCAGTATCAATGATTGCCTGCTTAACTTTTTGGATAGGAATGTTAGTGTTATAACTCATCAATAAAGCACAAATTCCTGAAACTTGTGGTGCTGCGGCAGAAGTATGCTGAAAAACACTGTAAGAGTTTCTATTATCGGTACTCATTATATCGCCAAAGGCATAAACGACATCATCGCCAAAATTGGAATAAGAAGCCTTACGACTATTATTATTTAAAGCACCTACTTTCAAAACATTATTTATTTCGTTCAGAAATGTATTGCTAATATCTATGCCTATCATATTATTCTTAGTACCATTTCCGCTTGAAAAAACGAATAACATCACATCTGTAAGTTGATTAATTGAATGTTGAAATTTTTTTTCTGCCTCGCTATTTCTCCAATTTGGCAAAACTCCAAAACTGCAATTTACAATTTTTATTTTTTCTTGTTTCGCAACGTTTATAGCAGTTATAGCTTCACTCATAAATGTTTTACCCCCACTAAGTTGCAGCTTGTGCATCTGAATAATAGCTTCAGGGGCAGTTCCTATGATTCCTATTCCGTTGTTCCCAGTTCCTGCTATTATGCCTGATACGCCTGTTCCATGTCCAAATGAATCATCCATTTTTTGAGTGTTAGGATAAGTGTAACCTATCTGACTACCCTTTTTCCAAAGGTTCTCTGTCAAATCGGGGTGATTGACGACCACTCCTGTATCTATTACTGCAACTATCTGGCCAGTGCCTTTAGTAAAATCCCAGCACTCTTCTACACCTAATTGTTCATATACTTTTCGTTGTGTCTTGATAAATTCTGGATCATTGGGTAAATCATGGAAATAAATATGTCCGTCCTCATAAAACGATTCTACTTTTTCCTTTTGATTTTCGCATTGATTCATTACACTATTAAAATCTTCTTGACTTTGACAGTCTACTTTAAAGGAGCGGTAGATCTCCTTGTCCATTTTACCCATTTTTTGATAAAATGAAGAATTATAGTGTTCTTCTTCTCGAACTTTATTTTCTATTGAAAGTGGTTCTTTATGGCTTTTGAAGTTTTCATCTTTTTCAAAATGTCCAAGAGATTCCGCTTTCAAGGTTTCTTTGTCAGATCTTAGAAATTCTGACAAGGCATATCCTTCCTTCATTTTGACAATTACACGTCTGGTTTCCATGGCTATTTTATATCTTTTGTTTTGGTATAAGGGCTATATTCATAGAAAGTATTGGCTTGTATCAGTACAGCATTGGCATCAAAAAGTTGGTACTCCATTTCTACAAATCCAGAATGTTTGAGCGTTGTTCCCCAAAGAAATTTTTTAACTTTATTTGTTCCTTTGCCTTTTGCCGTTATTCTTAGCGTATAAGCATTTTGTCTTAATTTACCTAAAAGACCTTCGGTTTTCAGCAGTAATTTTAGTAGTGTAGATTTAGAAGTTGAGTCTATTTGGAAAATCCCTTCTCTTAGCCTGTCATAGACAGCATCGGCCTTAGCTTTATTATCATCAAACTCTTTTCCCGTCAGGGATATTTCTTTATCTATTTCTGCAATTTTTTTTGCTAAATCAGCAATTTCTTCCTGTAATTTAACTTTTTCCGTAGCTCTCGCTGTTGAGATTTTTTTCTCTTTTTCTGTTTTTTGAGTAGTTAATTCTTTTTTCTGTTCAAGCAAAGGTTCATTATTTTCTTCCTTATACTTATCAATTTTTCCCTGTAAGTCAGTTTTTAAACTATCTAATTTAAAGATAATACTTAAAAGTGGACTTTTTTCAGATCTTGGGATAGACATTATAGATGGATAATAGTATTCTCTCGTACAACAACCGTCTTTTGCCCTCATCATAGATATCAATGTACTCTCATCAATTGTTTCATCATTGGTTCTAAAATCGGTTTCAGCACGAAACATAGTAGATACGTTAATAAGCGTTTTTAAAACTTCGTTGCCTATTGATATACTTGCTAATGGGCTTTGTGCACCTGAATTTGAAACTTTGTCTATTTGCGATTGATAACTTTTTAGAATAAGGTTCATTTCGTCTATCAACGTATTGTAATCAGGCAGTGAATTATAGAGTACTGCATTATAAACTATTATACTTTGTTTTGCATTTTTATCTGTAGAACATTTTATCGGGATACATTTATTGGACTCTATTTCCTTAATGTACCTGTCTATTAATTTTTCTAAGTTTTTATAAATGAGTACTTTAGTCTCAGCAGGAGCATTATCATTTTTACTAAAAGTAATACCTCCAGTAAGAGGCGTTGGCAAAGTAGCACCTAATAACTCTTTGACTGATTTAGCATTAGTCAATTCATCTTTTTTAGCGTTATCTAATGCCGTTTTCTCAGCAGTAATTGGCGCATTTTGAGCATTTTTTAAAGCATTTTCAGCGTTTACAATTGCTGTTTGCAGTAGTATTTGTTTCAAACGTAAACTATCCGCTGATTGAGCGAAAAGATTTATGGATAGCAGTATCCATACGGAAGTAATAGTGAGTGATTTCATGTTGAAAATTTGGTTAGAAAATGTGAAATTAAAAACTTGTCGCAAAGTTCCACCACTTTTCGTTGGCATCCAACGGGAAAAACACCCTTTTTAGCACCGTATTTTCCCCGTACAAAAAGGGTGTTTTTCCCGTTGCGTAGATTTTGGCAAGCTGCTACTTTTGTAACCAAATATTTTCACAACTATTTACTTTCTAAACTTTTACCACAATGACCCAAAATTCAAAAAATTACAAAAGAATCTACCTTGAAAATGATGCGCCTGGTATTTTCCCAAGCAAAACTCGCAAAGCGAATTGGGGAGATGAATCAGTCAAAGAGTCGCCCCCTACCGATGCTCCCGATTTGGACACAAGCGGTAAAGGTTTTTTGGAAAAATTCATTAAGCCTCCTATTCCTGGCAATGTAAACCTCAACGATTTAAAGGGTATATTTTTGAGATTTCATTTGCACAAAGACCTAATTTTACAGCTACTGGCGCAAGGAGGCGATTGTTTTGGTTTGGCCATCAATTTGGGTACAAAAGATTATTTGTACGAGGGAGAAGATAAGACTGTGACTGGAATTGGCATTACCATCACAGCAATTGGAAAAGATATGGAAGACATTGGCATAACACCCAACCGAAATGTTGTCTTGTTTTCCAAGGAACCCTCGCCTTGTCCTCCTACTGACCCTTGCCCTTCCCAAAGAGCCGTAGTAAGCTTTTTCAACGTTTCGTCTCCTAATACCTCTCTCGTTTCTCAATGACATCTGTTGAATGGGTTACCTTAACTATACTGCTTATTGGGGTGATTGCTGGCGTATGGAAATACGAGCAATTGCCCCAAGATGCGCAGTATCTTACCTATTTTTTTATCCTAACATTCATTCTCGAAGTAAATGCCGACTATTATATGTCAGTGTTTAGACGTAACAACCTTTTTCTTTATCATACGTTTATTCCGTTTCAATATATTCCTTTGGCTTTATTTTTGAGAGAAAACATTTGGTCTAAAACCATTAAAAAATGGATTGTTTGGAGTGTATTTCTTGTACTGATTACTGCTGCTATATTTAGTGGTTTTGTTCAGAGTTTAAAGGAAATGCCCTTCTACAGTTTGATACTTACCCGAATATTATTGTTGTCTTGGGCTCTTTTGTACTTGAAACAACTCATCAACTCAAAAGAAACGGAGATGCTCAGTAGCATTCCCGCCTTTTGGGTTGCTTCTGGTATATTAATCTATTTTAGGCATCCTTCACGATGCAGTTTACAGTTTTAGAAAAAAAAAGGAGGAGAGTGAGCAAAAAGAAGTAATTTAGTTTTTCTACAAATCAAAAGACTT